>CALAKO010000107.1 GCA_937922955.1 uncultured Peptococcaceae bacterium | reverse complement strand
GAATAGTTCATCCTTTCATTTTTGAATAGAATTTTAAATTTGCAGATTTTTACAATTTGCAACTTTTAGATGCAAAAACCTAGAATACATTTTTCTCATCAAAAAAAGCTTGAGACCATTTAATGATCTCAAGCTTTTTTGTTTAGCAATTGCCCGGACGAAGATGGATATCGTTGCCAGCCAAGATTGCATTGGTTGTGCGCACAGCACACATTTTGCCACACATCGAGCAGCTATGACGATCTTCTGGCGGCTTGCTTTCGAAGTAGTTGCGTGCTTTTACTGGGTCAAGAGCCAAGCTGAACATCTTTTCCCAATCCAGCTCTTTACGAGCACGACTCATATTGTCATCCCAATCACGGGCGCCAGGAATTCCTTTGGCCATATCTGCAGCATGTGCTGCGATGCGGGAGGCTATCACGCCATCGCGCACATCCTGCAAGTCAGGCAAACGCAGATGCTCCGCCGGAGTGACATAGCAAAGGAAATCCGCGCCATACGTTGCGGCAATGGCCCCACCAATGGCAGAAGTGATGTGGTCATAGCCTGGAGCAATATCAGTTACCAATGGCCCAAGAACATAGAACGGCGCGCCATGGCAAAGGCGTTTTTCCAATTGCATGTTGGCTTGAATCTCATTCAATGCCATGTGGCCAGGGCCTTCAATCATGACTTGGACATTGTGTTCCCAAGCGCGTTTTGTCAAAATACCTAATTCAATCAGTTCTGAGATCTGAGCCGCATCAGATGCATCATGCGTTGCACCTGGACGCAGAGCATCCCCAAGGCTAATTGTTACATCGTATTTATACATTAAATCCAACAGTCGGTCATAATGTTCATAGAACGGATTTTCATTACCGGTCATTTCCATCCATGCAAACAACAGACTCCCACCACGAGAAACGATGTTCATGATACGACCGGATTCTTTAAATGCAGAAACAGCACGACGATTAATACCAGCATGAATGGTCATGAAGTCGACCCCTTGCTGTGCATGATATTCAACGACTTCAAAGAAATCATCCACAGTAATTTCTTTGAGTTCTTTTTCAAGATAACCGATGGCATCATACATTGGTACAGTACCGATCATTGCTGTAGATTCCTCGACAAGCTTGGTACGGAATTCAACAGTCTTCCCATAATTTGAAAGGTCCATGATGGCATGAGCGCCAAATTCAAGAGCTGTTTCGACTTTTTGCCATTCTTCCGTGTAGTCGTGGGCGTCACCACTCACCCCGAGATTCACGTTGATTTTTGTGCAAAGACCTTCCCCAATCCCTTCAGCAGATAAGGATTTGTGATTCACGTTAGCGGGAATGCAAACGGTCCCTTTTGCAACACGTTCACGTAACACATTTACATCAATTTTTTCTTTTGCAGCGACAACTTCCATTTCAGGCGTTACAATGCCTTGGCGTGCTGCCTCCATTTGAGTATGATAAGTCATTGGCTTTATGCTCCCTTCTTACTCCCAAAGTTCGGAACAGGCACAAAAAAATGCCTGACACTTGTCAGGCATGATGATTGTTTGTTGTATTCCCTACGATGGCATTATCCATATCAGGTACGGTCGAGACATCACTGCCTCCTCTCAGCCTGCCTAACAAGCTCCCGGTTAATATATGACTATGATCAAATTGTAGCAATAAATAAAACGATTGTCAATACTACGGCATGCAGGAGAATCCTAAAACCCCCTGCGTATTTCAGGCGACATAAAAGAGAACCATAAGATAATGAAAAACACTTCCCAGCAGTACAAATATGTGAAACAGTTCATGAAAACCAAAACGTTCCGTAAGATTTGGTCTTTTTGCAATATAAATGATTCCGCCAATGGTATAACAAATACCACCTGCCGCTAACAAAAAGACAGCGACACCACTCATATCTCTAAAAACAGAGACATCAAACAAGACGGCCCATCCCATGGCAATATACAGCAGTGTTTGCAGCCAGCGTGGCGCTGAAAACCAGCACAACTTGATAATTGTTCCTATCGCTGCGCACGCCCAAATGACCGTAACAAATACCAAACTTTCACGCTGTGGCAGATATTTTAACAAAATCGGCGTATAACTACCTGCGATCAACACATAGATCATCGAATGATCAAGCTTACGTAAGCGCAGGATTCTTTTTGCTGAACCATTTGAAAAATGATAAATGGCGCTTGCTGAATACAAAGCCACCAACGATAAGCCAAAGATGACAACACCTATCAGTATTTTTATACTCCACTGACCAACAACCAGGGTCTTTCCAACTAATAAAACAGTGGCCAATGCAAAAGCAACCGCACCAATAAAATGGCTAAAACTGCTTAATGGCTCTCTAGCCTTTTCCATATACAGCATTTTTTCACTCCCTAATATCAATCTAGTT
>CALAKO010000106.1 GCA_937922955.1 uncultured Peptococcaceae bacterium | reverse complement strand
AGCTTTTTATATGGGAAATGAAAGCCACGAACACGTTCGTCAGCTATTAAAGAAGAATTTGCCAGCGTATATGGTTCCTCATCGCTTGATTCAACTTGACGATTTGCCGCTGAACAAGAACGGCAAGACCGATCGCAAAGCTCTTCAGCAACGTTTAGAAAGGATTAGGCGATGAATAATCATTTAATAGAAGATGCATTGGTGCAATACGAAACGCCACTGTATATTTTTGATATCGACCAGCTTAGAGAAACAGTTGACGCATTCAGAACGATTACAGGAAAGAAGATAGGATTGTGCTTTGCTATGAAAGCAAATCCTTTTCTCGTGAAGCCAATGGCAGCATGGGTTGACCGCATAGAAGTATGTTCTCCTGGTGAATTTGAAATCTGTAGGACTCAAAAAATTCCAACCAATAAAATGCTAATATCTGGTGTTCTAAAGAAAAAGACCGATATTTTTCAGATTCTTGATCACTATAACGGTCATTGTCTTGTAAGCGTTGAATCTCCGCAGCAATTTGCTACCCTTGGCACGTGGAGCAATGAGCATCAACAATCTGTAGATGTATTGCTAAGGCTCAGCAGTGGCAATCAATTTGGTATGGATGAACAAACCATCCATCAGCTGATCGAAAGTCGTGAACAATGGCCATTTCTTAATATCCGCGGACTTCATTACTTTTCTGGAACGCAAAAACGTGTCGAAAAAACTTTAGACGAACTGGACCATTTAGATCATTTTCTTTCGAGTTACAAGGAACAATTTGGGTTTCACTTTGAAATTTTGGAGTTTGGTCCAGGTCTTGCTGTTCCATTGTTTCAAGGGAAAAATAATGAAACAATGGAAGATTTGCAAAAAATATGTCACGCCATCGGCTGTATGAAATGGCAAGGAACGGTCACATTAGAAATGGGGCGTGCTTTTACCGCACCATGCGGCACATATCTGACACGTGTTCTTGATACTAAAACAACCAATGATACAAATTATGCCATTGTTGATGGAGGCATGCATCATTTGCAGTATGATGGGCAAATTCGAGGGATGTTCCAACCAAATTTTAAGGTTCTATCCCCGAATCATTCTCGAAGCTCTCAAACATGGTGCATATGCGGAGCACTTTGTACAACCAATGATATATTACTGCAAAAATGTAAACATACACTATCTATAAACGATGTTTTAGCATTTGAATCTGCTGGTGCCTATACAATGACCGAGGGCATGTCGCTATTCTTAAGTCATCCGCTTCCGACAATTTGTCTCTACTGCCAGGAGCAAGGATGGCAAATGGTTCGTAAAAAAACGCCAACATATTTTTGGAACATGAGTCAGGAGGAAAAAACATGGAACAATTAATGAATTTATTAACAGAGCTTGATGATAGTATCGATTGGCAAAATGAAACATCATTAATTAGCAATCAAATCCTGGATTCTTTTGCCATTGTTAGTTTGATTGCAGAATTAGAAAGCACTTTTGATATACAAATTGAAGCCCGAGAAATGATTCCTGAGAATTTCAATTCGTTAGCAGCCATGCACGCAATGGTTTCTCGTCTTCAGACCGAATAAGATATGGCATACCATACACCGCTTTATCTTTTAATATTTTTGCCATTGGTATTGATTGCCTATCAATTAACACCTCCCAAGAAACGCTGGGTGATATTATTAACAGCCAGCTACATTTTTTTCTATTCGTTCAGCGGCAAACTAGTGCTTGTTCTAATAGGGACAACGTTATTCATTCACTATATAGGTCTCTGGCTTTTTCAGCTTCAAGAAGAAAGACGCAGCATGCTGGCTCAGGCGGAATCGCACGAAAAAAACTCCCTGCGCAAACTTTGTAAAAAACGAGAGCGCCGCGTGTTGGTGGGAGGAATCCTATCACTTTTGGCCGTTCTCGGATATTTGAAGTATTCAAATTTCTTTTTAACGAATGTGAATATGATATGGGAACACTTTGGGTGGAACGATCTTTTTTCACCGGCAAAGCTCATATTACCAATTGGCATTTCTTTCTATACCTTACAAGCGATCAGCTACATCGTTGATGTGTATTGGGAAAAGATTCCGGTACAAAAACATTTGGGCAAGCTTGCGTTATATCTTGCCTTTTTCCCACAATTAATGGAGGGCCCTATTAGCATGTATCACCAAACAAGCGATCAGCTCTTCAAAGGCGAGTCCGTTCGATGGGATAATCTCCGAGCAGGAATTATTCGTATTTTATGGGGACTGTTTAAAAAGATTGTGATCGCTGACCGCTTGAATGCATTCGTAGGAAATGTATTTGATAACCACCATCAATACAGCGGAGCGATCATTGTTCTCGCAGCGGTGGCCTATACCATTCAGCTTTATATGGAATTTTCTGGCTGCATGGACATTGTGCTTGGAAGCGGAAAGCTTTTTGGTATAACTTTGCCTGAAAACTTTAGGCAGCCATTTGCTTCAAAGAATGCTGCAGAGTTTTGGCGTCGATGGCACATCACGCTTGGAATATGGCTGAAAACATATGTTTTTTATCCGGTATCCACATCACAGTTTGTAAAAAAATGGAATAAATTTGGCAAAAAACATTTGAACAGGTATGTAACTCGATTGGGTGTAACCGCAATCAGTTTGTTCCCAGTGTGGTTTATCAACGGAATTTGGCATGGAGCAAGTTGGAATTATATCTTTTTCGGCTTGTATTATTTTGTCATTTTGTTGGCTGGAACGGCATTTGAGCCAGTGCGAGAGAAGCTGCTGTTGTTGCTTCATATCGATGAGGATGCGCTGCCTTGGCACGCTCTTCAAGTTGTCAAAACATGGGGAATCATCGTTATTGGCGAACTGATTTTCAGAGCTTCTGGTATGAAAAGTGCATTAGAAATGATTGTCTCAGTTTTTCAAAATCCAGCATTCTACAAACTTTGGGATGGATCTGTTTTCCAACTTGGACTGGACGTTGGCGATTTTCAAGCGATTGTTTTTGGAGTAGGAATTGTTGCGATTATTGGCCATTTACGAGAACGTCATTTAATTGCCGAGACAACATTAAAAAAATGTCCTGATGCTGCATTTTGGGCACTATGCCTTTGTCTTTCTTTGAGCATCATAATATTAGGTGCGTACGGATACGGTTATCAACAGGTGGATTTGATTTATGCAGGATTTTAAAAGATTTTTCAAACCAATTATGGGCTCTATTCTATGTGGATTGATATTGCTTGGAATACTGGTTGCTGGTTCGTTTTGGATCATACAAGAAGTACGCGAACATCCAGAACGACTTCCTGATCGATGCAGAACCATCGTAGAGCTTGAAAACGAATCTCCCAATACGTTGGATGTACTTTTCTTGGGTGATAGCTTGAGTTACTGTTCATTTTCTCCAATACAGCTTTGGTCCCAACATGGTATTGCATCTTTTTCGGGCACACAATCGGCACAGAATATTCAAGAAGCCTTTTATATGCTAAAAACAGCATTAAAAACCCAGAATCCAAAGGTTGTTGTGTTGGAAACAAATACCATTTTTCGAGAGAGAAAAGGTCTTTCTGGTGTTAGTGATACCTTTTCAACATGGGGAAATTATTATCTTCCGGCAATTGGCTATCATGATGTGTGGAAGACCTATCTGAGTAAAAAAAGATATGCAATGCTGGACTATAAAGGATTTGTTCTCAGGGATTTGATTGCTCCGTATACCGGTGGCGAATACATGAAGAAAACCGGTAAAATATCACCTATTTCAAAAAATAATAAATGGTATCTAAATAAAATCCACGAGTTATGTCAGCAACATCATATTGACCTCATGCTGGTAAGTGCTCCTTCGCCAATAAACTATAATTTTGAGAAACATAATGCACTGAAAACATTTGCCAGACACAAAAACCTGACTTATATTGATTTAAATCTTCAAGTTGATGCTTTAAAAATTAACTGGAAACAAGATAGTTTGGACAATGGGGATCATTTAAATTTACGCGGTGCAGAAAAGGTGACCACATATTTCGGAAAAAAGCTGTCGGAGCTTTACCAATTTACGGATCATCGACAGGATGCAAAATATGAATTCTGGAACACCCAAGCAAAACAATACCGACGCGAATTAATTGATAAGAAAAAAGAAATGGAAAAGAAAGAACGAATTACTGTGGGGTGAAACCATGTTAAAGACCTATAACTATAAAAAGATATCTAGTGCATTACTTCTGGCATTTTGCCTTTTATTGTGTCTTTTTATGTTGAAAGCTTATCATGAAGGTCAATTTCATTCAGTTTCCTCATTACGAGAATACATTCAACATTTTGGCATCTTAGGCCCGGTGATTTTGACACTTATTCAAGCGGCGCAGGTTGTTTTGCCAGTGCTTCCTGGTTTTTTGGGCTGCGCCGTGGGAGGAGTGTTATTTGGATGGGCAGGCGGATTTTGGTGTAATTATATTGGCATTTCGTTAGGATCAATTTGTGCATTTTTATTAGCGCGTGCTTTTGGTCAAGGACTGATTGAAAAAATATTTCATGGGCAACGATATGAACGTTGGTCTACATGGGCTGCTAAAAGTAAATCGTATTCAACCATGTTGTTTTTAGCCATGTTACTACCATTATTTCCGGATGACTTTCTATGCTATTTCACGGGAATTACCAAAATGCGTACATGGCAATTTGTAGCAATCATTGTTATTGGTAAACCTTGGTGTATTCTTGCGTACAGCATTTTCTTTGCAACAGCTATAACCTAATGTTTTATTTTGAAAGTGATGGTAAAATTATGAGCGAAAATAAATTTAAATTGTGTGGTTATTATAATTATACGGTGGTACTTACGTATATTGGCTTATTATTCGGCTTGTATGGAGTCGTACAAGTAATAGAAAAGAATTTTCAAATGGCATTGATCTGTCTTATGGTAGCTGGTTTATGTGATATGTTCGATGGCATGATTGCCGCTACAAGAGAACGAACATCAAGTGAAAAACGATTTGGAATACAAATTGACTCATTGTGCGATTTGATCTGTTTCTGTGTTATGCCTGCACTATTTATTTATCAGATCAGTGGTCAGCACAAAATCGCCATGGTCGTTGGCGCGTTGTATGTGTTATGTGGTTTAATTCGTTTGGCTTATTATAACGTTCAAGAAGAAGAGCGTCAGAGCGATACAACCGAAAAGCGTACCTATTATGTTGGACTTCCAGTGACTTCTGCCGCTTTGATATTGCCATTATCGTTTGTTTTAAGCGGACATTTACCAGGCAAAGAACAATTTGCTCCGGTTTATATTTTAGCAATGACTGCAGTCGCATTTGTATTGCCAATTCATGTCAAAAAACCTTATTTTGCCGGAAAAATTGCTTTGGTCTTTACGGGAATCGCAGAATTTGTTATTTTGTTAATGAGTGTGGGGTTGAACATCTAAATGAAAGACAGTTTACCTGTAAAGTTTTTATATCAAACTGTAATTGGCCGTTTTTGTCTAAAAGTACTAACACGCCCGGGATTTTCAAAATGGGCAGGTAAATATCTTGACACCCGGGCATCTGCGTGGTTGGTGCCGTTATTTATCAAAAAACACAACATCGATATGCAGCCTTATCACGATGGGCCGTATGTTTCCTTTAACGATTTTTTCACCAGAAAACGTACTCTTTCACAACGATGTAGCGCCGATCAATTATTATCACCCTGTGATGGACTGCTTCGAATTTATAATATTGAAGCGGATACAACGTTTAAAATCAAGCATGTACAATACGACTTGAACCAACTGCTTCGAGATCCCATGTTGGCTGAAAGATATGCCAATGGATTTTGTTTTGTGTTTCGTTTAACGCCACAGCATTACCATAGATATAATTATGCATGCAGTGGTGCACCTTCTGCTTTAAGAAAAATACGAGGTCAGTTACACTGTGTTCGACCAATCGTTTATGAAGATCGTGCAGTGTATGCAGAAAATAGCCGTACCTATCAGATCATTCATTCTCCAGTCTATGGTGATGTCATACAGATGGAAGTGGGCGCCTTGATGGTTGGAAAAATATGCAACCATTCTCATCAAAATGAAGTAATTTGCTCCCAAGAAAAGGGCTATTTTGCTTTTGGTGGTTCAACGATTATTCTCTTAATTCAAAGAGAAAAGATTGTTGTCGATTCGAAATTAAATACCGCTTATTTTAAAGAGATTGCAATCTTCCAGAACGATCTTTTAGGAACGGCAGCAACAGGAAAGACCTGCTAATAAAAGTCAAGCCATAAATCCATGATTTTTTACCGCAGATT
>CALAKO010000105.1 GCA_937922955.1 uncultured Peptococcaceae bacterium | reverse complement strand
AAAACAACTTATTTTTCCTTCTCTCACCTTCTTGACTTCATACCATTGGACTTTTCCAACGAAAATGGTGCAGGCCCAACGGCCTGCACATCGAACATCAGCAGCGCGCTTTACCGCCAAGCGTTCACTCGCGGGTTACTCCCACCGCGTTTAAGAGCGCTTCTTCGGCAGCACGCATTTCAACTTTATCTTCTGGCTCAATGTGGTCATAACCAGCCAGATGCATCAGCCCATGCACAATCAAATAACACACTTCTCGTTCCACACTGTGGCCATACTCAGCAGCCTGCGCCTGGGCATGCGGCACCGACAACACAATGTCGCCAAACGGCGCCAGCTCGCCTTCCAAAAGTTCGATCTCGTCGTCACGCTCGTACAACGGAAAACTGAGCACATCCGTGGCACGGTCGATGCCGCGGTATTCGTTGTTGATGCTGCGAATGGCCTCGTCGTCGCAAAAGGTCAAGCCAATGACGAGCTCATCCGGCAAGCCTTCCTGCTCCGCATACAGCGGCAGAATGGTGTCCAGCCGTTCCAGCCAGACAGGGTCCAGCTCGCCCCAGTCGTTTACAATGTCAAATTGCATGGTGCTCCTCCTTTATTTCAGCAGGCTTTTCTTATCCGGATAGGCGACACGCTTGTGGTACATGCTGTTGATGACGCGGATCATCTCATCGGTGATCTCATTGAGGTCACGGTACGTAAGGTTACATTCGATGAATTGCTTGTCGTTCATCTTATCGTTGATGAGATTGCGAATGAAGCTGGCCACCTGTGCATGATTAAGATGGCTGATGCTGGAACGCACCGCCGCTTCCACGGTATCGGCGATCATTAGAATCGCTGCTTCTCGAGTCTGCGGCCGTTTGGCCATGTAGCGAAAATCGTCTTCCTTGACGTCTGGATCTTGTTTTTTCGCCTTGTGATAGAAATACCCCACCACTGTATTGCCGTGGTGTTGGCTGATGATATCAATAATGGTTTGTGGCAATCGCGCCTCTTTAGCGAGGGCAATGCCATCCTTCACATGAGTAGTAATGATCAAATAGGACAAGTTGGCCGAAATCTTGTCATGCGGATTGAAGTCGGTCATCTGGTTTTCAGAGAAAAACTCTGGACGCTTGATTTTTCCGATGTCATGGTAGTAGGCCGCTGTGCGGACCAGCTGGGCATCGGCACCAATGCGCAGCGCCGCCGCTTCAGCCAGATTGGCCACCATCAGCGAATGCTGGTAGGTGCCCGTTGCCTTTTGCATCAAGGTACGCTGCAGCGGAGTGTTCGGATCGCAAAGTTCCATCAAGGTCAGCGAGGTGGTGACATTGAAGGCGCTTTCGATGTATGGAAGGATCCCAATGGTCAATACCAGCGTCAGGAAGCCATTTCCAACACAGAACAGAAGCAAAGTGATCAGCTCACCCAACTCCAAGCCAGTAACTAAATAATAAATGACACCAACTAAGGCCATCCCCGCCGTAGCGTAAACCGCTGACATCGTCAAGTCGGTACGGCGATGCAAAACCTTGACCTGGCCCAATGCCATCAACGACCCCGCCACTCCAGCAAAGGCAACATAAACGTCACTGGTGTAAAGCCCAACAATCACACCCATGAGCAGGGTAACAAAAATAGCCTCTTCATTATCCAGCAAAATTGCCAACATGATCGCAACAGCTGGCAAAGGAATCAGGAAATTCACCAATTCGTCGGCCGATTGCACCGGCCCAATCTGTATGGCCGAAACAATCGGGAAAAGAATCATGATGATCGATATCGTCACAAGAACAATGGACGCATTGCGCTGCCATTCTTCTCGCTTTTTTTTCTTCGCGCGCCATTCAGAAAACTTTGAAACGGCAATAATTACAAGCATAATGGCCAAAATCACACCCAAGGTGATTTTATACGGTGATCGATCGTTGTTATTGGACAGCGCCTGAATGGCTGCATAATCGTCCTCACTGATGACATCGCCTTTGTTAACAATGACCTCATCTTTCTGCACCGTCTTAACAACTGGCTCCACGCTTTCAATCAATTCTCGGCGTTTGGCTTCGCTGTCTTGCTGATTGATAACGCTGGTCGGATAAAATTCTGTGTTTTTGAACACACTGCTGACCAACTTGCGATCCAACACACTGAAGGCTAGAGAATTTTCTACTTCGTCCATCAGCGATGCCTTGGCATCCTCGAGATCGGCTTCTTTGACACCTTTGCCCATGACGTTCGATGAGATCGCCACAGCCTGTTGATGCAGCAGTTCCACATGATCCGCAGTGTAAATACTGAGAGTTTCCCATTCACTGTCGCTGAATTCGGTAGATAGCAGATCGTTGAGCTCTTTATGGCGCTTTTCATAATTTTCGTCGTCAGCCCCTGCTGCCTGAACATCTTCATCAACGACAAGAATGTCTTTCAACTTATCAAAGACACGGTCAATCGACACCAGGGTCAAGTTATTGAACTGATCGAGGTTGATCTCATAGACATCCTCAAAACTTTCCAATATCTCCTGCTGTTTTTCTTCGGTGGCTTCCTCGTCTTCGTAGATCACAGAACGATCAGCCGTTATGGTGCGTGTTGCCACATCGCCAACTTTCCAAAAAAGTTGAGTCGACACCATTCCCTGCATCATGACAATGCTCATGATCAGGAAGGTAACAACAACGACCACCTTATAAGAAAAGGTGCGCTGTTCCAGGAACCGGCTAAATGGTCTCCAATGTGGCGCTTTCTTGCGGTTCGTTTGATTTGTTTCTGAGTTCATGATGACTCGACTCCCTCGCCTGATAGCGGTCGTAAGCACGAATGATTTTCGCTATCACAGGATGACGTACAACATCCTCCGCTTTCAGGGTGTAAAAACCAATTTCTTCAATATTTTGCAGAATCCGATAGGCCTGTCGCAGCCCGGACTGATTAGCATTTGGCAAATCAATCTGGGTCAAGTCGCCCGTCACTACCGCCTTGGATCCAAAGCCAATGCGGGTGAGAAACATCTTCATCTGCTCCGGCGTGGTGTTCTGCGCTTCATCGAGAATGATGAAGGCATCGTCCAGTGTGCGTCCACGCATATACGCAAGCGGAGCAATCTCAATGATGCCCTTCTCCAGATGACGCTGCGCCGCTTCTTGTCCCAATGTGTCATAAAGCCCGTCATAAAGCGGCCGCAAATAAGGATCTATTTTTTCCTGAAGGTCCCCTGGCAAAAAGCCTAATTTTTCGCCAGCTTCCACCGCTGGACGCGTAAGAACAATACGTTCCACTTCACGGCGTTTCAAAGCCAGCACTGCCATCACCACAGCCAGATAAGTTTTTCCTGTACCCGCAGGACCAATACCAAATGTAATGGTCTTCTTACGGATCATGTTCAAGTATTCCTGCTGGCCTTTGGTTTTTGGCCGAATTTGCTTGCCATGAGAGGTGATCATCAAAACCTCATTGAGGCCTGCCACCTCGGCATTGGCCATCTGACGCGCAGCAGTGGTGAGCGCATAGTGAATGTCATTCTCTTCCAACTCACGCTCCTTCGCCAGCGTAATCAAATGGTTGAACAGCGTTTTTCCTGTGTCCACACTTTCTTTTGTACCAATGAGCGTCAACACGTTTCCACGCGCTGCCACATCGCACAATAAATTGGACGTAATCAAACGCAGCCAATGGTCCGCGGGACCAAATACACGCGGTGCGACTGCATCCTCCAGGACGATACGTTCTTTATAATCGCTCAAATTTTTTGTGCTCCTTTTACATGTCAATTGGCATACATGCTCTATCTTATTATACTCTATCCCCATCGGTTCGACAATCTCGAATATTGGCCGGAAAACGCCCTTGCAATCGGGATTTTTAAAGTGTATCATTAATTTAATCATTCGCTCGCAACAAAGGAGGAACCATGCTTCGTCTCATTAAAAACTTCAACAAGAACATACATGAAAACATCGCCGGCAACCGGCGTGTCTTCATGCTCTATTCAACATTGCGTGTACTTGTTATTATTTCCATGGTACGCGCCATTTTTAACGGCAACTACAACGGCGCGTTTATCTGTCTGCTCTCGCTGGCATTGTTTCTCATTCCATCACTCATGGAAAACGGTTTCAAAATCCAGATTCCGCCACTGCTGGAAGGCATCATCTATCTGTTCATTTTTTCTGCAGAAATCCTTGGTGAGCTCAACCACTTCTATGTGGCCATTCCTTACTGGGACACGATTCTGCACACGCTCAATGGCTTCCTGGCAGCTGCCGTCGGCTTCTCTCTGGTCGATCTCCTCAACCGCAACAGCCGTCATGTGCTGCTTTCACCATTCTACCTCTGCCTGATGGCCTTCTGCTTCTCCATGACCATCGGCGTGCTCTGGGAATTTCTCGAATTCAGCGCCGACACCATCCTGCAGTTAGACATGCAGAAAGACTCGGTCGTTGATGTGATCCGCTCCGTGTACTTTGACCCTAATGGGGCACAGGAGGTCATTCGCATCCCGACCATCACCGAAACACAGATTTACACCGCCAGCGGTGAGGTTTACACAGTGCCAGGCTATCTGGACATTGGCCTGCGCGACACCATGGGCGATCTTTTTGTTAATTTCCTGGGTGCAGTGACTTTTAGTGTCATTGGCTACTTCGGACTGGTTCGCCGCGACCGCCACAAAAAGAATCTCGTCTTTAATCTGGTGCCAACTCGCGATAACGAGGAAAGCACCGACAGCAACTACACGTTCAACAGCAACGGCCAATTTGGTTTCGACGATGACAACTCGCAATAAGTTCTACCCATAAAAAATGGACCTGCTCAACACGCAGGTCCATTTTTTTCATCTGTTCCCAGTTACCGTTGTCCACAGTCGGCTTACTTTATTTTCTTCAGAGCCAGATAGTAAAATCCAGCCAACATGACGCTGCCGCCAACAATGTTGCCAAGCGTAACCGGCAGCAAATTATCAATCAAAATTGAGGACACCGTCAAACTGTCCATCTGCGCCGCTGTGATGCCAAAAAGATCCGTGGCCGCCTGTGCGTAGTCGGCGTTGCCTTTGGCCAAATAGCCCAAAGGCAGGTAGAACATATTCGCCACGCTGTGCTCAAAACCGCAAGCCACAAAGACCCAGATCGGAAAGAATATCCCAACAATTTTACCAACGGTATCTTTCGCCGTTGCCGCCAAAAATACTGCCAAGCAGACCAGGAAGTTGCACCAAATGCCGCTCAAAAAGGCTGGACCAAAGCCAAGGCCGACCTTGCCAACAGCATTCTTAATCACATAGCCGCCCAGTCGTGCACTGGATAGATCCAGCTGCCCCATGGCATAGACCGTTACCGCCAGCAGCACCGCACCAATGGCATTGGCAATCGCCACATAAACCAGATTTTTCGCGACGCTGCCAAAACCGATTTTGCCCGTCGAGATTCCCAGCACATTCAGGCAGCTGCCAGTGAGTAATTCTGAGCCCGTCAAAACAATCGAAATCAGCCCCACCGGGAAAATGGCCCCGCTGATCACGCGCGCCACGCTCATGCTTTCAATGGCATGACCAGCAATCAATGCCGCATCTGCACCAAAGGAAATCATCAGTCCCGCCATGATACCCAGAAGCAGCGTTTTCATAAAGGGATAAGTCACCTTATTGACGCTGTTTTGAGTGAGAATGTCGACAACTTCCACCGGTGTATTGTATCCTTGACTCACTTTCATCGCCCCTTTTGATAAAATTCAGACTATTTCATTTGCATTCATTATAGTCCAACTGTTCACCAGTTTCCAGAGGCTCCTTGCCGAAAACATGCACGCATCATCATCATAATTTATTCTATTATGATGCCCTCTTTGTAATGTTTTCGCTTTTACGCTATAATTGACCCATCAATAACACAGAAAGGTCTTGATTTTATGCCAACCTTCCCTTCTGCCGATCGACGCACAACCATTCACTATCACGCCTGGCTGCCAGAGACAGCGCCGCGTGCCGTGTTGGTGCTCTTTCATGGCATGCTGGAGTACAGCGGCCGCTATGCCGCTTTTGCTGAAGCTTTAAATGCGCAAGGCATTGCTGTATACGCTCAGGATCACCTCGGCCATGGTGACAGCGTTCATCCCGACACTCCGCACGGTCACTTCGCCAACAAAGGCGGAAACGACTTCGTCATCCGTGATTGTCTGCGCATGTTGGAAACAGCCCACGCCGCTCATCCGCAAGCACCACTTTTTCTGATGGGGCACAGCATGGGGTCGTTCCTCGTGCGCCAGCTGCGCCATCACTATTCACTGCCAGCTTTGCGCGGTGTCATTCTCATGGGCAGTGGTAAACAGCCACGTCTAGCCGTGCAAACCGCCCAGAAGCTGACCGGCTGGATCGCCAAGCGTTCCGGCGCCACCCACAAAAGCCCGCTTCTCTTCAAGCTGATTCTCGGCGGCAACAACCGCCGCTGCTGGCCGCGCCGCAACAACTACGACTGGCTCAGCCGCGATCCTGAGCGTACCGATGCCTTTGCTACCGATGCGCAAAACTGCGACAACTTTACTGCCCAGGCTTACAACGACATGCTCAGCGGCATGCTGACGAACTACGATCCACGCCGCACCCGCACCATCGACACCAGCGTGCCACTGCTGATTCTCTCCGGTGATGCCGATCCGATTGGCGAATACGGCAAGGGCATTCTTCGTTTGCGCGACGATTTTCTCGATCTGGGCTGCGACGATGTGCGCGTGATTCTCTATCCCGGCGCACGCCACGAGCTGCTCAATGAAACCAACCGCGATCAGGTCACAGGCGATATCCTGGATTGGCTGAATGCGCTGATTTAACCGTCCATATACAACAAAAACCATGCGTTCCACACGCATGGTTTTTTACTTTATTAATGTTTACAGCTTGCACCAATCGATCGGTTCCAACCCGTCCTGGATCAAGTAGGCATTAGCTCGTGAAAACGGACGACTGCCAAAGAAACCGCGCGTAGCAGACAGCGGGCTTGGATGCGGGCTTTTGATGATGTGGTGGCGCGTGGTGTCGATGATTTTGACCTTGCTCTGCGCATGAGCGCCCCAGAGAATGAACACCAACGGTGTCTGCCGTTCACTCAAACGCTGAATGATGGCATCGGTCAATGTTTCCCAACCATGGCCTGCATGGCTTTTCGGCCGCCCTTGGGCAACGGTCAGCGTGGTGTTCAGCAGCAACACCCCCTGCTCCGCCCAGCCAAGCAAGCAGCCGTGGTTCGGCCGCTGGCAGCCAATGTCCGTCTCCATTTCCTTGAAAATGTTTACGAGCGATGGCGGCGGCTGAACACCAGGCCGAACAGAAAAACTCAGCCCATGCGCTTGTCCAGGGCCATGGTACGGGTCCTGCCCCAAAATGACCACCTTCGTATCAGCATAGCTGGTCACTCGCAGCGCATTATAGATATCTTCCATCGGCGGAAAGACGCGCTCTGAACGATACGCCTGCTTAAGAAACTCCCGCAATTCCTTGTAGTAGGGCTTAGCGAATTCTTCGTCCAACACTTCCGCCCAGTCGTTTTGCAAAAAATGAACCATGACTTCACATCCTTTGCCTTCTATTGTGCCATGAAACCAGGCGCTTGTCACGCATTGCCGTTCTCTTTCCGGCGAATTTACAATCTAAGTGCAACAAAAAATGACTCATAGAATTTCTGGTAAAA
>CALAKO010000104.1 GCA_937922955.1 uncultured Peptococcaceae bacterium | reverse complement strand
CAGCTTACCTATTATATAGAGCATGTGGCTGCGCAGCCGCAGCGAGCTGCCGCCGCTTTTCTGCTGCAATGCGCGCTTCGGCATCGTTGAGCATTTTTTCGATCTCGTTTGGCTTCATGATTTTTCTCTTTCTTATAAATAACAAAAAGGGATGACCGAACGGTCATCCCCCATTTTCTTCTTATTCAGCAGCATAAACGCTGACCAGGGTCTTATTGTTGCCCTTTTCGTAACGAACGACACCGTCGATCTTTGCGAACAGGGTATCATCACCGCCCTTGCCAACATTTGCGCCCGGATGGATCTTGGTCCCTCTCTGGCGATAAAGAATGTTGCCGGCCTTTACGGTCTGGCCATCACTCTTCTTGGCACCGAGACGCTTGGAGTGGGAATCACGACCGTTCTTGGTACTACCTACCCCTTTTTTAGATGCGAATAATTGCAAATCGAGTTTGAACATCTTGTCCACCTCCTCAAACATGAACACTGTTTGCTTTGATGAAGTTCGGATATGTCTCAGCCAGCGCACTGGCTCCGACTTCTAACGTTTTCAGCACCGCTTCCGCAATGAGCGCTTCGCGATCATCGGCGGCCGGTGATAACATCAATTTTACATAGCCTTCGTCTAATTCGGCTTCGTAGTGCACTCCTTGTGCGGCGAGACTGTTTTCAGTCACGATCGCCAGAGTGGAAGCCGCCGCACAGACCAGATCTTCGCCATAAGGCGCCGACTCTGCATGACCAGAAAATTCATATCCAGCCAATCGTTTGTCTGTGTCATAAAACAGCGTCACCTGGATCATTAGCCAACGATCGATTCAACGGTTACGCGGGTGTAAGGCTGACGATGACCTTTTTTACGACGATAGTTCTTTTTAGGTTTGTATTTGAAAACAACGATCTTAGGTGCTTTGCCGTTTTCAACAACCTTGAGGCTAACCTTAGCGCCTTCAACATAAGGCTTACCGGTTACGACTTCGCCGTCTTTGTTGATCAACAATACGGAATCGATTTCTACGGTTTCACCAGCTTCAGCGTGGAGCAGTTCCACGTCGAGGGTCTGACCTTCTTCAACCTTGTATTGTTTACCACCAGTTGCAATAATAGCGTACATTTTTTCACTCCTCCCTGAGAATACTCGCTGCGGCTAGGTAGCAGCAGGGCTGCGTTTCCAACCCGACGCAGGCGGTTTCGATCTGGGAAAACACCCATATCCGAAAATTAATTATACAGAATACAGCGAAGCCCGTCAAGGGAAAATAATCCTTTGGCGGGCTTTTTTCGCTGAAAATTAATTGAGCAGATCGGTAAGCAGAACGCCAGTTTCTCACAGCAACTTTTCTGCAAAAACCACCTACCTCACTCAGCTTCTTAGCAACGGTCAGTGCCCCTGACAGCGGAAGAATCCTCATCACGCCAGAATCGCAAGACGGTTCTGATGTTGGACATCATTCTTCTATAAAAAAGCCAGAAGACCACTGTCTTCTGGCAAAAGCTTACAATTAAAGCATCTTCGATACGTAAGCAACTCGGTCGGCCGCTTCATCGGTGTATGGCACCTGACCGGCTTCCTGATCTTTGAGCACATCGAGGATGATTTCGCAAAGATTGTATTTGGTATCGACATGATCGACACGGTTGTTGTATTTGTCGCGATATTTTTTCATGCGTTCTGCTTCGGCTTCGCTGAGGTATTCACCATTGAACTGGCCATAGAGTTTGCCGTTGACATATTTTTCAATATCAAGATTGTCGACTTCTTCAAGGTCCACCACAACCACTGGCAGCGCAGCGCGTTCATCGGTGACAGCATGGCTCTTGGTGTACGCCACTTCCTTCGCACACTGTGCCGAGGTCATGGATTCCTCGCTGAGATAGAAAATCACACCTTTGCAGTTCAAGTTTGCAATAGCGCCAAAAATCGTGCTGTTGTAGCCGTCCCCTGTCATATTGGCTTCCACATCAATCCAAAGGTTTTTGCCGGCTTCCTGCAAAGCGATGACATCCGCATACACTTTTTCCCAATCTCTGGTGGAATAGCTGACGTAAATATATGGTTGGCTGCAATCGCAGGCCTTGATTTTTGCGGCACATTCTTGAATGGTTTCTGACACGATATCAACTTCCTCTCGTTTTTAAACAGCAATAGTTAATGAAAGAATTATAACACAACCCTCGTACTAATAAAAGACACGGCACGCTTTTTGTCCCGCGTCTGCGCCGTCTTTCGCAAATCTCTATAAAATCCTGACAATCAATAAAAAAGCGAGGCGATGGCTCGTCTCGCTAAATATTTTTCATTACGCCAGATCAGCCGCTGCCTGCGCTTCCATGGCCAGGAATTTTTCCGAGGACGCATCCATGGCGTCGATGAGGGCGGCCTTCATCCCGTCCTTTTCGAGCGCTGCCACACCAGCAATGGTGGTGCCGCCTGCGGAACACACCGCATCACGCAGCACGGCCGGATGTTCGCCGCTCTCCAGCACCAGCTTGGCCGCACCCAGCACCGACTGTGCCGCAAAGATGGTGGCATCCTTAGCAGGAATACCAAGCTTGATAGCACCCTGAGCCATGGCTTCGATGACCATGTAGACAAAGGCTGGTGAAGAACCACTGACAGAGCCCACAGCGTGCATTACATCTTCGCGCACAATCGCCACCTTACCAAAGCTTTCAAAGAAGCGTGTCACGGCTTCGCGCTCATCCGGCAGCATGTTGTCCGAGAAGCACAGACCCGTCATGCCTTCGCCGATTTGCGCCGGCGTGTTTGGCATGGCGCGGGCAATACGCACGCCGTTGTTATCGACAAGAGCAGCAATGGAAGCGATGCTGTAAGCCGGTGCAATTGCAACCACGATCTGCCCTGGTTCAAGCACGCCGCGAATGTCTAAAAGCACCTGCTTATAGATGTTCGGCTTCACCGCCAACACAATGATTTCCGCTTCTGTTGCCAGGGCGCGATTGGCTTCCGCCACAGCCACCCCATATTCTTCTGCCAGCGCCTGCTGATGCGCTGGTGTATTGGTATGCACCACCACACGGTCTGGCGTAGTCACTCCAGCCTTCAAAGCCCCAGCAAGCATGGCGCGGCCCATATTGCCGCAGCCGATAAATCCCAAACTGTATTTCATACGATCGTCTTCCTTTCTCACTGACGGCCCAGCGGAATCTGCCGCCGCACCGCTTGAACCAGATCCAAATCAATCGACACCACGCGCGTTTCTGGCGCAGTGCCCAAATCACATACTACTTCTGCCCACGGATTCACCACCAGACTGTGTCCCCAAGACACATAGCTGGCATTTTCGTCACGCGCTGGCGCTACACCAACAGCATAACACTGCCCATCCATAGCGCGGCCACGGAACAACAGTTCCCAATGGCGCGGTCCGGTGGACATATTAAACGACGCTGGATAAATGAGCAGCCGCGCCCCCTCATCCACCATAGCTGCCGCCATGTCTGCAAATCGAATGTCAAAGCAGATGGCCAGACCAACACGTCCCCACGGGGTATCAAACACCGTCAGTGACGTGCCTGGTGACAGCACATCGCTTTCTTTGAAATACTGCCCACCTTCGATATCAATGTCAAAGAGATGCATCTTGCGATGCTTGGCCACGCATTGCCCCTGCGGATCATACACGTAGCTGGTATTGTAATAACGGCCATCCTCTTCTTCACAAATCGACCCACCTACCAACCAGCAAGCATTGTCACGTGCAGCAGCAGCCAGCATTTGCTGAGCCTCGCCGCCTTCGGCTTCTGCATAGTCGGCAAAACGGGCGGTTTCATAGGGCACACAGAACATTTCCGGCAAAATCACCAGCTCGGCACCGGCGGCCACCGCGCGGTCAATCTCTCGGCGCGCAGCTTGCAGATTCGCCGCTTTATCGTCACCAGCAGCCAGCTGAATCAATCCCAAACGACATTCCATTTCTGCATCCTCCTTCATATGGATAATCAAAAACCTCGCTCATTCCACAGGAACAAACGAGGTTACACATCAACTTTCTTCCATAATAATCGGCAGAATCATCGGGCGACGGCGGGTGCGTTCATACAAGAACTTCCCGGTAACATCACGCAGGGCCTGCTTAATGCTGGTCCAGTCGGTGACCCCGTCTTTCATGCATTGATCGAGCGCCTTTTCTACACGCGCACGAGCATCGGTCATCAGCTCGTCAGCCTCGCGCACGTAGACAAATCCACGAGAAACGAGATCCGGTCCGGCAACGACGCGCTTGTTCTTACGGTCAATCGTGACCACAACAATGAAAATCCCATCCTGAGAGAGCTGACGTCGATCACGCAGGACAATGTTTCCAACGTCCCCAACGCCCAAACCATCGATCAACACGCGGCCGGCAGGCACTTTACCCGCCAGGCTCACACGATTCTGCGTGGCTTGAACAACATGGCCATTTTCAGTAACAATGATGTTTTCTGGCGGAATACCGACCTCTTTGGCAAGGTTCGCATGGGACAGCAGCATCCGATATTCGCCGTGTACAGGCATAAAATACTTCGGTTTTACAAGATTGAGCATCATCTTCAGCTCTTCACGGGCGGCGTGTCCAGATACATGAACACGTTGATCGGTGTTGTCAATGACGTTGGCACCAAGTTTGAAGAGCATGTCAATTACTTTGCTGATGAGTTTCTCATTGCCTGGAATTGGGCTGGCTGAAAAAATAACCGTATCCCCAGGACCAATATGCACTTGACGATGTTCGCTCATCGCCATGCGGGAAAGCGCTGCCATAGGCTCGCCCTGGCTTCCCGTACAGAGAATCACCAGTCGATCATCCGGATATTGACGCATTTCATCCATTTCGATCAGGGTATTTGGTGGCACATTAATGAATCCATATTCACTGGCTACATTAATGGTATTGACCATGCTGCGCCCGGTAATCACCACTTTGCGACGATTGGCATGCGCTGCATTCAACACCTGCTGCAAACGATGCACATTCGAAGCGAAGGTCGCAATAATGATACGCCCAGAGATATGTGGGAACAACTTATCAAACGTTTCCCCGATGGACGACTCACTCATGCTGAACCCAGGACGGGTGGCATTGGTAGAGTCACTCATCATCAGCAGCACGCCTTTGGCGCTGATCTCTGCAATACGTTGAAAATCGGTCGTGGTTCCATCTACCGGCGTCTGGTCAAATTTAAAGTCCCCCGTATGGAAAATAACCCCTAATGGTGTGTGAATGGCCACCGCACTGGCATCTGGGATACTGTGGCAGGTTTTGATCAATTCAACCTCCATGTGTCCGATTCTGAACGGTTCGCCGTGCTTGACAACCACCAATCGCTGTTTGCCGAGGTTGCGCGCCTCCTTGAGCTTCGGTTCGAGCAGCCCAATCGTGAGGCGTGTGCCGTAAACAGGCACATGGAGTTCTCGCAAAACGTACGGCAGGCCACCAATGTGGTCTTCATGGCCATGGGTGAGAACAATGCCCTTTACTTTTTCCTTGTTGGTCGTCAGATAGGTGATATCCGGAATCACACAGTCTACACCAAGCAGATCTTCCGTTGGAAAGGACATTCCCGCGTCAATGACGATGATCTCATCCTTATATTCGACGGCTGTCATATTCTTCCCAATCTCTTCAAGTCCGCCCAATGGGATGATCTTGACGCCATCTTTTGGTTTTTGCTTAGAAATAACAATTTCCTCCTTCTTCATAAATTTGCCGATCCTACATACTCAGCTCTGTTTATTATAAACAATTTCTACAAAGGTTGCAAGCGCACAGCGACGACAAGCATGAAGGGGCAGCATCGTCCATAACGATGCTGCCCCTTTCAACCTTTTTAATACAGTCGCTGACCACTGCGGATGCGAGCGATGATGTTTTGTTTTCGCAGCCGCCAGGCGGCCAGTGCGGTGATGCTCAGAGTAAGTGCAAGCACCCCAGCACAGCACAGGAGAATGGCCGCAAGTGGAAACTGATACGGAATTGGAAAGGCGTCGCGCACAGGCAGCGCCACAAGGTAAGTCAGCAAACTACCGAGCGGTACGCCGATGGCCATGGCGCGCAAACTGCAGAGAATGCTTTCCAGGGCAAGCATTCTGCGCAGCCCTTCCGGTGTCATGCCAACGCTCTGAAGCACAGCAAATTCACTCGTGCGCATAAGCACGTTTGTAGACAGCGTACTGACCACATTGGTAAAGCCTATGAGCATGAGCAGGCCGCAGAAGCAAGCTAGGAAAACCAGCGCCAGCATGACGGCAATATTCATCACCTTGTAATAATCCTCCGTCGCGTATACGCGTGCACTGTAGCCATTTTCCATATAATTGTCACGGCTCTGATCTGGAAAATGCTCCGCCAGAATGTCCTCAGCATAATCCATGAAACCCTGCTGGTCCGCTGGTGCTGCCTGCCAGCTATACTGGCGAAGAGACATCTCCGGCAAAATCAAGCGTACGGTGTTGGTGTTCGGATAAAAAAGCACGTCCGGCACATCATCTGCACTGAGCACCGCCGCAATGTCCAGCTCCGTCATGGACCCATCGCTGGCTTTCAGTTCCAGTGTTTGCGGCACATTGGCAAAAACCGGAGTATCTGTGCTGTATCCCTTGATGTTAAGACGGTCGTTATTAATGAGCAGCACACTGCCCATCGGCACACCGACTGCCTCACAAAGTTCTTGGTAATGTTGACGATCCAGAACAATGCACTCCACATCAAACGTCGCGGATGTCTGCCCCTCCAATTCGTAGTATGAGAGAATTTCCGGTGTCAAATCTGCGGTATCCACGGTCACATCGTAACGCTTATAGTCATTGCCAAAGCCGAACACATCGGTGCCTCCATCGTAACTGGCCAGCTCACTCGTAATGGCATCACCAAGCGCACTGGCAATCGGTGCCGCATATGCTTTGCCATCCTGAGCCATGGCCGATTGATAATCAGCGGTCACAGTATAACCATCTTTCGACGTCATCATTTCATTGAACGCACCCGCTTCCTGCCAAAGAAAGCCAATGAAAATAAAGAGCACAATGGCCACCGCCAGCGCCGCCACCGTAGCACGAAAGGTCTGGCGACTGCGCTGCAAAGTTTTGTGAGCAAGCAGTCCCTCCGGCCCAAACACACGCTCCACTATGGCATCCATCCAGCAATGAACCCGTCGCGCACGCACCTTCACTGCATTGCGCCCGCGCACACTATCGATGGCACTCTGGCGAGCGGCTTTACGCGCTGGCAGCCAGGCGCTGATGAGCACCGTCACAAAAGCCAGCAATGCTGCCACCAATAGGCCTAACGGAGAAAGCACAAAGCGCAGACGGAACGTCATGGTTTTGAGCATGATGTGCGTGAGAGCATTCAATTCATCGAAAAAGTGATTGGCAATAACAATGCCACCAGCCGTCAGCGCCAGGCCAACCAGTAGCCCCAATGGAATGCCAACAAGGGCAAGCAAACCCGCTTCCCAAAGCATCGTTTTGCGAATCTGCGCCGGCGTGGCGCCGACACATTTCAGGATGCCAAATTCAGCGGTGCGTGCCTGGGCACTGACACGAAAAACGTTTGAAATAACCACCGCTGCCATGATCATGATGAGCAGGCTTAGAAACGCCGCCGGTAGTACCAACACACGCAGATACATGGCGCTGTACGCCGTCAGCCCGCCGCCAACGCTCTCACGAATCATGGCGCTGCCACTGGCAACAAAATGCGTCACACAGGTAATAAGCGCCGTCGCCAGCACCACCGCCACCAGCGTCCAAAAGCTTCGCAGCCGATTGACACGGAACTGGCTCACAGCCAGATGCACAAAGAGGCGCATGTCAACGCGCCCCCTTTCGCTGTTTTTTCAGCATCTCGTCAGACAACAGCCGCCCATCGCCTAACGTAAGAATGCGGTCAGCCATGAGAGCAATTTTTTCATCGTGGGTGATCAGCAGCAGGGTCTGTTGATAGCGCCGATTGGCCAATTGCAGCAACTCCATGACATCGCGGCTGGCGTGGCTGTCCAGATTTCCCGTCGGCTCGTCGGCAAGAATGAACGCCGGATTGTTGATCAGCGCCCGTCCCAGCGACACGCGCTGTTGCTGACCGCCGGACAACGCGCTCGGTAAATGATTGGCGCGTGCTGTCAGCCCACAGAGTTCAAGAATTTCCTTTAGTTTTGCTTTTTCTGGCTGCCGTTTATCAAGCAAATAGGGCAGCATGATGTTCTCAGCCGCGGTCAACGTCGGCACCAAATTATAAAATTGAAACACAATGCCAATGTTGCGACGACGAAAAATCGCTCGTTCACTTTCGTCCATCGCATAAAGAGCCTGCCCATCAATGAACACTCGGCCTGAGGTGGGCACATCAATGCCGCCGATGAGGTTCATAAGGGTTGATTTGCCGCTGCCGGATGCCCCAATAATGGCCACAAACTCCCCTTTTTCCACGCTGAAACTGACATGGTCCAACGCCGTCACCGCGGTGTCACCATTCCCATAGATTTTTGTTAGTTCTTCTACATGAAGGATCGCCATATGAATTGCCTCCTGTTTGTTTTCTATGGTCTTATCATAGCAAGCCAAAGTGACTGCTCTGTGACACAAACGCCCTTTCTGCTCATTTATAAAATTTCAGCGTGAAAGTCGCACCCTTTCCCTTGCCGCCAGCGTCCACATCAATGTCGCCGTTTTGTCCGCGAGCAATCGCCAGTGCCAACGGCAGCCCAATGCCAACCCCATCCTTACTGGATGAGCTGGCAAAGCGCACAAAAAGCGCCGCCGTCCCGGCACGCGACAGCCCTGGTCCAGCGTCCTCCACCGATACCCATTCATAAAGCGGGTTCTCCCCGCAGTCAACAACGATGGTGCTGCCCGTCGGTGACGCTTCGCAGGCGTTCTTTATAATATTTGTTAACGCCTCCACCGTCCAGCGTCGATCGCAATGCAACATGCCGTCTTGAACCAGCACCACTTGCTGTTCTCGCACATCCAACAAAATCGCCAGTGGTCCCAACGCCGCATCGAGCAAGGTCTTTGCACTCAATGCCTGCGGCTCAAACTGTACCGCACCGGCATCCAGCTTCGCCAGTTTGAGCAACGTGCCGACCAGCCAATCCACGCGTGCCAAGCTCATGCGAATGTTCGTCAAAAACTCCTCCTGCCGCTCTGGCGGCGCAGCCTCCAACAGATCCGTCATCAGCATCATGGATGTCACCGGCGTTTTCAACTGGTGTGAAATGTTCTCCATATATTCCGCAAATTCGACCTTCGCCGCATTGGCCGCATCGCGTTCGGCCCCCAGCTGGGCCACGAAGGCATGCAGATCATTGCGCAAAAGCGACAGCGCTCCTTCCTGATTGCTGCGGAATTCCACCGATTCACCGTTGATGGCGCGGCGCAGTTCGCTGGACAACTGCTCCAATTCCGTTTTACTCACCCACACGATACCCTCGCCCCCTTACCGTTTCTATGGTCACTGCATCGCCCAGTTTTTCACGCAGACGTTTCACATACACCGTCAGCGTGTTGTCCTCGACAAAGTTGCCATTCTGGTCCCAAAGCTGGTCCAAAATCTGCGCCCGCGTCAAAAGCTGGCCACGATTCATCGCAAACACCAGACACAGTCGATATTCCAGCGCCGTCAACGGCACCTCCTGCCCAGCCACCATGACGCGGCCAGACGCTGTGTCGACCCGCGCTTCTCCTAGCGTCAGCGTCGTCTCCTGCTCCGGCAGAGCCCGCCGTACGCGAGCCAGCAGCTCTCGCAAACGAAATGGTTTGGTCACATAATCTGCTGCCCCCTGATCTAAGGCCCGCACAATCCGTTCTTCATCGTCCATCACCGTCAGGAATATCACCTGTGCGCCTTGTGCCAGTGCCGTCTCGCCAACAGAAAAGCCATCGCCGTCAGGCAGCTGCATGTCAACAATTGCTAAATCAATTGCCGTCGCTGCCAACAATGCCCGCGCTTCGGCCACCGTTGCCGCCTGCCGCACGCCATAGCCTTCCTGCTCCAGCGCATACACCAGGCCAGATGCAATTACCGCGTCGTCCTCCACCACCATTAGTTCCATCACATCGCCTCCTGCCTACAAAAATAGCGACTGTCCCATGCGACAGTCGCCTTGTTTTCTTATAATACTTTTGCCAGGAAATCCTGGGTACGTGGTTCTTTTGGATGATTGAAAATCTGATCTGGAGTGCCTTGTTCCATAATGTAACCCTGATCCATAAAGAACACGCGGTCGCACACTTCACGAGCAAAACCCATTTCGTGAGTAACAATCAGCATGGTCATACCGGTTTCAGTGAGCTGACGAATAACCGCCAATACTTCACCAACCATTTCTGGGTCCAACGCAGACGTTGGTTCATCAAAAAGCATGATTTTTGGATGCATGGCCAATGCGCGAGCAATCGCTACACGCTGCTGCTGACCACCGGACAGAGCGGCTGGATAGCTATCGGCTTTATCCAACAAACCAACGCGCTGCAGCAATTCACGCGCGGTTTTTTCCGCTTCAGCCTGTGCAATCCCTTTGACGTTGATTGGTGCGAGGGTGATGTTTTCCAGCACAGTCTTATGAGGGAAGAGATTGAAACGCTGGAACACCATGCCAAGGTCTTCACGCATCTTGTTGATGTCCGTTTTAGGGTCCGTAATTTCCTGGCCGTCAATGATGATGTGACCGCTGGTTGGTTCTTCAAGCAGGTTGATGCAGCGCAGGAAGGTACTTTTACCGGAACCGGAAGGCCCGATGATGGAGACGATTTCCCCATCCTTGATGGTTTCAGTGATGCCTTTGAGAACTTCCAGGTCACCGAAAGATTTGTGTAAGTCTTTGATTTCGATCATTGTTCAATAACCTCCTAATGATCAGCGCTTGTCCGTCTGCAAACGGCGTTCGTACCAGTTGATGAGACGGGTGAAAGTGAACGTCAACACAAGATACACCAACGCCACCGCAATATAGGTTGGGAATGGCTGAATATGTACCGATGTATAGATCTGACCACGCTTCATGATCTCTGTCAAGCCGATGGCAGCCAGCAAAGATGTGTCTTTAAGCAGCATAACAAACTCGTTACCCAGCGGTGGAATGACCAGCTTAAAGGCCTGTGGCAAGATAACCAATCGCATGGCCTGTTTATGAGGCATCCCAAGAGAACGCGCCGCTTCCACCTGGCCTTTATCAACCCCTTGAATCCCAGCACGGAATATTTCTGCGACATACGCCCCACTGTTCAGCGACAACACAACAACGCCCGTCACGAGAATTGGGAAACTAAATTTGCCATTAAAGAACAGCTCGCCAACAACACTCGCCACGCCATAATGAAACAAGAAAATCTGTACATAGAGTGGGGTTCCTCGCAATACTTCGATGTACACATTAGCAATGAGCTTCAACACACGATTGCGGCCCATTTTCATCAGCGCCATCAACAAACCAATGATAATCCCGATGCCCACACCACAGACGGTCAACCCCAGAGTGGTTGCAGCGCCAGGAATGAGTTTTGGCAGGACATCAAAAAAGTTTGCAAAAAAGTTGTCCATCCATTTTCCTCCTTATGGAATAAACGCAAAGAATGAGATGCAGGCATACTGCATCTCATTCTTCATTTTATTACTTAAACATCCTTTAATTATTCAGCAGTTTCAGTACCAATCTTTGCAACAGAATCTTTTGCACTGCCATCCTTGATGGAAGCAGGAACAGTCAGTTCATACTTTTCGCAAAGTTCGTCGAACTTGCCGCTTTCAATAACATTAGCGAGACCTGCGTTAAGCTTTTCCTGAAGGTCAGTGTTATCTTTTTCGATTGCAAGGCCATAGAATACAGCCGCATATGGTTCGCCAACAAGCTTTACATCATCTGGGCGACTTGCAACATATTCTTCACCAACAGGAAGGTCAACGATAACTGCATCGCAACCACCACTTATGAGTTCCTGCAAGCAGGTGTTATAGTTATCGAGCAGCTTGCCTTCAGAAATAGTCCCATCTTCCTGCAATGCTGTAACTTCATCCGCACCAGTGGTACCAATCTGAGCACCAACAACTTTGCCAGCCAGATCATCTGGACCAGTAATATCGCTGTCAGCAGCAACCATGATAGACAGAGATGCATCCATGTATGGGTCAGAGAAAGCAATGCTTTCAAGACGTTCTGGAGTAATACTCATACCAGCAGCGATGACATCAATCTGACCAGTAGTTAAGGCGCCAGTGAGAGCATCAAATTCCATAGACTTAAATTCAACGTCAAAGCCCTGATCTTCACCGATAGCTTCCATCAGGTCAAGGTCAAAGCCGGTCATGTTGCCTTCGTCATCCTGGTATTCGAATGGTGCGAAAGTTGGGTTGGTCCCGACAACAACGACATTGGAAGATTCGCTGGAGGCACTGCCTTCAGCAGCCGCACTGCTAGAAGCAGCATCGTTGCCACCGCCGCAGCCAGCTAAAAGCGTTACAGCCATAGCGGCTGTCAACAACATTGCGATCCACTTTTTGTTTTTCATGATATCTCTTCTCCTCTTAAATTTGTAATAGAAAAAACATATACGGATATTATAGAGCGACGTGTATATTTTTTCAATCACTTTCTGGCTAATATCTGGATATTTTGCCTGAATTTACCGTTTTTCCTTTATTTATAAAAAAGTCCTATGCATATTCCTTTGCATATTGCGCATATTATCGAATGGCGCTTGCCAACGTAACACTTTGCACCTGTTTCACACCAGCTTTATGCAAGGCGCGTGCGCAGGCCAGCAGTGTACTGCCGGTAGTCATCACGTCGTCGACGAGAAGCACACGCTTCCCCTGAAGCTGAGGACGCAGCTTCTCCGGCACAGCAAAAGCCTGAGACACGTTCCGCTCGCGTTCTGTTTTTGAAAGCCCAACTTGATGACGCGTGTTGATCACGCGCAGCAGCCAGTCATCGTGCAGCGGCAGCTGCCAAACTCGACTCAATTCGCGCGCCAGGAGCAGACTCTGGTTGTAGCCGCGTTCTCGCAGGCGCGCTTTGTGCAGCGGCACCGGAACGATCGCATCCACTTGCGCCGCTGGGCAGCGAGCGAACAGCGCTGCAAATCCTTCGACCCGCCAGGGCTCGTTGTGATATTTGAAACGAAGAATGGCTTCTCGCACTGTGTCTGTATAAGGAAGAAAAGCGGTGTTACCAAGGTAGTACGCTGGCCAATCGCGGCAGGTGTCGCAAATCGGCGCCCGCGAGCCAAACTGACCACAGCTACGG
>CALAKO010000103.1 GCA_937922955.1 uncultured Peptococcaceae bacterium | reverse complement strand
ATGAAGTGTGCTAAGCAGATACACTATAAATCATCTGCAAATCTTATTATACGAGTGAGGGAACATCATGGATATTCGCGAATTTTCCAATAAGATTGCGGAAGCAACAAAAAACATGTCGGATGAAGAACGCCAGTCATTGATGAAAATGTTTGCGTCTGTGTCACAGGATATTTCCAATGTGGCGCAAGCGCCAGCCGCTGCACCAGCAGCACAGCAGCCATCGGAGGATGAAAAATTCACCTATTATTCTTCGATTGCTTCTGCCACCAACGAGGTGGACGAAGATGGGGTGCCTCTCGGTCCAACCGAACGTTTGGTGAAACTGAAAGAAAACTTCCTGAAGCAGGTGCCTTCGATCACCACTCACCGCGCACGTGCGGTAACCAAGATCACCAAGGAAAATCCAGGTCTGCCAAAAATCGTGCTGCGTGCGAAATGCTTCAAGTATTGCTGCGAAACCGCACCGCTCGTTATTCAGGACAACGAGCTCATCGTTGGGGCACCAAACGGGGCGCCAAGAGCTGGGGCGTTTTCTCCAGATATTGCATGGCGCTGGATGGTCGATGAAATCGACACCATCGGCGAGCGTCCACAGGACCCATTCTATATCTCCGAAGAAGACAAGCGCATCATGCGCGAAGAACTCTTCCCATTCTGGGAAGGCAAGTCGGTCGATGAATACTGCGAAAGCCAGTACCGCGAAGCGGGCGTTTGGGCGCTGTCCGGCGAATCCTTTGTGTCCGACTGCTCCTACCACGCGCTCAACGGCGGCGGGGACTCCAACCCTGGCTACGACGTCATCCTGATGAAGAAAGGGATGCTCGACATTCAGCAGGAAGCCAAGGATCATCTGGCCGCGCTGAGCTACGATCACCCAGATGATCTGGAAAAAATTTATTTCTATAAATCTGTTATCGACACCACCGAAGGGGTCATGATTTACGCCAAGCGCATGTCCGACTACGCGGCAGAGCTGGCAGCGAAGGAAACCGATCCAAAGCGCAAGCAAGAGCTGCTGGAAATTTCCCGTGTCAATGCACGCGTGCCGGCACACAAGCCAGAATCCTTCTGGGAAGCCATTCAGGCGGTGTGGACCATCGAATCCCTGCTGCCGGTTGAAGAAAACCAGACTGGGATGTCCATCGGCCGTGTCGACCAGTACATGTACCCATTCTACAAGCACGATCTGGAAACCGGCGCACTGGACAACTTCAAAGCTTTTGAACTGGCTGGCTGCATGCTGATCAAGATGTCTGAAATGATGTGGATCACCAGCGAAGGCGGCTCCAAATTCTTCGCCGGTTACCAGCCATTCGTCAATATGTGCGTGGGCGGGATCACTCGCGATGGCCGCGATGCCACCAACGAGCTGACCTACCTGTTGATGGATGCTGTGCGTCACGTGAAGATCTATCAGCCATCCCTGGCTTGCCGCATTCACCAGAAATCCCCTCAGAAATATCTGAAGAAGATTGTGGACGTTGTACGTTCCGGCATGGGCTTCCCTGCCTGCCACTTCGACGACACCCACATCAAGATGATGCTGGCTAAGGGCGTTTCCATCGAAGACGCGCGCGACTACTGCCTGATGGGCTGCGTTGAACCGCAGAAATCCGGCCGCCTCTATCAGTGGACGTCCACGTCCTATACCCAGTGGCCAATCTGCATTGAGTTGGTGCTTAACAACGGCGTGCCGCTCTGGTATGGCAAGCAGGTCACACCGGATCTGGGCGACATCGATCAGTATAAGACTTACGAACAATTTGAAGCCGCTGTTAAGGAACAAATCAAATACATCACCAAGTGGACCGCGGTGGCCACCGTCATTTCTCAGCGTGTACACAGAGAACTGGCACCAAAGCCACTGATGTCCATCATGTACGAAGGCTGCATGGAAAATGGCCGCGACGTATCCGCCGGTGGTGCCATGTACAACTTTGGCCCTGGCGTTGTCTGGTCCGGTCTGGCAACCTACGCCGATGCCATGGCAGCCATCAAGAAGCTGGTATTTGAAGACAAGAAATACACCCTGCGTCAGCTCAACGAAGCTTTGAAAGCCAACTTTGTTGGCTACGAACAGGTGAAGGCCGACTGCCTGGCAGCACCAAAATACGGCAACGACGACGACTATGCCGATTTGATCGCTGCGGATCTGATCAACTTCACCGAAATGGAACACAGAAAATACAAGACCCTGTATTCCATCCTGAGCCATGGTACCCTGTCCATCTCCAACAACACACCGTTTGGTCAGATGACCGGGGCAAGTGCCGGCGGCCGTGAAGCCTGGACGCCATTGTCCGACGGCATCAGCCCAACCCAAGGCGCCGATTTCAAGGGCCCTACCGCCATCATCAAGACCATCTCCAAGCTTTCCAACGACAACATGAACATTGGGATGGTGCACAACTTCAAGCTGATGGCTGGGCTGCTCGACACACCGGAAGGTGAAAACGGCATCATCACGCTGCTGCGCACCGCTTGTGCGCTGGGCAACGGCGAAATGCAGTTCAACTATATGGATAACAAAACGCTTCTGGACGCACAGGCGCATCCAGAACGCTACAAGGATTTGGTGGTACGCGTCGCTGGTTACAGTGCGTTCTTCACAGAGCTCTGCAAAGACGTTCAGGATGAAATCATCAGCCGTACCGTGCTGACCAAGTTCTAAGAAATCAATCAGAACAGGAGACAGACGATGAGCACGAAAAACATCATCGGGCGCAAAGCCTTCATATTTAACAAACAGAAATACAATCTATATGATGGTCCCGGCGTAAGATCATTGATCTTTTTCAAAGGCTGTCCCCTGCGCTGCAAATGGTGCGCCAATCCAGAAGGGCTGGAGCGGAAGTACCAGATCATGCTGAAGCCAACGGTGTGCGTCAGCTGTGGGGCCTGTGTGCCGGTTTGTCCGCAGCACATCCACCGCATCACCGAGGACGGCGTGCATGAAATCAACCGAATGGTCGACTGCATCGGCTGCGGCGCTTGCGTCAATGCCTGCATGCAGGCGGCACTGAAAGTGGCCGGCGAGCAGGTGTCGATCAGCGACCTTTTGGATTATGTGGAAGAAGACCGCTGCTTTTACGAGCAGTCGGGCGGCGGCGTGACGCTGGGCGGCGGCGAGGTCACCGCTCAGCCGGACGCAGCCACCAATTTGCTGATGGCTTGCAAACAGGAAGGCATTCACACCGCGATTGAAACCTGTGGCTACACACGCAAGGAAACTTTGCTGAAAATCGCAGAGTTCGTGGACCTGTTCCTGTTTGACATCAAGCACATGGACCCCGAGCGCCACGTGGAACTGACGGGTGTGCGCAACGAGATGATTCTCGACAACCTGGAGACCCTGCTCATGACGCGCCGCAATGTGAAGGTGCGTATGCCGCTGCTCAAAGGCATCAACGACAGCGAGGACGAAATCCGCGCCGTGGTCAGCTTCTTGACTCCGTTCAAGGACTACAAAAACTTTAAGGGCATCGATCTTCTGCCGTATCACAAGCTGGGCATGAACAAGTACGCGCAGCTGGGCATGGATTACGCCATCGAGGGCGACCCAAGTTTGAGCGACGAGGATCTGAACCGCATCGAAGGCTGGATCAGCGATTGCGATTTTCCAGTGTCGGTGATCCGGCATTGAAACGAGGTGAGAATGGGTGAACGACAAAGCAATCAGCCGCATCATTCAAGAGTCGGTACCAGGCAAACAGATCACCATTGCGCACGTTATTGCCTCGCCCATGCTCGATATTTATGAGCGACTGGGCATCGAAGGCAAGGGTGCGCTGGGCATTCTCACGCTGACGCCTTGTGAGACGGCCATCATTGCCGCAGACGTTGCCACCAAGGCAGCGGATGTGGAGATTGGTTTTCTCGATCGTTTCACAGGTTCCGTCATTCTCTCCGGTGATGTGCAGAGCGTGGAGACGGCCCTTTTGGCGGTCACCGATACCCTGCAGCGGCTGCTCGATTTCGACACCGTTGCTGTGACGAAAACATGAAACGCAAACGCATCATGATTATTGGCCCACAGCGGTCGGGCAAAACGTCTCTGGCCAATGTGCTCAACGGCGACGACAAACCGCTGCGCCGCACTCAGGATGTCACCTATGGCGCGCGCACCTTGGAGGTGCCGAGTGCTTACTTGGAAAACACCTGGATGTATCGCCACTTGATTGCCTTGTCGCAGGATGCTTGGTGCATCCTCGTGCTGGTCGATCAAACACGGTCGCAGGATGTGTATTCGCCAGGCTTTGCGAGCGCCTTTCGCTGTCCGGTGATAGGCGTCATCAGCAAATGCGACGGGCCGGAAGAAAATCAGCAGCAACTTATAAAGCAGCTGGAAAAGATTGGTGTGCAGCCGCCGTATTTTGCCATCAGTGTGACCGAGCACCGAGGCTTGGAGGCGTTGCAACAGCATTTAGAACAATTAGAGGGAGGAAAGGGCAGCGATGAAATTCATCACAGAGAATGATTTAAGGGCGCAGTACAAGGCGCAGCCCTTTACAACCTATCAGCCCAAAAGCGGCGAGCGCTTGACGCCTGGAGCGCGCCAGTTTCTGCTCGATCGCGGCATTGATCTTTACAGCGATCAAAAGAGACCGCCGCAGCAACCGAAGCCGGCGAAACAGGCCGATGCGGCAGCGCCTTCGCAGCAGCTGCTGCGCCTCAAGTTGGAAGCATTGCGTCTGCGCTTTCTTTTGACCACGAAGGAGGTACTGGAGGGCGATGTGTTCCTGGCGCAGCAATTGACGGCGTTGGGGCGGCAGCTGTCGCTGCTCGTCCTCTTTGTGGATGGCAAGTGCGAGGTGGCGGATCTGTACTGCGACCCGTGCGAGGGCATAAACGACGACAATTTCGCTCAGCCCCTTGGGGACTGCGTGGAAGTGACGGAGTTTTGCATGCAGCTGGAAAATGGGCGGCAGCTGCTGCTGTTATCGTCGCTGCGCAACGACCTGCGCATCTTTGTTTGTGAACTGGCAGCGCTGGGCGAAGCGTCGGAACAGATCGGCGTCCTGAGCGCCAAGGTGAACCAGCTCATCAACCGCCTGTCGCAAATGATCTGTACAGCAATGGGAGGCAGAGTATGTCAGAAAAAAGCATGACCTTTGACTACTGTGACCAGATGGTTGCAGATTTTGAAAAGGCGATCGACCAGCCTGTGCGTGCCAAGTCGTCGGTGTACTACACCGGAGTGGACCTGGGCACAGCCTGCGTGGTGATTGCTGTTTTGGACGAAAACAAGCGCCCAGTCGCTGGGGCCTACCGCTACGCCGACGTGGTGCGCGACGGCATGGTGGTGGATTACATCGGCGCGGTGCAAATCGTTCGTGAGCTGAAAGAACAGATCGAAGAGCAGCTGGGTGTGGAGCTGATCAATGCGGCCGGCGCCATTCCTCCAGGCACCGATCTGCTCGACGGCGGCGCGGTAAAGAACGTGATTCAGGGAGCAGGCTTTGAATGCACCAACCTGCTCGACGAATCCACCGTCGCCAATTTGGTGCTGCAGATGAAAAATGGCGCTGTTGTGGACATTGGCGGTGGCACCACCGGCATTTCCATCTTCAAAGACGGTGAGGTCGTCTACATCGCCGATGAGCCAACTGGCGGCACCCACTTTTCGCTGGTCATCGCCGGTGCCTACGGCAAGCCGTTTGCCGAGGCGGAGGTGTACAAGCGTGACGAGGCCCATCACCGCGAGCTGATGCCTGTGGTGCAGCCGGTCATGGACAAGGTAGCCACCATCATCAAACGGCACATTGCCGATCATCAGGTGGACAATGTGGCCTTGGTAGGCGGCACTTGCTGCTTCACCGGCATTGAAACGGTGCTGGAAAAGAAAACCGGCGTGCCAACGCACAAGCCGGCGAATCCGATGTTTGTGACTCCGCTGGGCATTGCCCTGAGCTGTGAGCCGCAAACGATGGAGGAGTGAGCAACATGGACATTCGCATCATCAAATCGCCCTCGCCGGGCACCGTCGACATTCTCATGCGGCGCAAAGGCTCGCCGCACAGCGAGGTGCCGCCTTGCTGCGACGCCATCGGCCTGGTGCAGGGGAAAATGATCGACATGGTGGTGGCAGCCGACATTGCTGAAAAGGCGGTGGGTGTCACCGTGGAAGACATCAAGGGCAGCTGCCCGCAGAACATGGTGCTGCTGGCGATTTTTGGCGACACCGCTTCGGTGGAGTCGGCGCTGCAGCAAATTCGCGACGAGATCAAAGGAGGCACGCGGTATCAATGATTACAGCAAAACTGATCGGTCACATCTGGTCCACGCGTAAGGCGGACGCCCTCAGCGGCTTCAAGCTGATGCAGGCCGAGCTTATTGGCGGTGGTCCGGACGATGGCAAACGCATCATTGTGGTGGACATCATCAGCGCCGGCATTGGCGACCGTGTCATCATCACCACGGGATCGTCGGCGCGACGCATGCTGGGCAACGACGACGTGCCTGTGGATGCGGTGGTTGTTGGGATCATCGATGAAGATTGTCATTTTGAATAAAGCGGGGTGTGAGAATGGATCTTATCAATCAGATTAAAGAGGCTGGGATCATCGGCGCCGGCGGCGCAGGGTTCCCAACCCACGCGAAACTCGCCGCTGAGGCAGAATATATTTTAATGAACGGCGCCGAATGCGAACCACTGCTACGCGTGGATCAGCAGCTGATGGCGGTATTTGCCGATGAAATCATCAAAGGCTTTGAATGGGCCGGGCGCGCCGTAGCGGCAAAGAAAGCAATTATTGGTATTAAGAAAAAACACGGCGAGGTCATCGCTCACCTGCGTGAACGCATTCAGGCGCTGAACCTTGCAGACTATATGGAAATTGGCGAGCTGCCAGACATCTACCCAGCTGGGGATGAACAGGTACTCGTTTACGAACTGACGGGACGCGTGGTGCCGGAAGCTGGCATTCCGATCATGGTTGGCTGTGTGGTGGTCAATTCTGAAACGGCGCTCAATATTTACAAAGCGGCGCAGGGGCAGCCAGTCACAGAAAAATACATCACCATTGCCGGTGACGTGCCGCATCGCCTGACCGTTAAGGTGCCGGTGGGCACACCGATCCTTGATGTGTTGAAGCTCAGTGGCATCGAAGATTTCAGCGACTACGCCGTGATCGACGGCGGTCCAATGATGGGACCGGTCATGACCGATCTCAGCGGCTATGTGACGAAGAAGAACAAAGGCTTTGTGATCCTGCCAAAGAGCCACTTCCTCATTCGCAAGAAAACCACCACACCGGAACAGGCCAAGAAGGTTAACAAGGCCGCTTGCGAACAGTGCCGCATGTGTACCGATCTGTGCCCACGCTACCTGCTCGGACACAACATGCAGCCACATAAGATGATGCGGGCGCAGAGTTATCCGTTCGGCGGCATGGACGGGCTGCAAATGGCGCAGCTGTGCTGCCAGTGCAACCTCTGTGAATTGTTCTCCTGCCCAGCGGGGCTGCATCCAAAGATGGCCAATTTGTCCATCAAGGCCATGCTGGCGAAGGAAAACATCCGCTACAAAACGGAACAGACCGAGTTTCACGCACGCACGATGCGCGACTACCGTTTGGTACCAAGCAAACGCTTGATCGCACGCCTTGGCTTGAAAGACTTCGATCAGGCTGCTCCGCTCAGCGACGTCACCCTGACACCGGATGTGATCCGCATTTACACCAGACAGCACGTTGGTGCGCCGGCACAGCCGATTGTCAGCGTGGGACAGCATGTGGACGCCGGACAGATGATTGGCAGCATTCCGGCGGACAGCCTTGGTGCCGCCATTCACACGAGCGTGAGCGGCACTGTGACAGAGGTAACCCCAGACTACATTGAGATAAGGAGACAGTAACATGCGTGCAATAGGAATGGTTGAATTTAATAGCATTGCCAGAGGCATCTACGCAGCCGACCAAATGGCAAAAACAGCTGATGTCGAATTTGCGGCAGCCACCACGACCTGCCCAGGCAAATACATCGCCATTGTGCACGGCGACGTGGCAGCGGTGGAAGATTCGGTACGCATTGGTGAACGAATGGCAGAGGAATTCTTTGTCGATTCGATCATCATTCCAAACGTGGACGCTGGGGTGTTCCCGGCGATTTCCGGAGCAACAATGCCGGAACGCGTGCAGGCTGTGGGCATCATGGAATCCTTCTCCATGGCAACGATGATCGTCTGCGCCGATGCCATTTTGAAGGCTGCCGAATTGGAAGCGATCGAGCTGCGCTTGGGCAATGGGCTGGGCGGCAAGAGCTACTTCACCTACACCGGTGATGTGGCGGCGGTACAGGCCGGTACCGATGCCGGAAAGGCCGTTGCGATGGAAAAGGGGCTCTTGGTCAACGCAGAAGTCATCCCATCACCATCTGAACTGTTGATTCCAACCTTGTTGTAAGACGAGGGTGTCATTCTTTGGGAAAGGATGTGATTCTGTGAAAAAATTGATTTGTGCAAAAGACGTGGAAAGCTGCGTGCAAAAAGGCGAAGCGATTCTCTACATCGACAGCAACACGCTGATCACACCGTCGGCGCGCGACGCGGCCGCTCAGGCGAACATTGAATTTCGTGAAGGCTGCTGCCCAGCGGCCGACAACGGCTGCGGTGTGGCAGAAACCAACGGTGCCGCCGCCAGCGACAACGACATCATCTACAAGGCCCTGCAAATCCTTTTGGAAAAGGGCATGCTTGGCCAGCTGGCCAACGTGGCTGGCTTGGATGTGCCGTATGTATCAGAAAGCGACAGCGCTGGGTTTGTGAAGCTGGTGCGCGGCAGCACCGCCAAGTGGCAGCCGCTGGACACCGGACACGCTGGCGATCAGGTTTTCTACAACGAACTCATCAGCACCAGCGATGGGGTGCCGCTGACCGCAGGGTTTATGAAGATCGACGGCTGCTCCTTTGCGTGGGATGTGACGGTGCAGGAAATCTACTATGTGGTTGAAGGCGTACTGACTGTGGAAAAGGATGGACGCGTGTTCACGGCGCATGCCGGAGACTGTCTGCTCTTTAAGCGCGGCGCACATTTGACGTTTGGCGCGTCCGACCATGTGAAGGTCTTTTATGTGACCCACTAAGTGTTGATGAAGGAGGAACATCATGGAAGCATTAGGAATGATTGAAACCTACGGATTGGTTCCAGCCATCGAAGCAGCCGACGCCATGCTGAAAGCGGCGGAAGTGCGGCTTCTGGAAAGAACGTTCGTCAAAGGCGGTCTGGTTACCATTACCGTGACCGGCGACGTGGCTGCTGTCAAAGCATCGGTGGATGCTGGCGCGGCTGCGGCTTCCCGTTTGGGCGAGCGCGCACTGGTGACGCAGCATGTGATCCCACGACCACATCCAGAAGTGGGCGAAACCATCGTCAACGCGGTTCCGCTGATCGAACAGCGCGCCGCTCAGGAACAGGGAGACTGTCCCAGGCAAGGTTTAAATGAGACCACAAACGCCGTTGAGACGGACGCACCAGAGCCGTTGAAGGTGACCGCTGGAAGCCTGAGCAAAGACACCGTCGACCGCATGGTGGAGGTGCACGGCCTTGAGGCTGTGATGCAGGCGCTGAAGCAGTGCCGTGTGGCAACCCTGCGACGTCTGGCGCGTGAATACGATCGCCTAACCTTGGCGGGAACGGCGCTCTCTAAAGCGAACAAAGAGAAATTATTGTCGGCTTTGACAAGCCATTATGAACATAAATAGTAACATTTAAAGGAGGTTGTAGATCCTATGGAAAACATGGATTACGATTTACGATCGGTACAGGAAGTCAGAAATCTGGCCAGAAAGGGTCAGATCGCGACAGAACGACTGGCAACCTATACCGAAGAACAAATTGACCGAATCATTCGCAATATGGTTCGCGTGGCCGAAGAAAACGCGGTTTCTCTGGCACAAATGGCCGTGGAAGAAACAGGTTTTGGGAAAGTGGCCGATAAGACCTACAAAAACCACATGGCATCGACCCTTCTGTACGACGCCATCAAAGATATGAAGACCGTTGGCGTCATCAACGAAGACCCAGTGGCCGGCACCATGGACGTGGCCGACCCGGTTGGGCTTTTGATGGGGATTGTTCCATCCACCAACCCAACCTCAACCGCCATCTTCAAATCCATCATCGCGGTGAAATCCAGAAACGCCATTGTTTTCTCTCCACATCCATCGGCTGTGAAGTGCACCTCTCGTGCCGCTGAGCTGATGGCACAGGCAGCAGTGGAAGCTGGTGCTCCGGAAAACACCATTGGCTGCATCACCATGACGTCTATGCCAGCCACCAACGAGCTGATGCATTGCAACGAAGTCAAGATGATCATCGCTACCGGTGGTCCAGGCATGGTCAAGGCGGCATACAGCGCCGGCAAGCCAGCGTTGGGCGTTGGTGCTGGGAACTCTCCAGCGTACATCGAACGCACCGCTAACATCAAGCAGGCCGTGACCAACATCATCGCCAGCAAGACCTTTGACTATGGCACCATCTGTGCATCTGAGCAGTCCATCATCTGCGAAGAATGCAACAAGGACACCGTTATCGCTGAACTGAAGAACCAGGGCGCTTACTTTATGAGCACCGAAGAAACCGAAAAGGTTTGCAAGCTGCTCTTCAAGAATGGCCACGCTATGAATGCAAAATTCGTTGGCCGTTCCCCTCAGGTCATCGCCAGTGCAGCCGGCATCTCCATCCCAGCGAACACCACCGTACTGATTGGGCCTCAGGGCGGCGTTGGCGAAGGCTATCCGCTTTCCTATGAAAAGCTGACCACCGTGTTGGCATTCTATGTGGTGAAAGATTGGCACGAAGCTTGCGATCTCAGCATTCAGCTGCTGCAGAACGGTATTGGCCACACCATGAGCCTGCATACCGAAGACAGAAACATCATCCTCGAATTCACCCGCAAGCCAGCGTCCCGTATTCTTGTTAATACCGGCGGCAGCATGGGCGGCACGGGTGGCAGCACTGGTCTCTTCCCATCCTTCACTCTTGGCTGTGGTACCTGGGGCGGCAGTTCCACTTCAGAAAACGTCAGCCCAATGAACCTGATCAATATTAAGAAGGTAGCGTTTGGTCAGAAAGCTTGCGCAACCATGGCGGCCGACGACCCAACCTTCAACCATCCAGAACTGGCACAGATTCCTGGCGCTTATGGCATCAATGCCGCTGCACCAACATCCAGCTGTGGCTGCAGCACCACCGGCCAGTACCTCACTCCGGAACAGTACCAGAGTGGCGCAAGCACCAGCGGTTGCTGCAACGGCGCGAAGGTCAGCGATCAGCCAATCGATGCAGAGCAGCTGAACGACATCATCAACATGCTTGCAAAAGCATTGCGAGGTGAATAATCATGGCCAGTAAGGAATACGAAGCCATTTTAGAAGCGCTGCTGGCGGCGGTGCAGGCGGCTGCAAAAGAACCAACGGCTTCTTCAACGGGAGCCAGTAGCGATGAGATTCCAGTGGGCATCTCCAACCGCCACATTCATCTGTCTCAGAACGATGTGGAACGTCTTTTCGGTGTCGGCTATCAGCTGACGCCAATGAAGGACCTGTCTCAGCCTGGGCAGTTTGCCTGCAAAGAGACCGTGACCCTTTGCGGACCAAAGGGCGCCATTGAAAAGGTGCGTGTGCTGGGGCCAGCACGCAGCCAAACTCAGATCGAGCTCTTGGCGGGCGATGCCTTCAAGCTTGGCGTGAAGGTGCCGGTCAAGCTGTCCGGCGATCTGCAGGGAACTCCAGGACTCACGATTGTTGGGCCGAAAGGCTCCGTACAAACGGCGCAGGGCGTCATTGCTGCTCAGCGTCATATTCACATGGCACCAGCCGATGCACAGCGTTTCGGCGTGCAGGATGGCCAGCTGGTGTGCATCAAGGTGGACGGCTTGCGCGGCGGCATCTACAGCAAGGTGGCCATTCGTGTGACCACAAGCTCTCAGCTGGAATGCCACCTCGATATGGAAGAGGCCAATGCCATGGGCGTAACCTCTGCCACCACCGTTACAATTGTTAAGTAAATAAAAGCATATAAAATCAACACATTTTAGGAGGAAATCAAAATGACTAAGAATGAAGCACTCGGTATGATCGAAACCAAAGGTTTAGTAGGCGCTATTGAAGCAGCTGATGCAATGGTTAAAGCTGCAAACGTTACCCTCATTGGTAAAGAATTTGTTGGCGGCGGTCTCGTTACCGTTATGGTACGCGGCGATGTTGGTGCTGTAAAGGCTGCTACTGATGCTGGCGCTGCTGCTGCACAGCGTGTTGGTGAACTGCTCTCCGTACACGTTATCCCACGTCCACACGCAGAAGTGGAAGACATTCTCCCACAGAAGTAATAAAACCTCGAAAATGGCGGTTGCCATTTAGCAAAAACAGCGCCCCTGTGTTCAGGCGGCGCTGTTTTTGTTAAATCAGGCGAGGGATGGCGATTTTTCGTGCATCGCCGGTGGTGCTTCGTATATAATAGGAGCCATGGCTGTTGGATAATATTTCAGTCACCGATCATGAAAAGGAGACGTTTCATATGGATGAACGACAACAACAGGCGCTTGCGGTAAAGCGTGCCATGGAGCGGCGATTTTTCCGTAAAGGCGTGACGATTGCCAGTCTGTCTGGCGTTTCTTATGGTTTGTTTACAGCTTTTTTGAATTTAGGCATGAGCAGTGGTGTGTGGGCGACGTGGGCTGCTGGTGCATTGTCTGTTTTTGCGCTTACGTACATTGTCAGTGCGCTGGGCAGTGCCTTGATGTATAGCTTCAGTGCTGTTTGGAGTTTGGGCCTTAGTGCACTGCAAGGGAAACTGGGTGATTTTTTTCGCAGTTTGGCGTCGAAGCCTGGACGCATGATCTTTCTGGCGGCGCTGCTTGGCGGCCCAATTGCCGGTACGGCGTACGTCATTGCTTTGCAGAAGGCAGGCAGCATTGTGATTCCTATCTCGGCGTTGAATCCGGCCATTGGTGCCATTTTGGCCTGGGCGCTTTATAAACAAAAGCTGACTGTTCGGATGCTGGTGGGCATTGCTGTTTGCTTTGCTGCGAGCATGATGATCGCTGGCACCAGCTTGGGCGGCGATGCGCCAGAGGGGATGTTTGTCGGTGTGGTCATGGCTTTCATTGCCGCACTGGGATGGGGCCTGGAAGGCTGCATTGCTGGCTATAGCACCGCCATGGTCGATTACCAGGTGGGCATCACCATTCGTCAGCTTGTTGCAGGGTTTTCGAATCTTTTGCTGGTGCTGCCGCTGCTCAGCGTGGCAGGCGGCGAGGGGGCGACGTATGCGTGGCAGCTGCTGGGAGCCGCTCTTGCCGATGGGCCATCACTGGCAGCTTTTGTGGCCAGCGGCTTCTTTGCAATGTTTGCGTACAGCCTTTGGTACAAGGGTAATAGCATGTGCGGTGCAGCGTTGGGCATGGCGGTCAGCGGCACCTATTCGTTTTGGGGGCCGTTCTTTTGCTGGATCATCCTGGGGCTGATCGTCGGCCAGGAGGGCTGGACGATTCCGCCGATTGGTTGGGCAGCGGCGGTGGTCATGGTCATCGGCATCTTCCTTATCGCCATGAATCCGCTGGATTTGCTCAAAAAAGGAGAGAAATCCCATGAAACCGCTTAATTACGCCATCTTGCTCTATTTTACGGAAGTGGAGCGCGCTTGTGCCGACGATGTCATTGCCGCTCTTCAGCCGGATTACGGCCATTTTCGTGCGCTGCGGAAAACTGCTGTGACGGAGGCGCTGATGACCGCCGAGAAAAATGGCTTGCTTGAAGAAGCTGGATATGAACTTGATGATAAAGACGACCTTCGTGTGTATTACAGTGCCAACGACGCCAGCCGTGCCATTATAAAAAAATACATTGGATGAAACGCAGCAGCGCCCCTTTCGCGTGAACGGAAGGGGCGCTGTTTTATTATGCCATTTTATCGAAGCGCATGAGGATGGTGGCAAGCTGGGCGCGGGTGGCGCCGGAGCGTGGACCAAGAGTGGTCTCGGAAAGACCGGCAATGAGGCCTGTTTCGATGCCCCAGATCATGGCGTCGGTGGCCCATTCTGAGATGGTATCGGCATCGCTGTAGGCAGAGAGATCCGTGCTGGCTGCCGGTTTGCCTTTGTAGCGATGGATCATGGTGATGAGTTCTTCGCGGCTGACGCTGTCGTTTGGCCGCAGACCATCGGTAATGTCGTTTGCGACGGCCCATTTTTGCACGCCGCTGTACCATTCTCCGTCGGTGCTATCGATCTCAGCACCAGACTGACGGGCCAGTACGGCCCAGATCATGGCACGGGTGACGTTGCTTTGTGGTTCAAAGCGGGTGTCGCTGGTACCGACCATGAGGTTGTGTTTGTAGACGTAGTGCACAGGATCGTAGAACCAGTCGCTGGTGAACACGTCGTCAAAAGGCAGGCTGTCGGCGGTGGTTTCAGCGAAATGAATATTCACAGTCACGGCACCATCTGGCATGGTGAAGGTGTATTGTCCGTTGCCTTGGGCGCGAATTTCAATTTTGCGGTTGTTCTCCGTTGTGACCGTTAGGTCGTCCAGGGTATATCCGTTATCGGGTTTCACGGTGAGGGTGACGATGCTGCCTTTGGAGGCTTGGGTTGGTGACATCAACAAGCTGCCGTGGTCTGGTTTTTCATCCAATAAGATTGGGTAGAGCGGTCCATCATCGACCCCTGGCGTGGAGCCTGTGCTGCGTGTGATGTTGAGCAAGGTGGTGGTGTCACTTTTGCCGCTTCCGCTGAGAGTGACATTGATGCTGGCTGTTTCGCCGATGGATAAGGCCACAGGGGCGCTCCATTCACCAGAGGCAACGTTTTGTCCGTTGATGGTGATGGTATCACTGCTTTGTCCCATCACTTGCACGCTTTCGGCCTCAATTGGCAGGGTGATGGATTGAGCGCTTTGGCTGACGTCAAAATGTTGAATCTTGTTGCCGTATTTGATGGCCAGATCTGAAAGCTGTGCTTCAGCTCGGGTGTAAGTTTTGCTGGAGGTGTTGCCCCGTTGGTCCTCTTTTTCCGCATAGGCGCGGATGGTGACTTGGTCGCCGGCGCTGTCCAGACCATCGAGCGCGATTGGTCCAGTGTAAAGCTGGTAGCTGGAACCGTCGGCGCTCCAATAAATGTCGGAGCCATCATCAGTACTCAGTGATAACTGGGTACCTTCTGCAACAGGACCTTCCATTTCAGAAAAACGCACGGTGGAAATGGCGGAGCCGGACTTTGGCAGCGGGTTGGTAAACCCTTTAATGCAGACGTTGGTGATGTAGTAGTCGTTGCCATGGGTGCTGCCTGCAACGTCGTACCAAGTGTCGTTGGAAAGCACGTAACTTTCACCGCCGTTGCCCATGTGAACAGGAACATAATTGCTTGATGGCATTGGGCACCATTCAATTGGGATCGGCATGCGATAAGTTGGATTTTCAAAGGTAACGACAATGCTGAAACGTTCTCCTTTTTCAAGGGCCACTGGCTGATTCAGTTCAATCGTATGATAACCAGCATAATCTTCGCGGCCGCTTTGTTCAGAGAGCGCACAGGTGCCCGATGTTGGTTGACCTTCTTCAACGCCGGTGTACACGGAAATGTGATAACGTGTGCCGACATCGGTGGTATAGAAGGATACTGCTTCCAGCTGCTCGTCGCCTTCCGCCGTGAAAATATTGGCGGCTGTGCCGGTGGTCGGATTGTAAGCGCTGGTGGCTAGTGAAAACGACCAGCCGGTGGTGTCGTACTGATAGTTGTTTGCGTAGTTGTCGGCTTCTTCCAGCAAGTACGCGTTGCCGCAGTCCAGGGTTTTATCTTCATAGGACAGCCAGAAATAGCCGTCGTCCCCCCAGTCAGTGCCCCAGCTGTTGCGCACCAGCCAGGCTCCATCGTTTTCTGGCTGATTGCCGCTGACAAAGTTTTCTTTTGGGAAGTTGTCGTCCCAGCCGACAATGAGCACGGCGTGGTCGGAAGCACGAGGCACACTGTTGTAGACGGCGTAAGTGTTGGGATTGTAGCTGGTCAGTCCATGGGAGTAGTAGTTGGTGCTGACAGGACCGACGGTCATCAGCAATTGCTTGGTGATTTCTACAGAAACACTGTCGTTTGTCTTTTCGCTGTAGATGCCTGTTGGCATGTAATAGGCATCTTGCAGGTGGAAATCGGCGGTGTAGCGCAGGCTTTCATCAAGCTGTGGCTGCTGGTCGCCAAGGAACGGCGCTTTGTCGCTGGTGACCGGCCCTTTCCAGGCTGCCAGCGTGCCTACGGCACGGCTGTCGTTGCCGCCGGCGAGATAGGGCTTGACCAAAGGCGCAAATTCTTCTTCTTCGCTGCCATGATAACAGAACCAGGCGGTATGCATGGCCGAAAGGGACAGCTGCGGGAATTGATCGCTGATGCTGCCGGAAGCGGCAGAGGCAGCTGCAATGGCCCAGCAAACGCCGAGATCGCCCTGGTCAACAACGGGATCCACTCGTCCGTAATCACGCAGGTCGTAACTGGATGGCAGAGCGCCGCGGTTTGTGGCCGTTGCTGCGCTGCCAACAAGATTAGCGTAGCTTTCAGCGAGGTAGGAAAAATCCTGGGTCGAAGGCGCAAGGCCTTGCTGCCCATTTTCAACCCATTCCTGATACTCTGGATTGATGGCACTTTCGTCTATATAAGCGGCTACAGGACTTTCCTTCGGTGTGTCCGCAAAAGCTGGCGTAGGAACTGCGCTGGCAATAAGAAGTGTGGCTAAAAAGCCGCTCAGTATTCGTTTGAATGTCATGGGCAACCCCTCCCGTGGAATCTTATTGGTGTGCGGCCGCAAACAACGGCAGCGTGTTTGATATTACTATAATAACGGACCGCGCTCATCTGCGCAATTAAATAATGTTCGCCGGGAAAATTTTGTTCATTCCATGAGCAATGTGCATGAAAAAAGCACATCGTTCAGCAGGAACGATGTGCTCGTTGTTCTTACAATTCCAGCGCGAAGAGGGCGGCGCCGAGGGCACCGTTGAGCTGGGCTTTGTCGGAGATGTGGAGTTTGACGCCGAGAATTTTTTCAATCTCGGTGACGACGCCTTTGTTTTTGGAGACGCCGCCGGTCATCATGTAGTTTTCTTCGCCGCCGACGCGTCGGCAGAGGGCGCAGGTTTTGGTGGCGACGGAGCGGTTGAGGCCGTGGATGATGTCGGCTGGAGTGCGGTTTTCAGCGATGAGGCTGACGACTTCACTTTCGGCGAAGACGGTGCACATACTGGAAATGGTGACGTCTTCCTTCCATTCAAGGCCGAGACGGCTCATTTCGTCGAGGGACAGTTCAAGGGTGCGTGCCATGAGCTCGAGGAAGCGTCCCGTACCGGCCGCGCATTTGTCGTTCATGACGAAGTTGGTGACGTTGCCGTTGTCGTCAAGGCGGATGACTTTGCTGTCCTGGCCGCCGATATCGATGATGGTGCGCACGCTTGGATCAAGAAAGTAGGCGCCTTTGGCGTGGCAGGTGATTTCGGTGATGGATTGGTCGCCAAGCTTGATGGCGGTGCGGCCATAGCCGGTGGTGACGGTGGCTGTGATGTCGTCGCGGGTTAATCCAGCCTGTTTCAGTGCGTTATCGAGGGCGCGGTCGGCGCCAGCAGCCGCCCCGGCGCCCGTTGGCAGAATGGTTTGCGCGATAATGTTGCGGTCTTTATCGATGATGACAACGTCGGTGGAGGTGGAGCCGCTGTCGATACCAGCGTAGAGTCCTTTTCCGTTCATGGTTTTATGAGTCCCCTTTCGTAGAGTTTGTTCTGGTGCGATGCTTTCGGCAAAGGCTTCGAGACGGGTCAGGAGCTGGCCGCTGGATTGGATGGTGTAGTCGCTTTCCAATTTGAGCAGCGGCAGATCGAGTTTGCGGCGCAGTTCGGAGTATTCAAAGCCGTAATAGTCGCAGAATTTAACCGTGTGATAGATGACGCCGCGCAGGTGAGGGTCGTTGTAGAGCTGCTTGCGGCCGGTGGTGTCCATCATGCGCATGCAGGGAATCTGGTTCAAAAGGGCGGCGGCGTAGTCGCTCATGAGGGTGTCGAAATCGCTCACATCATCTTCCGGCGCGGAGACAGCGCGGTTGTTGACGCAGGTGTCGTTGCGCACGGGCAGCGGCATGGTTTTTTCCATCATGGCGAAAAGCTCGTCGCCGACGCGAGCGCCGAGCACACTGAGGTAAGGAGCGGTTGGACGCTTGCGTTCCACAAAGGCATCATGAAAACGCTGGGCATCGAACGGAGTGCCTTTGTAGGAACCGTACGCTTCGGCGAGGCGCTTGAGTTCGTTCTGTGCGTGTTCGCGGGAGCAGGTGCTGCCGGAGTGCATGATGTCGAGGAGAAAGAGAAAGTCGAGATTGCCGTATTCAAGCAGCACATCATAGGCGCTGCGGATGGTGTCGCAGCAGTTGACGAGGACGAGTTCTTTGACTTTGCCTTGCATGCAGGCTTCGAGCAGAGATTTTCCAAAACCACAGATGTTAGGATGGGCCACCTGGTCGGCCAGATCGAAGTTATCAGGCATGTGGTTGAGGATGGCACATTCACCGCCGAAGGCCTCCAAGAGCTCAACCGGCGTGTATTTACAGATGTAGTAGGTGGTGCTCATGCGTGGGCCTCCTTTTCTGCTTCCAACATTTCGACAAAGGCTTCGATGCGTGTGGTGATCTGGCCTTCACCGCCGTGGCTGTGGTCGCAGCCGTCGCCATCGAGGATGAGGCACGGCAGACCAGCGGCTTCGAAGTGCTTCTTCGCCAACTGAGCGCCGCCCAGAGTATGTTTGCAGCCCCAGTGGCAGAACCAGACGACACCGTCGGCGTTCAGCTGTTTGGCGCTCTCGATGCCGCGCTCAATGCGGTAGGACACTGGTCCGTTGAAGGCGCTGAAAACAAGCCGACGCGCCATGGCATCGTAAGGATCGCTTGGATCGGCATTGACAAAACCCTCATAGCTCATGTCACAGCCAACGATCTGTACTTTTGGGTTGTAGTCCGTAAGAGCGCGCAGTGGTTCCACCCAGAATGGGTTGGTGTGCATCCAAAGCAGGCGGATACCGCTGGCTGGCGGTGCTTGCTCGGCCATGCGCAGACATTCTTCGGTGTAGCGCAGGGTGTCGTTGCTGCCGAGAAGATTGTGGAACATGAAGCCGCTGTACATTTTGTCGGTCAGCGTATCGAGGATTTGTTTGTCGGCGCTGAGGGTCATGAAGCGCTGGTAATTATTCATGCTTTGTTGACTGCGTTCCACGGCAGCGCGGAGCGCGGTTTCGTCGATGGTGACGCCGCTGTGTTCCTCGATGAAACGACGCATGGTGCGCAGCTGGTCGGCGACATAATGCACCGATTCCTCAGTTTGTTCGTAGGGAATGTCAAGGGCCAGGTGTGGCACGTCGAAGTGATCGGCGAGGCGGCGGAAGGTGAGGGTGTTGGCGTCGCAGGCCAGAGTGGTGCTGATGACAAAGCGTGGCTTTGGCATCAGGCCGCGTTCGGCAGCACCGATAAAGGTTTTATGATAGGAGCAGAAGGTTTCAGGGAGGCCTTCACTTTCGGCATAATCAATGAAGGCTTTTTCTGCGCAGGCGCCGGAAAGATAGCACCCCAGTCCTTCGCAGCAATAAGGATGAAGCCCGGCAACCTGGAGCATTTCGCAAGGGGTGAAGAGACTCACCATGACCGACTGATCAGGATGATCCAATGGTGCGACCATGGCAGAGGTGGTGCTGATGGCTGCCAGTCGGGCAGCGGCATTCATTTTTCCAGGTGCGAGCTTAAATTGAACGTTTTTTGCGTGGTAGCCGAGTCGCAGCAGACGGCGCGCCTTGACAGGGTTGCGGTCGCAGGTTTGCTGCACAGCACGGCCAAATGATTGAACAATTTTCGCCATAGAAGACTCCTTTCTTGAATAATAGGGGCAAGTGCCACCATATTCTTAGCGTAAGATATATTGTAGCACTTTTTTTTATGCATTGACAAATAAAAAGATGCTATCCTGGTGATTTTCTGTGTGGACGTGTATAATAAAAATACAAATTTGTCTTCAAGGAGGAATCGCCATGACTCAGAGCGAATGCCGTCGTTTTTTAATTGAAGCCTTGCTGGCTGAAACGGCCGACAAGGAAAATGTTGATATTCCTGCCCAGTCGGAGGAGCAGCGTCGACTGCTGCGTGCGCTTATGAACATTCGTCCAGCGGCACCGCTGCCTGAGGAGGTGCTGCAGGTACAGGATGAGTACTTGCGCCGCGAAACCGCTGCCAAAGGTATCACACGTCTTGAAGATCTTGAACCTATAGAGCCAGGCCTCTATCTTTGGCAGGGCGACATTACCACCCTTGCTGTTGACGCCATCGTTAACGCCGCCAACAGCGGGATGACCGGTTGCTACATGCCGAACCACGGCTGCATCGATAACGCCATCCATACCTATGCTGGCATGCAGCTGCGCCTCGAATGCGACCGCCTCATGAAGGAGCAAGGTTATCTCGAGCCGACTGGCCAGGCAAAAATCACGCCAGGGTACAATCTGCCGGCACGTTATATTTTGCATACGGTGGGCCCGATTGTGCGGGGCAGCCTCACGGCCAAAGATGAAGAACAGTTGGCCAGCTGTTACCGCAGCTGTATGGATTTGGCCGACGCGCAGGGGCTGGAAAGTGTGGCTTTTTGCTGCATTTCGACTGGCGAGTTCCACTTTCCGAATGACCGCGCCGCGGAGATTGCCATTGCTACTGTGCGCGACGCTCTGGCATCGGCCAGCAGCGTGAAGGCTGTGGTCTTTAATGTTTTCAAAGATCTGGACCTTGCCCTCTATGAAGAACTTTTGAGCGAAGCATGAAAAAACGCCGAACATTCACCATCGTGAGTGTTCGGCGTTTTTTATTCGGAGAGATTATGCAGAAGCTTTTGCAGCAACGTTGAGAGCTGGGTGCTTTCTTCAATAGAGAGGCCCATCATGGCAGCGGCTTCTGTTGGGATGTGGGCGGCTTTATCTTTGAGACGATAGCCTTCGTCAGTGATGGTGACGATGAGATGGCGGCCGTCCAGTTGGCCGCGTGTGCGGCGCAGATAGCCTTTCTGTTCCAAAGCTTTGAGCACTGGCGTCAAGGTGCCGCTGTCGAGGTAGAGCAGGCGCCCCATGACTTTGCTGTTTGTTTGACCAAATTCCCACAGTACCGTCATTGCAAGGTATTGGGTGTAAGTCAGATTCAACGATTCCAGCAACGGTTTGTAGGCGCGGATCAGTTCTTTAGAGCAGGCATAGAGTGAAAAACTCAGCTGATTTTCCAGTTTGAGAATATCTTCCGATTCTGGCATGGGTCATTCCTCCATTTTTTCATGTTCGTGGTTATTTAATTGTATGCCATTGAATCCGGGAATGCAACCGTTTAGGGTGTGTGTTGCTCAATCTTGAGAAACAGTGCCACCGCTGTCTCAAGAATGTCATCATTGAAATCGTACGTTTCCGTGTGCAGCGCGGGATGGTTTTCGCCGCTGCCGATGTAGAACATGGCACCAGGGCAGACTTTCGTGTACCAGCCGAAATCCTCTGAAGCGCGCCATGGCTCCGCCAGCGTTTGCAGCGACAACCCCAGCTCGGTGGCGGCTTCGCACACAGTAGTCAGTGCGTCGGCATCGTTGCGTGTTTCTGGAAATGGATCGTGAATCGTGACGTCCCAGGTGAGGCCGTCACGTTGCGCCAGCCGCTTCGCTTCAGCGCGCAGCAGACCTTCCAGCGTTGCCAGCTCGTCCTCGCGGTCGGCGCGCAGCGTCAGCGACAAGCGCCCTTCACCGGCGGCAATGCCGAAATTCTCCTGTCCCACCTCAGCATGAATAACCGTGCAAAGTACCAGCCCTTCAAAAGATGCTGTGTCGAGCAGTGCGCGGCTGGCTTGAATCATCTCTGCTACTGCAAAAGCAGGATTGCGGCCATCCTCCGGTTGACTGGCGTGACAGGAGGTGCCGTGAAAAACAAAACTCAGCCCGCGTGAGGCGCATTGCGTCAGCCCTTCGCGGTAAATGACCGCGTGCTCAGGATAGCCGCTGAGATTGTGCATCGCATAAACGCGGCGAATATTTTTTTCTTTCAGCAGTGCGGCGCAGGCTTCACCGCCAGCGCCAATTTCCTCTGCGTGCTGGAAAATCAGGTACACATCATGATGGGCGCCCTGCTCTTCCAACGCCAGCGCCAAACCGCACAGTGCCGCGCTGTGCCCATCATGGCCACAGCCATGGCTGACTCCTGGACATTGAGAATGGTACGATAAATCGCTTCGGGCATCGGTGATGGCGATGGCATCAAAATCAGCGCGAAAAGCAATCGCGGTTGCATTTGGCAGTGGGCAGCGGTAGATCGCATAAAACCAGGCGCCGCGGTCCACCACTTCCAGTGACGTGTGTTGGCGCAGAAAAGCCATTAGCGTCTGCTTCGTCCAATGTTCCTCCAGTGATAACTCTGGATGCGCGTGAAGCTGGTGACGAAGTGCCACGATCTGCTCATAAATTTGAGAATGCATGAAATCCCTCCGTTTCTAACAAGGCAAGGACTATTTGTATATAGACCACAAAGCACGTATAATAAAAGCATGATATAAGTATAGGACGCAAACAGAAAGGAGTAAAGATCATGCTGAAACTCTTCGAAATCGGCAACGCTTACGTTCGCCAAAGCGACTGGAAAGACCTCGCCCTCGTTAAACTCTGCCTCTTCTCCATGGGCATTCTCGTCGCACTGCGACTGCCCCTGCGCGCCCTGCCAAAAGCACGCAAATGGGCCCGCCGCACCTTCCTGGCCAGCTATATCCCGCTGATGGCAAAGTTTTTCCGAGTAGCGAAAGAAAATTGGCGGTGAACGATTTTTTGATTACTGAAAATAATTTAATATGCAGTCCCCCATATCAGAGAAGTATTTCTTCTATTCTCTGATATGGGGGACTGTTTTTTTTATATAGTTTATATATTATCTATATGAAACGTGAAATCCTGTATAATCTCTAAAAACTGTTGATAGAGTATTGGTAACTCTATATTGGCGTTTATAATATAACAAAATGAAATTTCAACATCATCTCCAGATGGTAGCGTATAGCAGTTTTTAAAGCTGTATGGAAGATGCTTATTGTAATTAGAATATATTGTTTGACCAATGCCAACTTCGTTTTCCATGTAAGATGTAAATAGTGCTAAGTTTTCTTCAAAAATTACTTTTTGAGAAGAATTGGTGTAGTTGTTTGAGAACCAAATTGTA
>CALAKO010000102.1 GCA_937922955.1 uncultured Peptococcaceae bacterium | reverse complement strand
CTGAAAAACCAGGCCTACTTGCTTACGACGCTCACGCACTTCCTTGCTTTTATCGGCAAGATCAAACCCGTCCACGAGCACACGCCCAGTGCTGGGCTTCAGCAAACCGTTCATGAGCTGAACCAAGGTGGATTTCCCACTGCCGGTATGCCCAACCAGGCCAACAAAACTGTGATCCGGCACAGACAACGACACTTGATCGAGGGCTTTGGATTCTTCCAGCCCGCCTTCCCCATATATATATGAAACGTTTTCTAAAACTAATGACATAATACATCCACCATTTCATCTATCGTTAAAACATCCCGTGGAATAAATGGATATTTTTCATGCAAACGCACCGCGATTTCTGTTATCGCCGGCACGTCCAAATGCAGAGCACGCAGCTTTTCCACATGTGTGAATATCTCCCGCGGCGAACCTTCCATGACAATGTCGCCATCATCCATAACCACCACGCGATCGGCCAATACCGCTTCTTCCATAAAGTGGGTAATGTTCACCACGGTCAGCCCTTCCTCACGATTCAAACGCAGCATGGTGCCAATAACCTCAGCGCGGCCATCCGGGTCCAGCATCGCTGTTGGTTCGTCAAACACGATGGTTTTTGGTCGCATGGCAATGATCCCAGCAATGGCAATGCGTTGCTTTTGCCCACCGCTGAGATGATGCGGCATGGCCTCCCGAAAATCCTCCATCTGCACCAATTTAAGCGCTTCATCGACGCGCTCAAAAATCACATCACGCGGCAGGCCAAGGTTTTCCGGACCAAACGCAATTTCTTCCAAAACCGTCGTCGCCACCAACTGATTGTCTGGGTTCTGAAACACCATGCCCACACGCTGCAAAATGTCCAGCGCATGATCTTCGTCGGCGGTATTGTATTCATCAACAAGCACGCTGCCTTCTGTTGGCAGAAGCAGCCCATTTAAATGTTTTGCAAGCGTCGATTTGCCGCAGCCGTTGCGACCAAGTACTGCGAGATGCTCGCCGTCCTTGATCGTTAGGTTAATGTGGTTGAGCGCTCTTATCTCAGAATCGGAACCCTGATGATAAATGTGCGACAGATTTTTTACTTCGATCACGACGCTACCTTCTTTCATTACAGTTTTATGCCAATGAACTGGCACCTCTCTATTATACCGGTTATTTACTCAGAAACAAACAAAAAAAGACCTGAAACATGCATGTTTCAGGTCTCTTTGCTGATAATTTATACCAACTCAAGAATAGCCATTGGAGCAGCATCGCCGCGACGGAAACCAGTTTTCAGTACGCGGGTGTAGCCACCATTGCGATCCTTGTAAGATGGTGCGATCTCATGGAAGAGCTTGTATGCAACGTCTTCATCCATAAGATAGCCGACTGCCTGACGATATGCAGCCAAGTCACCCTTCTTACCTAAGGTGATCATTTTATCCACCATGCGACGAACTTCTTTCGCCTTTACTTCGGTGGTTTCAACCTTGCCGTGCATCAGCACGGAGGTGGTCATATTACGGAGAATCGCACGACGATGTGCGCTGTTATGCCCGATTTTACGATGATTCATCCCTGAACCTCCTTATTATTCCTCGTTAGATTTTAATGACAAGCCGAGGGCACTCATCTTCTTCTGAACTTCTTCGAGAGACTTCTTACCAAGATTACGTACCTTCATCATGTCGTCCTTGCTCTTCTGCGTCAGCTCGAGAACTGTGTTGATACCAGCACGCTTGAGGCAGTTGTAGGAACGAACAGAGAGATCCAGTTCTTCGATGGTCATATCGAGAACCTTATCTTTCTCTTCTTCTTCCTTCTCAATCATAACCTGCATGTCGCGCATGTTATCGTTCAAGCCAATGAACAGCTGCAAATGATCAACCAAGATGCGAGCTGCCAAAGACAGTGCATCGGCTGGCTTGATGTTCCCATTGCAGGAAATATCCATAATCAGCTTGTCGTATTCGGTATTGTTACCAACACGAGTGTCTTCAATGGAGAAATTAACCTTATGTACAGGTGTGTAGATAGAATCAATTGGAATGGTACCGATTGGCAAACCTTCCTTTTTATTCTTATCTGCTGACACATAGCCACGTCCAGTTTCAACGACCATTTCGATATACAAACGACTGTTTGTATCCAAAGTAGCGATGTGTAAATCTTTGTTCAACACTTCAACGGCGTCTGTGGTGATGATATCACCTGCAGTGACTTCGCCTTCTTCAGTAGCATCGATGATGATGATCTGTGGTTCGTCCGATGTGCTCTTCAGCGCCAGAGATTTGATATTGAGAATGATCTCAGCAACGTCTTCTTTAACGCCCGGCACAGTGGAGAACTCATGCAAAACACCGTCAATTTTGATGGATGTGACTGCTGCCCCTGGAATAGAGGATAAGAGAATACGGCGTAGAGAATTCCCCAGTGTTACACCATAGCCTCGTTCAAGTGGTTCGACAACGAATTTGCCATAGGTATTGTCATCACTTTGCTCAACACATTCAATGCGTGGCTTTTCTATTTCAATCATTCATAATCCTCCCATATGATAGGCTCTGCAGATAGTTACGATGCTAAAGGATTACTTGTTGTACAATTCGACGATCATCTGTTCATTAACAGGGATGTCGATTTCTTCGCGCTTAGGAACAGCAACGATTTTTACGCTGTGGTTCGCAGCATCGAGTTCCATCCAGGATGGGATGTGAGCAAGATCCTGATTTGCCAGGAATTCTTTGAAGTGTGGAGAGTTGGCGCTCTTTTCTTTCATCTGAATAACATCGCCAACCTTCACCTGCATGGAAGGAATGTTTGCCTTCTTGCCATTGATGGTGAAGTGGTTGTGAACAACCATCTGACGGCATTCACGGCGGGTTTTACCAAAGCCAGCACGGAAAACAACGTTGTCGAAACGCTGTTCAAGCATAACGATCAGGTTTTCACCTGCAGGGCCTTCCAGCTTCTTAGCTTTTTCGAAGTAGTTTCTGAAAGGCTTTTCCATTACGCCATAGATGAATTTGGCTTTCTGCTTTTCTTGCAACTGCATGCCGTATTCGCTCTGTTTCTTGCGCATTCTCTTTGGTTCGCGGTTGGATTCTTTGCTGTAACCGAGTTCAGCAGGAGAAATGCCCAATGCACGGCATCTTTTAACGATTGGTTCTCTGTTTCTTGCCATTAGATTGAACCCTCCTTATACTCTTCTGCGTTTTGGTGGACGGCAACCATTGTGTGGAATTGGTGTAACGTCCTTGATCATGCTGACTTCAAGACCTGCTGCCTGCAAAGCACGGATAGCGGCTTCACGACCAGCGCCAGGACCTTTAACAAGGCATTCGATTTCTTTCAAGCCATGTTCCATAGCAGCCTTTGCAGCAGTTTCAGCAGCAACCTGAGCAGCGTATGGGGTGCTCTTACGAGAACCACGGAAGCCCATGCCACCGGCACTAGCCCAGCTAATGGCGTTCCCATTTACGTCAGTAATCGTTACGAGAGTATTGTTAAAGCTGCTCTTGATGTGAGCTACGCCTTTTTCAATGTTCTTGCGTTCTTTACGACGAACGCGCGTCGTTTTTCTTGGTTTTGCCACTTTGTCTCACCCCTATTACTTTTTACGCTTACCAGCTGCAGACTTTTTGCCCTTACGGGTTCTTGCATTTGTCTTGGTGTTCTGACCACGAACAGGCAGACCTTTTCTGTGACGGATGCCACGATAGCAACCAATTTCAGACAAACGCTTGATGTTGAGGTTGACTTCACGACGAAGGTCACCTTCTACGGTGTAATCGTCGATCAGACGGCGAAGCTTTTCTTCTTCGTCTTCAGTCAGATCACGAACGCGGGTGTCAGGATTGATTCCAGCTTCTGCAACGAGTTTTTCAGCGGTAGGGCCGCCGATGCCATAAATATAGGTAAGACCGATAACGATACGTTTATCTCTTGGCAGGTCGATACCAGCAATTCTTGCCATTTAATGCACCTCCTGGGTTACTGATTAGCCTTGTACTTGCTTATGCTTTGGGTTTTCACAAATCACCATTACGCGACCTTTGCGCTTGATGACTTTGCACTTTTCACACATCGGTTTTACGGATGCTCTAACTTTCATATTATGAAGCCTCCTTGTGAGAAACTCGAATTTTTACTTAAATCTATAGGTGATTCTACCACGTGTCAGATCGTATGGAGAAAGCTCAACTGTTACGCGATCCCCTGGAAGAATCTTAATAAAGTTCATACGAATCTTTCCGCTGATATGAGCCAATATGGTATAACCGTTTTCCAGTTCGACCTTAAACATGGCATTCGGTAGAGATTCAACAACAGTTCCTTGAAGCTCAATAACGTCTTTACTCATGTTTTTCTCCTTTTTTATAGAGCGGTTAAAATGACTGGTCCATCATCAGTAATTGCGATGGTATTTTCATAATGACAGGAAAGCTTGCCATCTAAAGTAACTGTTGTCCAGTTATCCTGCAGAACTTCGACCTCGTACGTGCCAAGGTTAATCATCGGTTCTACAGCCAAACACATCCCAACTTTCAGACGGGGACCATGTCCCGGCTTCCCATAATTTGGTATTTGCGGATCTTCATGCATTTTGGTGCCAATGCCGTGACCGCAGAAATCACGAACAACGCCATAGCCACGTTCTTCAGCATAGACCTGCACCGCATGACCAATGTCAGACAGACGATTGCCTTCAATAGCCTGTTCCATACCGCAGAAAAAGCTTTGACGAGTATCATCAATCAGCTTTTGCGCTTCGTCGGAGATTTCGCCACAAGCAATGGTTCTTGCCGCATCTCCATGGTAGCCATTCAGAATGGCACCAACATCGAAACTAATGATATCCCCTTCGCGAACAATAATGTCCGCAGAAGGGATACCATGTACAACTACTTCATTGATTGAGGCACAAATCGATCCTGGGAATCCACAGTAATTCTTGAAGGAAGGAATTGCTCCTCTGCTGCGAATGTAACGCTCAGCAATTTCGTCAAGCTCGAGCGTGCTCATACCTGGGCGAATAGACTCTGCCAATAATTGATGAGTCTCGGCAACGATGCGGCCCGCTTCACGCATTAAATCAATTTCGTGAGAAGATTTAATTGTAATCATGCTTCATGCCCCAATTTTTGCATGATTTCTTTCGTAACGAGAGCCATGTCTTGATCCCCGTTGATTGGAATCAAATCGCCTTTTTCCTTGTAATAGGCAATGAGTGGCGCTGTGTTCTTTTCATAGACAGAAAGTCTATTGTGGGCAGTTTCTTCAGTGTCATCATCACGTTGATACAAGGCGCTACCATCATTATCGCAAATCCCCTCAACTTTAGGTGGATTGAACAGCGTATGATAGGATGCTTTGCATGTTGGGCAAATGCGGCGACCTGTCAGCCTTGCAACAAGCTTTTCCAATGGTACTTCGATGTCGAGAGCGCCATCAAGCTTGTAACCAAGATCCTTCAGAATCTGATCCAGTGCATCTGCCTGAGCGACTGTGCGAGGGAAACCATCGAGGATGAACCCTTTCTTGCAGTCATCTTCGGCCAAACGTTCACGAACGATACCGATCGTTACTTCGTCTGGCACGAGCTCACCACGATCCATATAGCTTTTAGCTTCCAAGCCAAGAGCGGTCTGATCTTGGTGAGCTTTTCTGAACATATCCCCTGTTGAGATATGTGGAACATCGAGAATTTTTTTCAATTCATCAGCCTGGGTGCCTTTACCAGCACCCGGAGGGCCCATTAGTAAAATATGCATTTTCTCACCCTCTATTTTTATTTCATAAATCCTTCGTAGTTTCTCATCATCATATTGGACTCAATCTGCTTCATTGTGTCAATTGCAACACCAACAACAATCAAGAGAGAGGTACCGCCAAAGTACAGATCCATATTTGCCACACCCATGAGGATTGCTGGCAATACAGCGATTGCTGCAAGGAAAAGACCACCGAAGAAGGTGATACGACTCATGACTTTCATAATGTATTCGCTGGTAGGGCGGCCTGGACGGATGCCAGGAATGAACCCACCGTTCTTACGAATATTATCAGCCACATCGATTGGGTTGAAGGTAATTGAAGAATAGAAGTAGGTGAAGAAGATGATCAGCACGGCATATACCAGGTTATAACCAATGTTGGTAAATGTGAAATGCTGACTGATCCAGACAGCAACTGCGTTGTCTGGGAAGAAGCTTGCGATAGTGCCAGGGAAGAACATCAAGCTCATCGCGAAGATGACTGGAATAACCCCAGCAGAGTTGACTTTGATAGGAATATGAGTGGATTGTCCACCATACATCTTGCGTCCTACGACACGTTTTGCATACTGAACAGGTACACGACGTTCGCCCTGGTTCACAATAATTACGCAAATGATTGCCACAAACGCAACTATTAAGAAGAGCAAGATAAACACGATATTCATAACGCCTTGCTGCGCATACTCAATCAAATATGCAATTCCTCCAGGGATACGAGAAACAATCCCTGCGAAAATGATCAAGCTGATCCCATTGCCAATTCCCTTTTCTGTAATAAGCTCACCGATCCACATCAAGCAAGCAGTACCAGCCGTAAGAGAGAGTACAATAATAATGATACTTACAACAGAAGTACTTGTAAGTGCTGAGCGAAGTCCGAAAGACAGCCCCAAAGCCTGAATGAAACCAAGACCAACGGTCAGGTATCTTGTGTACTCAACGATTTTCTTGCGGTCATCTTTCGCAATCGCTTCCAAACGTGGGAAAATAACGGTCAGAAGCTGAATGATGATGGACGCATTAATATACGGCGTGATGCTCATTGCAAAGATAGATACGTTTTTCAGTGCACTCCCGGAAATTGTATCAAAGAAACCAAGGAGTTTAATTTGGTCAATCAGTGCAGCGATTTGCGCTTTATCAATGCCCGGAACTGGAATGTGACTCCCAATGCGGAAAATCAAGAACATCATTAAGGTAAAGAGGATCTTCTTGCGCATCTCTTGAGTTTTAAGGGCGTCACGCAAGGTCTCTAACATTAGTCAATAACCTCTACGGTGCCACCAGCAGCTTCGATTTTTTCTTTAGCGGAAGCGCTGAATGCATGAGCCTTGACAGTGATTGCTTTGGTGATTTCACCATTGCCAAGGATCTTAACACCGCCATTTTTCATTTGCTTTACTTTGCCACATTCGATGAGAGATTCAGGGGTAACAACAGTACCTGCTTCGAATGCATCCAAAGTAGCAACATTGATTGTAGAATAAGTGGTTTTAAACTTCGCATTGCTAAAACCACGTTTTGGGAGACGACGCTGGATAGGGGTCTGACCACCTTCGAATGCAGGACCTTTCCCACCACCGGAACGTGCTTTCTGACCCTTATGGCCTTTACCGGAAGTTTTACCAAGGCCGGAACCAATACCGCGACCTTTACGCTTCAGTGCGTGCTTAGAACCTTCAGCTGGTTGTAATTCATGCAGTTTCAATGTAACGTCACCTCCTAATTAGTTGATTTCTTCTACAGTGACGAGATGGTTGATTTTGGTCACCATGCCACGGATAGAAGCATTATCAGGACGTACTACGGTGCTGTTCGTTTTACGTAAGCCAAGCGCCTTAACGACTTTTCTTTGAGCTTCACTGGCACCGATTACACTACGGGTTAAAGTGATTTTCAATTCTGCCATCATGGACCTCCTTAGCCTAAGATCTCTTCAACAGTCTTGCCACGAAGTTTGGCAACCTGTTCAGCACTCTTCATGCTCTGAAGACCTTGCATCGTTGCACGAACAATGTTGATCTGATTGTCGGAACGCAGGGACTTGGTAAGGATATTAGAAATACCTGCCAATTCAGCAACGGCACGTACTGCACCGCCTGCGATAACCCCAGTACCTTCGGAAGCAGGCTTCATCATAACGCGTGCGGCACCGAAACGTCCAACAGTTTCATGAGGAATGGTACCACCGTTAACGATAGGCACACGGATGAGGTTCTTCTTAGCGTCTTCAACGCCTTTACGGATGGCTTCAGGAACTTCACTGGCTTTACCCATGCCGACACCGACAATACCGTCACCGTTACCAACGACGACGAGGGCGCTGAAGCTGAAACGACGACCACCTTTAACAACCTTTGCAACGCGGTTGATGGTTACTACACGTTCCTCTAAATCAAGTACACTTGCATCGATAATTTCTCTTGTCACGTTTTTCCCTCCTTCAGCGTTTATTAGAAGTCTAAGCCAGCTTCTCTGGCACCTTCAGCCAAAGCTTTGATACGGCCATGATAGATGTTACCGCCACGGTCGAATACAACCTGGGTAATACCAGCTTCAAGAGCCTTCTTAGCAACAGCTTCACCAACAGCCTTTGCAGCGTCGGTCTTGGTGCCTTCGAATTCTACGTTCAAGGTGGAAGCGCTGACGAGCGTTACACCCTTTGTATCATCAATGATCTGCGCATAAATGTGCTTTGCGCTGCGGAAAACAGCGAGGCGAGGGCGTTCAGGTGTACCCGTAATACGAAAACGCATTCTTTTATGCTTATGCGCGCGAATCTTTTTTCTAGGATATTCTTTTTTCAAAACGGTTCACTCCTTTCCCGCCTATTACTTCGTGCCGGTCTTACCAGCCTTAATCTTAACAACTTCGCCTTCGTAACGAATACCTTTACCTTTGTAAGGTTCTGGTGGACGTACGTTACGAACGTCAGCAGCGATAGCGCCAACGAGTTGCTTGTCAATACCTTTGACAACGATCTTGGTCTGTTCCGGAACTTCGAAAGTAATACCGTCGACAGGTTCCATTTCTACTGGATGAGAGTAGCCTGCACTGATTACGAGCTTGTTGCCCTGAAGAGCTGCTCTGTAACCGACACCCTTCATGGTGAGGGTCTTAGCATAACCTTCAGTTACACCAACAACCATGTTGTTGATCAAGCTGCGGGTCAAGCCCCAAAGTGCATTATAAGTTTTAACGTCGCCATTTGGGCATGCGACAACGATTTCTCCGTTTTCAGCTTTGATTACCATGTCAGGGTGCAGAGCCTTGGTGAGCTCCCCTTTAGGACCCTTTACAGTAACCACGTTGTCTTCGGAGATTTCAACAGTAACACCATCTGGGATGGCGACTGGAAGTTTACCAATACGAGACATATTTTACCCTCCTAAGACAAATTACCAAATGTAGCAGATAACTTCGCCGCCCAAGCCGGCTTTACGTGCTTCCTTATCGGTCATGATCCCCTTTGAAGTGGAGATGATGGCGATACCGAGACCACCGAGGACCTTTGGTACATTATCGCTCTTGCAATAACGTCTGAGACCTGGCTTGGAGATTCTCTTCAGGCCGCTGATAACGCGTTCGCGATTTGGACCATACTTCAGAGAAACAACGATCTTTCCTTGAACATTATCTTCAGCTACTTCGAAATCCTTGATGAAACCTTCAGCTTTAAGAATTTCAGCAAGGCGAACTTTGGTCTTAGAAGCAGGAATTTCTACTTTTTCATGCATTTGCATGTTTGCATTGCGGATACGAGTTAAGAAATCCGCGATTGGATCTGACATTACCATTAAATGATGACCTCCTTCCGAATGTGATGCTTACCAGCTGGACTTGGTTACGCCTGGCAGTTCACCTTTGCTAGCCAATTCGCGGAAGCATACACGGCAAAGGCCGAACTTTCTCATGTACCCGTGTGGACGTCCGCAGACTTTGCATCTGTTGTGTTCACGTACTTTGTATTTAGGTTGTTTATGGACAATCTTAGATGTCTTGGCCAATTTTCTTACCTCCTGTTAACCTGCGAAAGGCATGCCGAGCATCTTCAGGAGCTCTTTACCTTCTTCGTCCGTCTTAGCGGTTGTGGTAAATACAACTTGCATACCTCTGATCTTATCAATTTTATCATAATCGATTTCTGGGAAAATCAGCTGTTCGGTCAAGCCGAGGCTGTAGTTGCCGCGACCATCGAAGCTTTTGCCAGAAACACCGTGAAAGTCTCTAACGCGAGGCAATGCGATGTTAAACAAACGATCAACAAATTCATACATGCGGTCACCACGAAGGGTTACTTTTACACCGATAGGCATGCCTTCACGGATCTTGAACCCTGCGATGGATTTCTTAGCACGAGTGATTACTGGCTTCTGACCAGCAATGCGAGTGATATCATCAACAGCACCATCGAGTGCCTTAGGGTTGTCTACTGCTTCACCCAAGCCGATGTTGATGATGACTTTGTCAAGCTTTGGAATAGCCATAACATTGGTAATGCCGAACTTTTCCTGCAGTGCAGGAGCGATTTCTGCAACGTACTTATCTTTTAATCTAGCCACTTGTAGACCTCCTCCCTATTAATACTCTTTGCCGCTGCTCTTCAAGATGCGAACTTTCTTGCCATCAACAAACTTGTAACCGATGCGAGAGCCCTTCTTTGCAGATGCATCGTATGCCATAACGTTGGAAACGTGAATTGGCATTGGCTTGTCAATAATCCCACCCTGAGGATTGGCTTGAGAAGGTTTGGTGTGGCGCTTTGCGACAGCTACGCCTTCAACAATAATGCGCTGTTCGTCTGGCAGAGCCTTGATAACCTTGCCGACTTTACCTTTATCTTTACCAGAAATGACGATGACTTCGTCACCTTTGCGGATTTTCATTTTAGGCACTGTATTCACCTCCGGGGAATTAAAGTACTTCAGGTGCCAAGCTGACGATCTTCATGAAATCTTTATCACGAAGTTCTCTGGCAACAGGCCCAAAGATACGAGTTCCTTTTGGGCTCTTATCGTCTTTGATGATAACAGCTGCATTTTCGCTGAAGCGAATGTAAGAGCCGTCTGGACGTTTTACTGGACGGCTGGTACGAACAACAACCGCCTTAACTACATCACCCTTCTTGACAACGCCACCGGGTGTTGCTTCTTTAACTGCACAAACGATGATGTCACCTACGGAAGCATAGCGACGCTTTGTACCGCCAAGCACGCGGATACAAAGGAGTTCCTTCGCGCCAGTGTTATCACCGACTTTAAGTCTGGTTTCTTGTTGAATCATTGCGAGCTTTCCTCCTTTCGAGCTTACGATACTTATACAATCGGTGCCTTTTCAAGGATTTCAACGAGGCGCCATCTCTTAGTCTTAGACAAAGGACGGGTTTCCATGATCTTTACGCGATCCCCAACCTTAGCCTCGTTGAGCTCATCATGGGCTTTGAAATGTTTGGTATTCTTCGCAAGCTTTCCATAGAGAGGATGGCGGCGAGGACTATCAACATCAACAACAATTGTTTTGTCCATTTTGTCGGAACTAACAATGCCAATACGTACTTTTCTATGGTTACGTTCTGCCACTTTATTTCCTCCTTATACTCACGCCTGAGCAGCGATCTCGCGTTCGCGGATCACTGTCTTAGCTCTAGCGATATCTTTTCTTACCTGCTTTAACTGCATAGGGTTTTCAAGTTGGCCGGTAGCCATCTGAAAACGCAGGTTAAAGAGTTCTTCTTTAAGTTCTACAACCTTCTTGTTCAACTCTTCAGTGGAGAGTTCTCTTAAGGTTTCAGCCTTCATTAGCAACAGCCTCCATTTCTTCCCTCTTCAAGATTTTGCACTTGCAAGGCAGTTTGTGCATAGCCAAGCGAAGTGCTTCTCGTGCAACTTCTTCAGGTACACCGCTGACTTCGAACATCACGCGGCCTGGTTTTACAATAGCTACCCAGTAATCTGGAGCACCTTTCCCGGAACCCATGCGGACTTCGGCTGGCTTAGCGGTTACTGGCTGGTCTGGGAAAATTTTGATCCAAACCTTACCACCACGTTTGATATAACGGGTCATTGCAATACGGGCAGCTTCGATCTGACGGCTGGTGACCCAAGCACCGGTGGTTGCCTGAAGACCAAATTCACCGTAAGTGATTTTTGTGCCCTTATGTGCTTCCCCACCGAGTTTTCTACGATGTGGGCGACGCCATTTAGTTCTCTTAGGCATTAACATAATTAGCGTCCTCCTTCTTTGCTGTCATCAAGGATTTCACCATTGTAAATCCATACTTTGATACCGATCTTACCATAAGTGGTATCTGCTTCATAGAAACCATAGTCGATATCTGCGCGAAGGGTGTGCAGAGGAACTTTACCTTCGGTAACCCATTCGGTACGCGCGATATCAGCGCCAGCCAAACGACCTGCGCAGCTAACCTTAATACCCTGAGCACCAGCTTTGATGGCTCTCTGGATGTGCTGTTTCATAGCACGACGGTAAGCAACACGGTTTTCAAGTGCCTGAGCAATGGATTCAGCGATGAGCTGAGCATTTGCTTCTGGATGTTTCACTTCGACAACGCTGATAGAAACAGATTTGCCGGTGAGTTTTTCGAGTTCCCCACGAAGAACTTCGATTGCAGAACCGTTGCGGCCGATTACGATACCAGGTTTAGCGGTGTGGATGGTAACCTTAATCTTAGTATTGCCGGTACGTTCAATAACGATTCTAGCGATACCGCTGTCGAAAAGTTTGGTCTTTACAAACTTACGAACTTTGAAATCTTCATGGAGGAGATCGACATAGTTTTTATCGTCAGCATACCATCTAGCATCCCAATCGCGGATGATGCCAACACGAATGCCAATTGGATTTACTTTCTGTCCCACTGTATTCCTCCTTATCTTTCACTGACCATGATGGTGATATGGCTGGTTCTCTTCTTGATACCGTCAGCGCGACCCATTGCGCGTGGTTTGTAGCGCTTAATGCTTGGGCCCTGATCAACGTATGCGGTGCTGACGAAGAGATTTTCAACGTCCATATCATAGTTATGCTCTGCATTTGCAACAGCGGATTTTAAAACCTTCGTTACGATCGCAGAACCTTTATGTGGAGTGAATTTTAAAATGCTGTAAGCTTCTTGTACGCTCTTGCCGCGAATCAGATCAACAACCTGACGGGCCTTGCGTGGGGAAATTCTAATGTGTTTTGCACATGCTTTTGCTTCCACTTATTTTACTCCTTTCTGCTTATCGAGAACGACTGGATTTTTCGTCACCAGCGTGACCTTTGTAGGTACGGGTAGGTGCGAATTCGCCGAGTTTATGACCAACCATGTCTTCGGTTACATACACTGGAATGTGCTTTCTGCCATCGTGTACGGCAAAAGTATGACCAATGAATTCAGGGAAGATGGTGGATGAACGTGACCAAGTCTTGATCACAGATTTTTCATTTGCTTCATTCATTGCTACGACCTTTTTGTAGAGCTTTTCATCGACAAAAGGTCCTTTTTTGAGAGATCTGCTCATGAATGAATTGCCTCCTTTCGATTACGTCCTGGCTTTATTTGCCTTTTCTAGGGGTCACGATGAACTTATTGCTAAGGTTTTTCTTCTTGCGGGTCTTACCGCCATGAGCAACCTTACCCCAAGGGCTAACAGGGGATTTGCGGCCGACTGGAGCACGACCTTCACCACCACCATGTGGGTGATCGTTAGGGTTCATTACAGAACCACGAACGGTAGGACGAACGCCCATCCAACGGCTGCGACCTGCTTTACCGATGTTGATGTTAGCGTGTTCGCTGTTACCAACAACACCGACAGTAGCGCGGCAAGTAAGCAGGATCTTGCGAACTTCACCGGAAGGAAGTCTCAGAAGAGCATATTTGCCTTCTTTAGCCATCAACTGAGCACTTACACCAGCGCTGCGGCAGATCTGACCACCGCGACCTGGATGAAGCTCAATGTTGTGAACCAAGGTACCAACTGGGATGTTGGCCAATGGCAGTGCATTACCAGTTTTAATGTCCGCATCTGGACCAGAGTAGATAACGTCGCCAACCTGCAGACCAGCTGGAGCGATGATGTAACGCTTTTCACCGTCTACATAGTGGAGCAGCGCGATGCGGCTAGAACGGTTTGGATCGTATTCGATGGTAGCTACGCGAGCTGGAACACCATCTTTCAAACGCTTAAAGTCAATGATACGATATTTTCTCTTGTGACCGCCGCCATGATGACGAACAGTGATGCGGCCATAGCTGTTACGGCCAGAATGTTTTTTCAGCGGTACAAGCAGGGATTTCTCAGGCTTGTTCGTGGTGATTTCTTCAAAAGAAGAAACAGTCATTTGACGCACACCAGGAGAAGTCGGTTTAAATGATCTCAGTGCCATTTTGTTCCTCCTTTATTTATTAAAGACCTTCAAATACTTCAATGCTGTCGCCTTCACGCAAGGTTACGATGGCTTTCTTCCAGCTAGCAGTTTTGCCCTGGGTGCGGCCCATGCGTTTCATCTTGCCATGAACATTTACAGTGTTAACACTAACAACAGTAACCTTGAAGATTTCTTCAATTGCATTTTTGATTTCGATTTTGTTGGCATCCTTAGCAACTCTGAAGCAGTATTTGTTTTCCTGCATCAAGTCAACGCTCTTTTCGGTGACAACTGGTTTGATAATGATTTCTCTTGCCAATTTCATTACGCCAACACCTCCTCAACCTTTGCAACAGCATCCTTGGTGAGAACGAGGCTGTTATTGTTCAAGATTTCATAAGTGTTCAGTTCTGCAACAGTCACTGGGGTAACACCCTGGATGTTACGAGCACTCTTGATAACAACTTCGTCGATCTCAGGAAGAACGAGCAGAGTCTTTTTGCCGGTGCCGAGAGCTTCAAGCACCTTGATCATGTCTTTGGTCTTTGGTGCGTCGAAGTTCAGTGCGTCTACAACGACCATAGCTTCTTCGTTCACCTTATCGGAAAGTGCAGAACGCATTGCCAATGCAACTTTCTTCTTGTTGACACGATAGGAATAATCTCTTGGCTTTGGCCCGAAGATGATCGCACCGCCGCGCCACAGTGGAGAACGGGACGTACCAGCACGGGCACGACCAGTACCTTTCTGACGCCATGGCTTACGGCCACCGCCTCTGACTTCGCCGCGGGACTTGGTGCAGTGAGTACCTTTGCGCAGACCAGCCAAATAGTTTACAACAACTTCATGCATAACAGATTTGTTAGGTTCGATACCGAATATCTCTTCATTGAGAGTTAATTCTTCGACGTCAGCACCCTGCATATTTTTCACTTTAATTACTGGCATGTATTCTCCTCCTTTCCTTACTTATTGCCCTTTACGCTTTCTTTAACAACCACAAGGCTGTTCTTTGCCCCAGGAACGGAGCCTTTGATCAAGAGCAGATTATTTTCAACGTCCACCTTAACAACTTTAAGGTTCTGAACGGTAACGTTCTTATTCCCAGCACGCCCAGGCATCAGATGGCCTTTGAATACGTGATGAGGACCGGCAGCGCCAACAGACCCGGTTTTTCTTTTGTGCTTGGAACCGTGTGTCATAGGCCCACGATGGCGGCCGTAGCGCTTAATGGTACCAGCAAAGCCTTTACCTTTGCTTACGCCGGAAACATCGATTGCTTCGCCTTCAGCAAATACATCAGCTTTGATTTCGTCACCATTGTTGTAGCTAGATGGATCTTCAACGCGGATTTCGCGCAGATACTTTCTAGCGGCTACACCGGCCTTGTCGAAGTGACCCTTAGCAGGCTTGTTCACTGCTACAGGCTTGATATCGCCAAAGCCGACCTGAACAGCATTATAACCGTCAGTATCAATTGTTTTTACCTGGGTGACTACGCAAGGACCTGCAGCAACAACTGTTACAGGAACCAACACGCCTTCCGGAGTGAAGATCTGAGTCATCCCGATTTTCTTACCCAAAATGGCTTTCATTCGAACTGCCACCTCCTTTTTTATTATAATTTGATTTCGATTTCAACGCCGCTTGGCAGATCCAAACGCATCAACGCTTCAACAGTCTTGTTGGTGTGTTCGGTGATGTCAATGAGACGTTTGTGGGTTCTGGTTTCGAACTGTTCTCTGGAGTCTTTGTTGACGTGTGGAGAACGAAGAACGGTGTAGACTGCCTTTTCGGTTGGTAGTGGAACTGGGCCGGAAACGGTAGCACCAGTTTTCTTGGCAGTTTCTACGATTTTGCTTGCGCTCTGATCAAGTACTTTGTGATCAAAAGCTTTCAAGCGAATTCTGATTTTACTTCTTGCCATTATTTTTCCTCCTTGATTTCGCCCGATTTTCGGACTGCTCCGCGGGAGTTCCCTAGAACACGGCCTCAGGTGTGTCCATTCGCCTAGCAATCTCCCGCATCATTGCTTATTTTCAGGCACCGCTTTAGTGTATCACACGAAACAACGTTTTGCAAGTGATTTTTGTTTATTTTTCGCGGGTTTCAGAGATTTTTTTATGGTCATTTTTTACCATTTTCAGAGCAATTATTCTTTTACTTTCAGCGAAATATTTTCAGAATTTTTTTCGCAGAAAATTCTGACCTTCACTGATCTTTTTCAAAAAAAGACTTGCGGCCCGACTGCTTTATCTTCAGTTGGGCCACAAGTCTTTTCTTTTTACGTTTTTACAATGACGCAAAAATGCGCATGATTATCGTGACGGATCTCAAGAAGATCGTCAAGCCATATCCTTAATGTAATCATGCAAGAGTTTTTCCTGATACCCTGCCGCTTTCTTGCTCAGAATCGCATCAACTGTCTCACTGAGCCTTGGGTCTTTGATTTTTTCCAGTTTTTTCAAACGTTCATCATTCAGCGGCTTCGCTGGACAACTTTTACTATAATCTTCTGCACTCATACGCCAATAATTAAATACTCCATTATAGTAGTCTGCCAGACGTTCGGCGATCTGCAACCCCTCCGGATCGAAATCACCTGCGTACCAAATCTCTGTTCCAGGCGATAATCGATCAAGCAATTCATATACACTGAGGTTTGGTTGTCCCGCTACACAAACGATTGCCTGTTTTTCTCGCCAATGGTTACAGAGCACAGCGTAAATCGAAGGGTTTTCCACCATATACAGCCGGTCATTCGGGCAACACACCTCCGTCCATTGGACAATATCCGACAATGGAAGGTGGACTGGCTCTCTTTCAAAAAAGAATCCTGCCATACCCAGATGTTCTCGCCCATCTTTTTTCCACGCACGCATACCAAGCGCCATGACATAGTTGGACATATCGTCAAAAAGCAGGCCAACCTGCAGATAACACCGCTGTCTTTCCAAAATATTATGCATTGGCATTCCCTGGCACAGCCACTGTATCACCAATGCTAAAAATCCACCATCCTTTCGCCCTTTGTCGAAGGCATGCGGATCTCCTGTCAACTCTGCCGCGAACACAGGCAAATACACCGGCTCCATCAAGGGCAGTCTGTTTAGAATCTTCACACCAAGCACGAGCAAACGCTCCACTTCTTTAAGGCATCCACCGGCAGCATTATCTCGTTTTTTCAAATATACGCGCATCTTGACCGCGAACGGTTCGACCGTTTCTGCGTTAGCAAGAGAATCGATCCAGCGTTTGGCTGATGCTGTTTTGGCCTGTGCCTGCACGCTCGCAACGAGCCGATGCCAACGCGCTTCTGCCTGTTCCTTCTTCGATTTCCTACTGAAAAGCAGCGTTCCATAAAACGCTTGCAGCACATCCTCTCCATCCAACTCCGCGAACCGACTTTGCTGGAGTGCCGTCTCAAACTGTACCGCTGTTATTCGCACCTGTGTTTTCCCGTGGTAGTTGCGTTGAAAAAAGCCCTCAAGAACAATACGTTCTTCCACAGTCACATTTTCCAATACCACAGTGCCTGCCAGTCTTCCGTAGGAGAGGTATTTGTCCCGAAAGCCATCCAGCACCTTTATAAGAATGGCATGCGATCTTATGTAATCCACACACTCATCCATCAGCTCGGATTGGCTCATGTTGCACTCGCTCCCTTCCTTATGCGTCCCATATTCCTAATCCACCTGCTGCATACCATCATCCATCACTCGCCGATGCCCATTCCAAATAGAAGACATGACACTGACAAATTTGGCATTTGGCTTACGCAGAAGCTGATACACCGCTATCGCATCAAGAGTATCGTAATCCCCCCAGAGCACCTGACTGTTGATGATAAAATCAAAGCGCAGTTCACTCATCAAGCGGAACATATCGCGAATATTGCGATTATCTACACCGGCAAAGGCTTCGTCAAGCGAGATCAAACGCGGCGCATCGACTCGTGCCCCTTCATATTTTGCGACGACCGCTGAAAACAACGGCACATACATCGCCATGGCTTTTTCGCCACCACTGAAGGTACCAAAAGCACTGTTTGTCAGCTCTCGCTCTCGCTCGTCTCCTTTCTGATACAACAGTTGAAATTCAAACCATTTCCGATAATCGAGCGTTTCTTTAACAATCTGATAGAAGGATAGAACACTGCCATCATCACGCGCCTGTCGCCGCGCCTCATCAACCTTGGAGCGAAAATGCGCAGACAGCCTTTCAGTCTCATCCGGACGCATGAGATGATAGTCTTTCTTGAGCAGCTCTACCAGATCACGCGTATCGAGCTGCGCTTCTTTCTCAGCCGTGCGTTTACGCCAGCGCAGACGGAATTTTAACCCACTGGATGTATCCATGCTCGCCATAAGATTATTCATCTTTTTTACCCAGGAATCGGCGCCATTGATTTTCCCGCGAATCTTTCGGCTCACGGTATTGGTCAGGATATCCTCGAAAAGCTCTCGGTCTGCATCTCGGATCAAATCGTCAAGTTTAGCAATTTCATCTTCCAAATTGCGCAGCAGCTTACCAAAAGGGATGCGTTCTCCACGATAACGCGCACCCAAATCGAGACGAGAAGCCGATGGAAGTCCTGCTTCATCAAGCTCGGTAAAAAGCGTATCAAGCAGTACCGGCTGGTAATCAACCAAACGGTCGCGATTGCTATAATACCGTTCGTTCAAGCGTCGAATCAGCGCCTCTTTTGTCTGCTGCTGACACTCAGTTTCAAGATATGCCAACACCTTGTGCACATCCTCCGCCATCGCATCAGGAATAGCAACATAGTCAAGCGCTCTTTCAGCTTCATAACAACGCTTGAAATATGCATCTTGTCGCTGATATTCCATGAGCTTTCTGTCGTTTTCGGTCAATTCCTGCATCAGATGTCTCAGGCTGTTTTTCAAACTCGCGCGTTTGCTCACACAACTCTCCAACTGCTTCGGAAAATCATCCAGCCAGGCAAGGCAGTGTTCCAATTCGTCTCGGATTTTATCATAGTCTGTTAGTGCAAGCTGTTCGCAGACAGTACGATGTTCCGCCCGCTCTTTGGCAAGTCTTCGTTCAATCTGTCCTTCTTCATAAAGGAGCTCCTCCTGTTCACTTTCGAGACGCTCCAACTCATCTGCCAATTCTGCGCACTGAGCCAGCGTCTCTAAATGCCGCTCATGCGTATTCTTGAGCCTCTCTAGATCGCGCAGATAACGCTGCACTCCTGCATACGCCTCTTGGAAAATTTCATAGCGCGGCACCAAATAGAGACGGGAAGCGATTTCTGCTGCCTGCGCCTGCAAAATCTTTAATCGATCGTTCACCTCATGTAATGCAGCCTCTGCTGTATCACGTTCTTTCTCACAGCGCAGCGTGTCCAATCTGGCCTCCGATAAGATGCGCCAGGCTTCACGTATATCCCCATCCCCAGGCAAGGCCTCGTATTCTTCCTGCAATACAGCAAGCCGCTGGTCCAACACAGCAAGCGCTGCCGTCGTTTCACGCTGCTCAGCTTCATTTTCAGCCAAACGTGCTCGTAATTCTGCGATTTTTTCCTGTCGTGCACGTTCCCGCGCCGATGCGCCAATGTAACATGCACGATGCATGCCGCTGATGGTACCGCTAACAACGCCAATCTGATAACTGCCATCCGCATGCACAACGGTCGCAGCCTCTGAATCCGCGGTATTCCAAGCTATGCCATCTAAAACACCTTTGATGCGTTGATAGGAGAAGATGTCTTGCACCGACTCCTCCAACGCCAGCTGTGCAGCCAGGCTGCAATCGATATTTTGATTCTGTACAAATAGATAACGATCTGCGCAGCCCGGATCAGCCGCTAACACGCGTGCACGATCCGATTCTGCCACAACCAGCGCATCGAGGATCCCCATTTCAAGCAGCGCCTCTTCCAGCTGATCCCGCTCAGCTTCACTTAACGATGGCTGAAAATCGATCAGTTTATAAAACTCATGGTATTCCACACCAAGCATTTGCAGCCGCTCACGATTCTTCTGCACCGCTTCAATGCGCGCAGGTTCAGGCTCGCGATATGTTTCCCACTCTTGGAGTGCCAACGCCAGCTCTCTTCCGTCAGTCGCGAGCACATCCAAGCGCTCCTGCAACTCTTTTTCAGACCGACTTAAGGCGTCATGTTTTTCCAGCTGACGTTCAAACGCTTGCTTGCGCACTTGGGCAAAATCCGAGGTTTCATCGAAACGTTCAGCAAATACTGCCATGTTGCGCAGGTCTTCTTCAGACATGTGCAGCTCGCGATTGCGCCCGTTCCAAATGTAGAGCGCTTCTTTCCATTCTGCAGTCATCTGCAGCAGAAGATCTTCTCGTTCTTTTTCCCGGTACTGAGCTGCATCCGTTTCGCGCACGAGCCGATCACGCTTTTGCATGCGTTCATCTGCTTCCCGTCGGCATCGTTCGACCTGTGTCAGCACTTCCAGGCCTGCACGCACACCTTCTTCAACACGCGCCACCTGCACCTCATGTGTCGTCCAGGCAAACGGTGCCTCCATTGCACCTTGCAGCTCATCCGCAAGAAAGCTGTGTTCTTCAAACGCCATCGTCTCTGCGTCGTCCTGCATTTTCACAAGAAGACGCTCTATCTCCTGTGTTCGCTCAAAGAGCTTATTCTCCGCCTGCTTTTGCTGTCCTTCTTTTTTTATGACCTGACTCTTCTTCTCCGCCAGCTGCTCTTCCTTGCGTGCCAGCATGGCTTGGCTGTTTTGAATACGTTCAGCCAGATCCTGCTCACGTCGTTTCAATGCAAAGGCATCATGTTCACTCAGTGAATCGCGCATTTTTTCCTTTGCCGCTTTCTCCGCATCAAGCAGCTCCTGGTGACGTTCAAGCGCAGAAATTTCCCGCTCACTTTGCGCGCGTTCATCGCGCAGATGTTTCGCCTTTTTTTCCAATGACAGTACTTTATCTGCATTTTCGACACAATGTCCCGCTTTCTCGTAGAGCACGAAACGGTTATAATCATCAAAAGCCTGTTGAATCTTTCCTGCAGCCTCGCATGCGGTTTTCAGCGAACGCAAATTCATAGTCTGAGTATCCATGTTCTCAATAGCTTCGGCCATCGGACGCAAATCTTCATCAGAAAGGGGCTGCAGAGAATCACTCATAATATCGTTGATCACCGATGGCTTAAATTCCTTCGACAACTTCGGCGTACGCAACTGAATGAGCAAGTCAAGCAGTTCTCGGTAATCATCCACTGTTTCAAAACCAAAAACCTGCTGATTCACATAAGCCATATAGTCTGCTTGACGTTCAAACACTTGCCCACCAGCAGCGATCCGATTCTCCAACTCTTTTTTTGAAAGTGGGATCTTTTCATCGAGAGCTTTATAAAGAAAAAAATCTTCTCCAACACGCCGGCCATCTTCCAAAGAAAAATACCATTTGTCCAACGGTTTACCGCGCCGTGCTCGCAGTCCCATTCCGATCGTCAACCATACATCGCTCGCAATGCGCTTAAACTCCATATATAAATAGCCAGTGCGTTCTTCACGCGCATCGTCATCCTCCAAAAGGTAACTCATCATTTTGCGATCACGCGAGCCAAAAGGATCCAAACGCTCCGGACTCACATTTCCATCTAAAAGCAATGGAATCGCACTTTGCATCGTCACCGACTTGCCGGAACCATTGGCGCCACGCAGCAGCATTCGTCCATTTGCAAAGGAAAATTCCTGCTCGTCATAGTACCAGAAATTGACAAAGCCAATTTTACTTGCCTGCCATCTACTGTTCATCATTCATCGCTCCTCGGTAATCCTGCGGATAACCTCCGCTGATTTTTCCAGCAGCCGGCAGGATTGTCACCTGACCTGCTGCAACGTCGATCCATAAAAACCGCCAAAGCATCATTTCATTTTCAACACAACGCACAAATTCCCCGTCAGCCATATCACGCAAGCTTTTTATAAACCCTGCCCCTTGCTCTCGCCGTACCTGTCTGACCAGCTGTTCAAACTCGACCAAGGCCACTGTGATGCGATCATCCTTTTCCGGCGTCCACACATTTTCCTTCACACACTCACGGATTCTGGCACAAATCAAAAGGATCACATCCGACAAGCCAGTGTCATTCGGCACCGTTTCCCCCATGTGACAGGTTTCTCCCTGCATGAAGAAGGCATTTCCGCGATGGATATGCAGCTCTCCATCAAAAATTTTCTCCAATTCATCCTTAAGCCGTCTGCCATAGTTCTTTAGATAGTCCACATCCTCCGGCATACCTTCACTCTGCAAAAGATTCATCGATAGAAGCAGGCGTTTATACACACGATGTCTGCGCGCAATGCCACGTTCCTCATCCATCGCTACCCAATCGCTTTGAGCAAAATCCTCAGGGTTATTGTAACTCATAATATCGCGTGGAAAACTACGCATAAAGTAACGCGACACACCGGTATTTTCATAGAGCACCTCACCGGTCTCTGCCTGCATAAAATTTTCCTCACTGCCATCCCGAACGCGCAGCATTCCTTCGGCCGATGCAAACCGCAATACCCGTACCAGCTGTTGTCTGCTGCGATAATGCGTCCAGTTCACACCGCCACCGGGCATGTTCGCAACAATATATTCTGTGAACTGTGAAAGGATGAACGGTTCGCCAACATCCCGATCCTCCAGAAACATCAAAAGCAAACACAGAAAAGCATATTCTTCTCGAGCAGAAAATTGTGTTATGCCCATCGCCGTTTCCGCGATTGCCGGAATTTTTTCCATCTTGATAAGCTGCGCATTGTCGATCACCTGGCAACCCATCTTTTCTGTTGCAAACGCACGAATCTCCGGCAATGCATCGCGAATATGATAATACAGCTGCCTATTCTCTTCCTTTACCACCCATCGTCGATCCATTAAGATTTCCAGCTCTCTCATCATCAACGCTCCCCCTCAAACACAATACGCAAATGAGGCAGTGTCATATCACCATCTTCCGCGCGAACCACGCAGTATTCTTCTTGATTTGACAGCTCCAAATGAAATGTCCTTCCATCTTCAGTACGTGCCACAT
>CALAKO010000101.1 GCA_937922955.1 uncultured Peptococcaceae bacterium | reverse complement strand
AATATTCTCTTCGATTATGTCTTCAAATTTTAAATATTTTTTTCGGCAAGAGGAGATTCTTCTGAAACTTTTACATATAAAGGAGACTGAAACAACGTAATAGATTCAATCTGATCATAGTTTTCTTCGAGTTCTCCTCTTCTCTTTGAAAAAGAATAAATCCCCAATTCACATTTTTCTTGAATAACTCTCTCTATTATTTCCTCAAAGAGCCCTTCTTGAAAGTGCAATTTTCCAATCTTATCTTTCGGCATCTTTGATAAAACATCAGCCAAAAATGTTTCCATAGCTCCATAATTTGCAATAATACTTACATCCCGAAGTCTTTGAGTTTTTTCAGTACTATTATTCGCATGCAATAAAAGTTCATCATATTCTTCTAAAATTCTATTAAACCCATTTGCGTAGTATTCGCCTGCTTCTGTTAAAAAAACACCATGATTGGTTCTGATCATTAATTGTGTAGATAATTCTTCTTCCATCTTTTTTATTGATGAGCTTAGCGCTTGCTGAGAAATATACATGTTATTGCTAGCACGACTCAATGACTTGTTCTTTGCTATTTCAAGAAACTGTCTCATTTGTTCTATCTTCATACATATCCCTCCAGCTAAACCTGTCTTATCTCATTATATCAACTCTACATCCAAATTTCGTCTTGCCTCACCCATTCGCAGGCTTTCTGGAGTTTCCAGGCGGAAGATGGTGGCTTTTTCGGTGATGCGTTCCATGAGGCGTGGGTCGTAGAGTTTTTCTATGTCGTTAAGTTCGAGGTTGGTGTTGATGATCCAGGATTTGTTACGCAGGTTGCGTTCTTCAATGAGGCGAGTGAGTTCGTCGACGGCGAATTCGGTGCGCGGTTCGGCGCCGAAGTCGTCGAGGATGAGCAGGCTGCAATTGCGCAGAAGGTCGAAGGTGCGAATGGTTTCCTCGTCGTCCTGGCCACGTTCGAATTTGCTGTAGCGAATGAGGTCCAGGAGGTCGTCGGTGCGCCGGTAGACGACGCTAAGGCCACGCTCAATGCAAGCGTTGGCGATGGCTGCAGACAAATGGGTCTTACCGCGGCCAACGTAGCCGCGCAGCACCAGATTGCCCATGGCACGTCCTTCGGCAAGTGCATCGATGAAACGGTGAATGCGCACAAGCTTGCGCTGCATGTCATCAGGATCGGTGTAGACATCAACCCAGAAATTGTCGAAGGTTTTGCCGCGATATTTTTCTGGCAGACCGCTGGCCAGATAGGTGGCTTCCCGGCGTTTATCGAGCTGACAGACGCAAGGTACGCCTGGCCGTATGTAGCCACGATCTTCACAGAGCGCACAATCCCACTGTGGCTCATAGATGGCTTCACTGAGCCCATAACGCTCCAACAGCGCTTGACGTTCAGCACGCAGCGCCTGATAGGTGGCATCGGCGGCATCCAAGCCTTCGATATTGCCATGAAGGCTGCGTTTGACGCAATCGAGCGCATGTGCCGACAGGCGGGTGTCAACGTCGGCCAGGTCTGGATGAGCACGGTGCATCGCCTGCACGCGAGCATCCCGTTCCTGTTTTTTCTGTTCTCGTTTCGATTCCCATTGTGCCATGGGCTATTCCTCCAAATTTGAAAAATCGCGTGGGCCTTCCTGGCTCACATATGGTTCACGTTTCTTGGCTGCTGGACGCGCGCGATTCTGCGCACGTGCACTCCTTTGCTGAGCACGATAGGTTTCTACCTGATCGCGTCGGGTGATGCCCATGCGATGCCATTGCGCCAAGATGGCGTCGAGGTAGTTCATGCTTGGGTTATCGGCGCCCGTGGTGTCATCAATAGCCATGAGTATGAGCTCGTGGCTGAAATGCCATTCTCGGCTCCATTTTGCATAGAGGGCGCGCTGTGGCTCAGTTGGCATATTACGTTTGCCCAACAGACGCAGCACTTCACGCACCTTGGTCAACTCGTAGTCGAGAGTAGACGCGAAGCTTTTGAAGGAGTCGCGATCGTTAACACCAGCATTGTGTGCCATCTGTGCAAAGGAAAGAAAGTTATAATGCTGGCGCTGATGGGTGTAAAAATAATCATAAATGAGATACACCAGTTCGCTGTTCCAGCCATAACGCAGGATGACTTCACTGATGTCGCTGCGCGCCTTTGCCGGCAAGATGACGCCTTTTTCTTTTTCATAGCGTTTGACGACTTCCACCAAGGTATCAACACCGTCTTCTTTGACAGGATTGCCGTCGGCAGCTGCTTCATTGCCTGCGGTGGTTTTTCCCAGCATACGGTCAAAAAGCGGCGTGAAGGACACTTCTCCCCGATCCACATTGTAGGTAATGAGCCGCTTTTGCACAAGATCGGTGGCAGCGGTTTTTGCATACACATCTCCCGGGGCCACACGGCCTTCCTGAGCCATCAAATAGACAATCTCGCCAAGTTCTTCAAAACTCAAATCGAGCGGTGCCATATAAGCCAAAAACCGCTTTGGCAGGGAAACGGAACCGCCCGATAAAAACCAATTTAAAAATTTTGTATCCATTATAATCTCCACATTGTTTTATTGAATCACGCCGGAAACCCGCACGTTGACCTGGCGCACCGGAACACCGGTGAGATGTTCCACCTGCTCCATGACCATTTTCTGGAACGCCATGACTTCTTTCTGAATAGGCGTGCCATAGCGCACACGGCTTTCCATTTGGATGATCGCACCAAGATCGCTCATTTTCACAGATATGCGCGGATTTGGTCCAAAGATGTGGGCTTCCAGCGCGATGTGCCGCGCGAGGCCCACAAAAACGTGCTCTGAAATAACCACTTTGCCCAACTGCGAAAAGGCTGGACGAACGATGGATTTTTCGTTGACACGAGTGTCTTTGTCTTCTTTGCTGCGGCGTTTGAAAAGCCCGATCACCGGCGCAATCCATGCGGTTGGCAAATCCTTGCGCACTTCAATCACCGGCAGTGGAATGACGTGCTTGCCGGCACTGCGCATTTCTTTGGCAATGGCAATTTCTTCCTCGGTGGCCACATCCTGAATGAAAATCACCTGTTTCACCGGCGGCAGGTTGAGTGCGCCGACAATGCGGTCAATCATATGCTCGGACGTGCCGAGAATCAAGAGTTTTTTTACTCGGTACAGCGACAACGCCTTACGCACTGATTCCGCGTGTTCCTGATCCAGGAAGATGGCGCGCTTTACAGCAGCCACCATGGTTGGCTCACTTTTCGCAGAGATGCCTGCGAGTTTTTTTCCATTATGAATCAGAAGGCCATCGTCAATAATAAAATTGACCTGAAGCTCATCCGCCAGTTCTGTGGCGTGATGGCTTTTTCCTGTGCCGCTTGGCCCAACCAATGCATAAATTTCCATATTCAAGCTCCTTTATCGTATCGGACGTTCCCCGCAAAACAGCACCTGCGGCGGACGGATTTCCGCTGCAAAGGCGCGGCATTCCATGCCTTCGGCCAGAGCACGCCGCATTACTGCCGCAAATGCCGGGTCGCTGTCTGTATTAAAGCCTACGCTGGTCACCGGCTGGCCCATCGTGACAAAAAAGATTCCTGTCTGCCAGCCATCCTCCCGCAAAGCCAGCAATTCCTCCACATGGCGGCGGCCGCGCTCGGTTGGCGCATCCGGGAAAATGGCCCGGCCATCGATCACATAATTGACCGACTTTACTTCAAACAGCCAGCGACGGCCAGCCTGCTCCAGGGCAAAATCAAAGCGGCTGTGACCAATTTTTTTCTCACGTTGAATGTTGTCGCAATGATCAAAGCCGGGAATCATCCCCTGCGCCAGCCATTCACCCATGAAATCGTTCGCCCAAGAAGCAACCAGACACACCCAGCTGCCACGATGCTCCACCGCGAGAAGATCCCAGGCGGTTTTCCGTGCCGGATTGGCGGCGGCTCGAATCAGACAGGGCACTCCAGACACCAGCAGCTCCTGCATGCGTCCGGTGTTAGCGACATGTGCCTGCACCGTTTGTCCATCTTCTAAAACAATATCTGCAATAAATCGATTCACGCGACGCTGAAAACGCGCCACGATGCTGTGTTCAAAATGTTCTTTTTCCATGCCTTCATTATACTTGAAATTGCGAAATCTGCAAACCATCAAAAAACGCGCGTCATCGCTGAGATGACGCGCGTTCGTGCGTGATCGAAAAATTATTTGCGGCTCTTAATGATATCGAGCACAGAATCATTGATGTCAGCAACCGTGATGGAACGGCGTTCGCATTTTGGTTTACTGGTAAGATCAGCCAAAGCACGATGCACCGGCACACCAGTTTTTTCAGAAAGGGTGTCCAGCAGTTCCAAATCGCTGGCATCGCTGGCTTCCCCATTCACGGCCTGCCAAACAGCGCCAACAAATTTATATGGGTTTGCCGTAGAGTCCACCACCATCACACGACCATCGTTGGCTTTTTCTGCAACGCCTACGCCGACAGCGGTATGGGTATCCAGCAGGTAGCCGGTCTTGGCAAAAACATCGCCGATGATGGCCAAGGTGCCTGCTTCATCAATGGCGCCGCTGGCGAGCACGTTCTGCATCCGTGCCACCACTTCATCGGCCACACGATAACGCCCATCTTTTGCCAATGCCTGCATATCTTCAGCCACGACCGCGCCATTGCGATCGCTCATGAGATAAATGAAACGTTCCAAATTGCTGGAAACGAGAATGTCCATGGAAGGACTGTTGGTTTTTACAAACGGACGATTGGCATCATAAACGCCAGTGCGAATAAAATCGTCCAGCACATCGTTGGCATTGGAGGCACAATAAAGCTTGCCCACTGGTAGGCCCATTTCACGCGCAAACCAGCCAGCCAAAATGTTGCCAAAGTTGCCAGTCGGCACGGTGAAGTCGATCAGATCGCCAAAGGCAATGTCGCCGCCGCGCACAAGCTGCATGTAAGCAGAGAAGTAATAGACAATCTGCGGCAGCAAACGGCCCCAGTTGATGGAGTTCGCTGAGGAGAACTGACAGCCCAGAGCATCCACTTCTGCCAACAGCGCGTCGTTGGCAAACGCTTCTTTAACAGCGCGCTGACAATCGTCGAAGTTGCCTTTGACAGCAAAGGTGTAAGTGTTGCTGCCACCAGTGGTGAGCATCTGCAATTCCTGCACTTCACTGACGCCGCCATCTGGATAGAAAGCGATGATGGCGGTGCCTTCAACGTCTTTGAACCCTTCGAGCGCTGCTTTCCCAGTGTCGCCAGAAGTGGCCACTAAAATTACCACATCTTTTTCGACACCAGTCTTGCGCATGGAATGCACCAAAAGGTGTGGCAGCAGTTGAAGAGCCATGTCTTTGAAAGCGGCCGTTGGTCCGTGCCACAATTCAAGAGCATACAGTCCATCCTGGATCTTCACCACTGGCGCCACTTCCGCATCGTCAAAGCTGGCTGGATCATAAGCCGCTTCCACCATTTCGCTGATTTCATCACGGTCAAAATCTTCCAGATACAACGCCAGAATATTTTTCGCCAGATCTTGATAGCTTAAATCAACCATGGCACGCAGAGCTGCGTCATCCAAAGCCGGAATCGTTTCCGGCACGTATAGTCCGCCCTGTGGCACCATCCCTTTGACAATGGCTTCTGCTGCCGTTACGCCAGCAGCATTATCTCTTGTACTGATGTATTTCATGCGTTTTGTCCATCCTCTTCTTTTTCTTTCAATCGTTCCAACACTATTTTGTAGCCGTCGGACCCATAATTCAAACACTTTTTCACACGGCTGATCGTTGCTGTGCTGGCGCCGGTAACCTCGGCAATGTGGGTGTACGTTTGTTCATCAGCAAGCATTTTTGCAACTTCCAGCCGCTGCGCGATGGCATTGAGCTCACCAACGGTGCAGATGTCCTCGAAGAAACGGTAATACTCCTCGCGCGTTTGCACCAACGACAAGGCTTCAAAAAAACCATCGATCATTTCATTTTCAATATTTGGTTTATACATCGCTGGCCTCTTTTCAATATTAAAGCATTAAACTACGACTATGATACCTGCAAAGCCTGCTCTTGTCAATATCTGACCAGCTAACAAAAAAGCGACAGACCAAAGATCTGTCGCTAATTGGTTTATCAGCTCCCGCACCGCCGTAAGGAGTGAGGTTTTGAACCTGCCATAGCAGGTGGGCGCTTCTCACGCGCATTCTGTAGCAATACAATCACCGACGCGCTGCGTCGATTAAGAGCTGCAATGCAGCGAGTGAAGAGTCAGCTCCCGTTTTGAAAAGTGTTGGAACAAAACGTGTCACATGCACTTACAAACGTAGCAGGATGATTCCTTGCACTTACTATACCACATCCGTCGGGCTTTATCAACGACCTTCGCGCACATTTTAGCGTTTTGCGTTAACTTTCCGACATGTTTCTGTAAAGAAACCTTCAGCTGTTAAATCCCGGGAAGTTATTGCGAAAATACTCCGCATCCTCTGGCAGCAAGCGATCCTGAACGCTGTCCGCTTCTGTAATTGGCCGCAGCGGTTTGCAAGGCACGCCAACAGCCAGATAGCCTGCCGGAATGTCGCGCGTAACCACGCTGCCTGCACCGATCACCGCGCCATCGCCAATCGTCACACCGCCAATCACGCACACATTCGCCGCCAGCCACACATTGTTGCCGATGTGAATGTCTTCGGCGTATTCTGCCAGCGTTGTATTGCCATTTTCATCCAGTCCCATTCGCTCCTGCGCAATCAACGGGTGGTTCGTCGCCAGAAGCGACACATTCGGTCCAATCGCCACATTGTCACCAATGAACACCCTCGCATCGTCCATGACGGTAAAATTAAAATTTGCAAAGAAATTCTCACCGATGTAAGTATGCGTGCCGTAGTTGATATGTACCGGCCCCACAAAATGAAACGTTTTGCCAATTTCTGCAAAAGCGCCGCGCAGCAGTTCTTCACGCTCCGAATCCCATTCCGCCATCTGGTTCACCTGACGATTGATCTCATGCATTCTTTTTTTTATCGCCTTTAATTCTTCGCACTGATTATTAAAAAGCTTGCCGGCAAAAATCTTTTCTTCTTCCTGCATCCTGCTTCATTCCTTCCTATATTTTATGCCTGGTTGCAAAAAATCCCAGCCAATGTGCATTGACTGGGACTGTTTGTCGAAGGATTATTCTGCGCTTGGCGTTTTGTCTTTTTCTTTAATGTCGACTTTAATATGCAATTCACGCAGCTGTTTGCGGTCAACCTGAGAAGGTGCATCGGCCATGAGGTCAGCAGCATTCTGAGTTTTAGGGAAAGCGATCACGTCACGAATGGTGTCGCGTTTTGCCATCAGCATCAGCATGCGGTCGATACCAATTGCCAAACCACCATGTGGTGGTGCACCATATTCAAACGCATCCAAGAGCATGCTAAAGCGTTCACGATATACGTCTTCAGAAAGACCAAGCAGGTCAAACATTTTTTCCTGCAGCGCGCGGTCATGGATACGGATGCTGCCGCCGCCAAGTTCGACACCGTTGAGAACGATGTCATAAGCGCGGGAACGAATCTTATCCAGCTGATCGCCGTATTTTTCGAGGTCTTCTTCGATTGGCGCAGTAAATGGGTGATGCATAGCGGTGTAGCGTTTTTCTTCCTCGCTCCATTCGAAGAGTGGGAATTCGGTAACCCACAACAAGTTGAACTTGCTTTCATCGATGAGGTTGCGCTTGCGAGCGAGTTCCAGACGCAAGTGACCAAGGCTGTCATTGACAATCTTGTGGCTGTCAGCGCCAAAGAAGATGACGTCGCCCACTTCTGCATCAGTGGCTTCACAAATGGCTTTAACCATGTCGTCGCTAAGGAATTTAGTGATTGGAGACTTAATGCTGCCATCTGGCTGCATAACAAAATAAGCCAACCCTTTTGCCCCATAAATGGCAACGTATTTGCCCAGTGCGTCCAATTCACGACGACTGAGATCGGCCATGCCTTTAGCGTTGAGCGCCTTAACGGTACCACCGTTTTCGAGCGCTGCATCAAACACCTTGAAACCGCTGCCGCCACGAACCACATCAGAGAGTTCGATCAGTTCAAGGCCAAAACGGGTGTCTGGCTTGTCGGAACCATAACGGCTCATGGCTTCGGCCCAGGTCATACGTGGCAGTGGCAGTGGAATGTCCACACCCAGCACTTCTTTGAACGCATGAGCCACCATGTTTTCCGTGAGTTCCATGACTTCTTCTTCATCCACAAAGCTCATTTCCAAGTCGAGCTGAGTAAATTCTGGCTGACGGTCTGCACGCAGGTCTTCGTCACGGAAGCAGCGAGCAACCTGGAAATATTTTTCCATGCCGCTGACCATGAGCAACTGCTTGTACTGCTGTGGAGACTGTGGCAGTGCATAGAAGGAGCCTGCATTAACACGACTAGGCACCAGGAAGTCACGTGCGCCTTCTGGGGTGCTTCTCATAAGAATTGGGGTTTCAATTTCCCAGAAGCCACGTTCGTCGAGATAATCGCGCACGCTCTTCAGCACCTGATGGCGCATCTGCAGGTTTTTCTGCATGATTGGACGACGCAAATCGAGATAACGGTATTTAAGACGAATGTTTTCGTCAACATCAGTGTCATCGATGAGTGCGTATGGAGGGGTTTTTGCAGCATTATAAATGATCAGTTCGGTGGCAATCACGTCAATCTGACCAGTAGCAAGCTTATCGTTTTCCATGCCTTCTGGACGAGGGCGCACAGTCCCGCGAACACCAAGCACGTATTCGCTGCGCACATGTTCTGCACGCGCAAAAACATCAGCGTCGCACAATTCTGGGTTTACAGTAACCTGAACAATCCCAGAACGGTCGCGCAAGTCAATAAAGATAACACCGCCATGGTCACGGCGTTTTTGTACCCAACCAGTAACAATGACCTCTTCGTTGACATTGTCAAGAGAAAGCTGGGTGCAATAATGGGTTCTCTTTAACGGTAACATATTTTGGCCTCACTTTACGTAATTAATAACTTCATCAAGGGGAACATTTTCCTGTGTGCTGTTGTGCATATCGCGCACCACTGCCACATTGTTCGCCAGTTCATCGTCACCAATAATGACGGTATATCTTGCATGGTTCTTATCGGCAGCCTTCATCTGTGCCTTCATACTCTTAGACAGGTAGTCGGTTTCAACCACCATGCCCTGCTGTCTCAGATCATGGGTAAGCTTAAAGCAGACTTCCTTGGCCGCATCGCCAAGCGGCGCCACATAAACATCAATGTCGTCTTTTACAGGAAGGACGATGCCTTCTTCTTCCACCGTCAACAACACGCGTTCCATCCCAGCGGCAAAGCCCATGCCAGGAATGTCATCGCCGCCAACTTCGCTGACGAGTTTATTGTAACGTCCGCCACCGCAGATGGCATTCTGCTGACTGCCAACTTTATTCATAATAACTTCAAATGCAGTCTGGGTATAATAATCCAACCCACGCACCAAGGTGGTGTCTACGTCATACTTGATGCCAACGCTTTCAAGGTAAGCGCAGACTTTTTCAAAATGCGATTTGCAATCGTCGCATGCATAATCCAATGTTGTTGGCGCATGAGCAGCCACCGCTTTGCAGCCCTCTTCCTTGCAGTCGAGCAGACGCAGTGGATTCTTTTCCAAACGATCCAAACAGGTTGGGCAGAGCTGATCTTTGTACTGGCTGAAATAATCCTTCAGTGCCTGCTGATAGCGAGGGCGGCAATGATCGCAGCCAACGGTATTAATGAGCACGCTCAGGCTTTGCAGCCCCAGCTTGGTGAAAAGATCCACCGCAAAGCTGATGACTTCTGCATCCACCATTGGATCGGCGCTGCCAAGCACCTCACAGCCAAATTGATGGAACTGGCGATAACGCCCTGCCTGTGGTTGGTCATAGCGGAACATTGGACCAGTGTAATAAAGTTTGACCGGCAGCGACTGTGCAAACAGTTTGTTTTCCACAAACGCACGCACGGTGCCAGCCGTGCCTTCTGGACGCAGCGTCACATGACGCAGGCCCTTATCTTCGAAAGAATACATTTCTTTTGAAACAATATCGGATGTTTCGCCCACACTGCGCAAAAACAGTTCAGTGTGTTCGAAAATCGGGGTACGAATCTCTTTGTAATGATAGTCCGCAAAGAGGTCACGAATTAATCCCTCGAGATACTGCCATTTTTCCACCTCATCTGGCAGAAAATCATTGGTTCCTCTCGGTTTCGTTGTTAGCATTTTCTTGCCTCCGTTTATAGAGTGAAAAGTTCGTTGCTTCCACAACGAACCTTTGTCCACAAAGATATATAAAAATTGTATCGAAGGGTTCGCCCTTTGTCAACCCAGGCTTAGTAACGCATGTATGGATTGTGCTTGCGCTCCCACTCCATGGTACTCTTTGGCCCATGCCCCGGATACACCACGCACTCGTCCGGCAGCGGCGCCAGTTTTTCCTGCACACTCGTCAGAATATCGTCATAACTGCCGCCAGGAAAATCGGTACGGCCAATAGTGCCTTTGAAAAGGGTGTCGCCAGTAAAGGCCACATTTGCCCCTTCCAACCAAAGCACGCAGCCGCCTTTGGTATGTCCTGGGGTATGAATCACACGCAGCGGTTCACCAGCCAGCATAAGCACAGCACCATCATTCAAATAATGGTCCACGGTCAATTCTGGCGACACGCCATTGCCCAACAGGCGGCAGAGCGGTTCACGCAGCCACTCCTCATCGGCGGCATGCAAATAAAACGGAATCCCGTATTTCTCCTTGAGTGCTGTCACTGCACCAACGTGATCCCAGTGACCATGGGTGTTGACAATCAGCTGTGGCTGCAGACCCTCTGCATCGATGGCCGCCATAATCTGCTCAGCATCGGCACCGGGGTCGATGATGAACGCTTCTTTGGAGGCGTCATCATAGATGATGTAACAGTTTTCCTCTAATGGTCCTACGACTAGTGTATGTAATTTCATGGTATTGCTACCCTCGTTTTCTAAAATTGTTTTGTTGAATCCAAAAGCATGGTGACAGGACCATCGTTGATCAAGGACACTTCCATATGTGCTTGAAACCGACCGGTTTCCACAACCAGCCCCTGTCCGCGCAAGGCTTCATTAAAAGCCTCATAAAGTGCCTTGCCCTGTTCGGCCCCAGCGGCCTCCGTAAAGGATGGGCGACGTCCACGGCGACAGTCCCCAAACAGCGTGAATTGTGAGACGCTGAGCACACTGCCACCAACATCCTGCACCGATAGATTCATTTTATCGTCGGCGTCTTCGAAAATACGCAGTCCTGCTATTTTTTCAGCCAAATATTTAGCATCTTTCTCGGTATCTTCATGGGTCACACCGAGAAAAACCAGCAGGCCGCCATCAATGGCACCGACGGTTTCGTTCTCCACTTCAACGCGGGCTTCTTTCACCCGCTGTACAACTGCACGCATTGCCTGTCTCCTCTCATCAATCGCGCCGCACGGTAAAGACGTCCGGAATGGCGTTGATTTTTTCCATAACAACATTCAGTTCCTGCAAATCACTGACTTCCGCTGTAATTTCCATCAATGCCATGTGTTCTTTGACGCGCGAGGTAATGGACACAATGTGAACGTGCGAATCGTTGATCAACGCCATAACATCTGGTGTAATTTTTGGACGGTCAAGGGCTTCAACGAAAATCTGCACTTCGTAAACAGAGTTCTCATACCCTTCCCAGTTGACATCAATCAGACGCGCACGATCTTTATCGCTGAGCCCCTGAATGTTTTTGCATTCACGATGGTGAACGGTGATGCCGCTGCCACGTGTAATATAACCAACAATCGGATCTCCCGGTACTGGTTTGCAGCAGTTCGCAAATTTCACATCGACATCACCCATGCCCTGGATGGAAATCCCGCCAATGTTCTTTTTGCCTGAACCACGTCGATTGCTCTTGGCATTCAGCTGTGCGTCCACTTCTTTGGCTGTATCCTGGGTTTCCAGTTCCGCCAATGCGCTCTTGAACTCGTCACGCATGCGGTTGATCACTTGCATGGTGCTGACGCCGCCAACGCCGATCCCTACATAAAGGTCATCGCTGGTTTTATAGCCCAGTTTGTTGCAGATGCGGTTAATGTTGTCTACATTAAGGAAAATCGACTCTGCGCCGGAATGATGCGCCTTAACGTAATGCTCCAGTGCGTCCTTTCCCGCTTTGAGGTTTTCCTCACGTTTGTTTTTCTTAAGCCAAGCACGGATTTTGTTTTTCGCCTGTGGCGTTTTGACCAGTTTCAGCCAGTTGCTGTTTGGTCCTCGACTGTTTTTGGAACGCAGAATTTCAACTGTGTCACCCGTTTGCAGCTCATAGTCAAACGGCACAATCTTACCATTGACTTTGGCGCCAACGCATTGGTTCCCGATTTCGGTGTGCACTCGATAGGCAAAGTCCAGCGGACCGGAACCAATTGGGAATTCGTACACTTCGCTGGCCGGTGAGAAAACAAAGACACTGTCGCTGAAAAGCTCCAGCTTAATATTGTCCAGAAATTCTTTGCTGTCTACGGCATCTTGCTGCAGTTCTTTGAGCTTTTGCAGCCAATCCAGCTGATTGGCATCCTTGGTCTGCATGCTGCCACCGTTTTGCTTGTACAACCAATGCGCAGCAACCCCATATTCAGCGATCTGATGCATTTCGAACGTACGAATCTGAATTTCGAAGCGTTCCCCACGCGGCCCAATTACTGTGGTATGCAGCGATTGATACAAGTTCGGTTTTGGCATCGCAATATAGTCTTTAATACGCCCAGGTACTGGTTTCCATAGGGAGTGTACCAACCCCAAAACAATGTAGCAATCCTGCACACTGTTAACCAGCACACGAATCGCAATCAAATCATAGATTTCATCAAGGTCTTTGTGCTTATTGACCATTTTTCGGTAGATGCTGTAGAAATGTTTAGGGCGGCCGCCAATCTCGTATTCCAGATGCACCGCATCCATTTCACGCTTCAAATCACGAATAACTTCATCAATGTATTCCAAACGTTCTTGACGTTTCATGGAAATTCGCTCAACAAGGTCGTAGTAAATTTCCGGTTCCAGATAACGAAGCGATAAATCTTCCAGTTCCCATTTGAGCTTGATAATCCCCAAACGATCAGCCAATGGCGAATAAATTTCCAATGTTTCCTGAGCAATGCGTTTTTGCTTCTCCGGTGACTGGAAACTCATGGTACGCATATTGTGCAAGCGGTCGGCCAGCTTGATGATAATGACACGAATATCCTGCGCCATGGCCACAAACATTTTACGATAACTTTCAAGCTGTCGTTCTTCTTTAGAATGGCATTGAATCTTATCGAGTTTGGTGACCCCTTCAACAAGAAAGGCTACTTCTTTATTGAATTTACGTTCCAGATCAAGACTGCTGCAATCGGTGTCTTCGACGACATCATGCAGCAATCCGGCAGCGATGGCGTTGTCATCCATGCCAAGATCAGCCAAAACAATAGCAACATTAACCGGATGAATGATGTACGGCTCACCGGATTTACGATACTGTCCTTCATGCATTTCACGCGCAAATTCATAGGCCTCCTCAATCAGCACAGTGTCTGATTGTGGGTTATTCTCTAAAACGACCTTAATCAGGTCTTCGAATCCAACTTGATGACTCATGGTTTCACCTCCCTACCATGCCAGTTCGCAGGGCGCAATGCGCTGCGAACAATGCTCTCCAGCGCATTCGTATCTTTCACAAAAGCAATCTTCTCAAACTGAGACAAGGCTCGTGCCTCACTGGTGCCTTCCAGAAAAGCTGCAGATTCTGTCAGGGCTCGATGAGCTGGAGCTTTTTCAATTATAATCGTTGTTTGCGTGTCGCTGTGCTGCACACGCAGAAAATCAAGTTCTTCAAAAATGGTCAATGCCTGCCGCCACTGCTGTTTAGTGAACCCCTCAGCCAACGCACATAGGCTCTCCTCCAAATCATCCGACGCTACGGATAAAACATAATCATGCGGTTTAGCGGCTGCTTTTAGAAGCTGATACATTTTCCCGAGCGTTTCCCGAGAAGGTGCTCGATCGCCAATGATCATTTCGTTCAGCGCTAAATCCTTTTCACTGTATAGCAAATGGATTCGTCCATCTTCACCATCTCTCGCGCAGCGTCCTGCCAACTGATTAAAGGCTTCCACTGAGAAACAAGGATGATAAAGCACGACATTGCGAATGTCTGAAATATGAACCCCTTCACCAAAAGCCGTGGTGGCAAAGAGCAGGCGGATGTCGCCTTCTTTAAAAGCGGTTTCGATGGCACGACGTGCTTCTCCTGGCAGACCACCATGGTAATAGCCCACCAATGGCCGCAAAGTATAAGGAAGAATTTCCCTCAAACGCTGCGACAACGCAAAAGCCTGCTTGCGACTGTTCACATAGCAGATGGTTTTTTCTGGATGCATGAACAGGCGATACAGATAAACAAGCTTTTTCTCAGTGTGCCGCGCATCGATAATATGTAAATTATAGCGGATATGGTCGTCAATATAAAGCCCTGCGCCCGAAATAATTTCTTGAAATGCCTGCGCTTCCGTCGCTGGCACCGTCGCCGTCAAATAAGTCCATACCGCCGAAGAATATTTCGATTTCAACGCACGCATTTGTTTGTACGCTGGTCGCTTATCCAGCATGTGATGCGCTTCGTCAATCACAATCTGACCAATCCGCACCGCCTGCAGCTGAAAAAGCGCCTGATGCCGCACAAAAAATTCTGGCGTCAGCAGTAGGATATCCACCTTTTCAGCAGCCATCGCGCTCCGAAGTTCATCGCGTTCAGCCGCTGAGAGATCCCCATTTCCTTTGTAAATGCAATAGCCCAAAGCGCTCAAATGATCACGCAATGATAAATATTGGTCTTGAATAAGCGCTTTCAGCGGCGAAATCACCAATGTCATTTTCTTATCACGCCGTGCCAGCACGCCGGCAGCAATTTGATAGATCAAAGACTTTCCGCGACCGGTTGGCATAATGACCGCAGTGTCTTGGTGCTGATCCAAAATGTTGGCAATGGCCGCCTGCTGAATAGGTAAAAGCTCGCCATCTTCCACAAATGCATCGGTAAGCAGATCCACCAATGCTTCCTGCGATAAAACAGATAGTTCTTCACTGCCATTGTGTGCTGTGACAGCCTCTGCTTCTGCCATTTCACTCTGCACCAGAATATTGACACCACGATGCTGTTTTTCTTCCCCGGTAATTTGTGACACTTCCGCGCGGTACCCCGCACCAAGATCCATGAGCGGCGCCAGCTGAGCAGCCATTGATCGCGATAAATAGCCTAGTTTTTCGCCATCTTCTGTAAAGCAGGCAATGGCGTTTGCATCCGCCGGATTGTTCGGCTCTCTCAAAAGTGAAAGGGCACTGCCTTCTCGCAGCTGAGCAATGCGTTCCTGTCGATCATCAAAACTCACACCACGTAGCTTCGTATAAAAACGTGGACGATCGGCAATGCCATTTAAAGCGCCAGCATCCAAATAGTTGGCACCACTGGCCATAAAAGTACGCATCACCGCCGGTTCTTCAGCCTGCCAGGATGGCATGATATCAGTCACTTGAAGCTGTACGCCGCAAAACCCACGGAAACAATGTTCGTGAATATGAAAGGCAAAATCGTAGCGATGCTTGTCCGAAAAGACATACTGACCCTGACGAAATGCAATGGCAGGCACCACCTCACCGCTGCCATCCTTAAATTGCAGCTGCAAATGATCGCCTTCACTACCTACTGCACGATGGCCAAACCGCCACATGTGCTCCAGCGCAAACAACGGCTCTGGATTTTCGCAGCCACAAGGCTCTATCAGCCGCAAAGCCTCTTCAAGCGCAGCATTGGCATCATCTATCGTGATGACGTCATCAATCCAGAGAACATTGTCGCTGATTTCTTCCTCATATGCCGCAGTCACCTCAGCAAATGCCGACTTGAACCCTTCAATATTTTCCTCAGCCACGCTCAATCCCGCGGCCATTTCATGGCCGCCAAATTGAAGCACATTCTCAGACACCGCTGCCAACCCTTCATATAAATGAAAGCCCGGCACACTGCGCGCCGATCCTGTATACACACCAGGTTTATCCGAGGTCGTCGTTAAAACAATCGACGGACAATGAAATTGTTCCACCAGACGAGAAGCCACAATTCCAATAACCCCAGGGTGCCAATTTTCGCCAACGGCCACAGCACAGTGCATCCGCCCCGTGACCTCCTCAAATTGAGCAACAGCCTCTTTGGTGATGCGCCGTTCCATGTCTTTGCGTTCTTCGTTATAGTCACGCACCTGTTCTGCCAACAGCTGAACATCGCCTTCCGGCTGTGCAGCAAAGAGCGCCAGCGCATCCTGCGTCTCATCCAGCCGGCCGCAGGCGTTGATGCATGGTGCAATGCGAAATGCAATGTCCGACGCTTTAACGGTCTCATCCCCGCACATCAGCGCAATCAACGCAGCCAGACCAGGGCGTGGTTTTTCATTGATCAAGCGCAACCCTTCCCGCACCAAAATGCGATTGTCGTCCACCAGCGGTACCATATCGGCCACTGTTGCTACTGCCACCAGGTCCAACAAAGCCCGACGATGGTCTTCATCGTAAAGTGACGGCGCCAGACGAATGAGCAAGCCCATCGCCAGAAAATAGGCCGTGCCACAACCGCAAAGCCGACGATAAGCCTCCAGAAAACTTGGCGCCATAAGTGGATTCACAACAATGCAATCCGGCAATTCTGGCGGCAACTGATGGTGGTCGGTAACCACAAAAGTCAGCCCCTTGGCCGTGTATTCTTTGATGAGGGCTGCCGACGCAATGCCATTGTCAACGGTAATAACCAGTTCAATGCCCTCAGCTAACAAATGATCCAAGGCACCCGCATTCATTCCATATCCTTCTTTTAGACGACTCGGAATGTACACCCTCACCTCGGTTCCAAGCCATGAAAACACTTCGCGCATCAGCGTCGACGCACAGATGCCATCCACATCATAGTCCCCATAAATGGCTATCTTTTTATGCTGCGCCAGAGCTTCGCCAATCGTTTCCACCGCTGCGCCAAGATTCGGCATCATAAAAGGTCGGCTTAAATCCTTCATTTCAGCATATAAAAAAGCCGACGCCTGCTCAGGCGTTGCATAACCACGGCCGGCAAGAATTCTCGCCAGCGGCAGCGGCAATTTGAGCGCGTCAGCTAATAAACGAGCAGCGGCATGATTGGAAGATCGAATTTTCCAGGTTTTCATAAATTCATGACGCTCCTTTAAATCACATAACATTGATAACAATCAACACAAGGCCAATGATCAGATAGGCCCCAATTAAAACAACGGCGTATCGGATCAACCCTTTTCGCATACCATATTGATCCACATAAAATTGAATTTTTCTATGCAGCTGACCAGTACGCTGACTAATGTTTAATATTAACAGATTGCGAATGCCCATGCAAATGGACAGCACGCCCACGTAGATCAACAACTGCTCAACGCTGAGCAGGCGAAAGGCCGCCAAAAAAAACCAAATCACAGCCGCAATCAGAATCAACGGTTTAAAAAATTTCTCTATGAGTTCCATGTTTTCACTCCAAAAAAGCAATGGGAACAGCGCCCTATATGGCAGCTGCCCCCATGCGACTATTATAGGATTATACTTCCAGCTCGACAATCAATTCGCCGGCTTCAACCTGAGCACCGTCTTCTGTCAGGATGCGTGCAACTTTACCCTTACGTGGGCTCAGCACGTTGGTTTCCATCTTCATTGCTTCAAGAATGATCAGTGGCTGATTTTCTTCAACCTCGTCGCCTTCTTTTACAAGAATCTTGATAACCGTACCAGGAATGTTTGCACCAACGTGAGCAGGATTATCCTGATCAGCCATTGGTTTACGAACGATGGTCAGAGACTTCGCAGCAGCTTCGTTGGCAACCTTCACAGTGCGATAGCTGCCGTTGACTTCAAAGGATACAACAGAATTGCCTTCTTCATCTGGTTCTTTGATATCAATCAGACGAACACTCATAACCTTCCCTTCACCGATGGTGAGGTCGCCGCTTTCGCCCTTGTTCAGACCAAAGAAGAACTGATCACTGTCAAGATTGCAGAGAGTAGGCTGCTTCTTCAAGCCCTTCAGATAGTCTTCATACATGCGTGGATAGAGCGCATAGCTCAATGCTTCACGTCTGCCAGCATCGATACCGAACTCTTTCTTCAGATATTCTGCATCGGCTTCAAGGTCTTCATCTGGCAGCAATTCACCAGGACGGCAGGTAACAGGTTCTTTATCCTTGAGAACGACCTTCTGAAGATCTTCTGGGAAACCACCTTCTGGCTGACCCATCATCCCTTCGAAGTAGGATACGATGGAATCTGGGAAGTCGATGTTTTTCCCTTTTTCAATGATGTTGTCTGGGGTCAGGTTGTTCTGAACCATGAAGATCGCCATGTCACCAACAGCCTTGGAGGAAGGGGTAACCTTAACGATGTCGCCCAGCATATCATTAACGGTGGAATACATTTCCTTAACTTCTTCAAATTTATGGCCAAGGCCGAAGCTTTCTACCTGTGGTTTCAGGTTGGAGTACTGACCGCCAGGAATTTCGTATTTATAGATTTCAGCAGAACCGGAACGCATGCCGGATTCGAACTGGGTGTAGTACTTACGCACTTCGCCCCAGTAATCGGAAATCTTCTGCAACTTATCCAGATCAAGACCGGTATCACGCTTGGTCAGGGTGAGAGCCGCTGCCAAAGAGTTCAAACCTGGCTGACTGGTCAAGCCTGCAACACCATTGAATGCAACGTCTACAATGTCAACGCCAGCCTGAGCCGCCATCAACAGGGTAGCAACGCCGTTGCCAGTGGAGTCATGGGTGTGCAGATGTACTGGAATCTTCAATTCAGCCTTCAACGCGCTAACCAGTTCGGTTGCAGCGAGAGGTTTTAAGAGACCACTCATATCCTTGATGCCGAGGATGTGGCAGCCGAGGTCTTCCAGTTCTTTTGCCTTGCGTACATAGTATTCCAGATCGTATTTGGTACGGGACTTATCCATGATATCGCCAGTGTAGCAAATGCAACCTTCAACGAGCTTATCGGTCTTGAGGGCTTCGTCGATAGAAACTTTCATCGCTTCAACCCAGTTCAGGGAGTCGAAAATACGGAATACGTCAATACCGCTCTTAGCAGATTCTTGAATAAATTCGCGAATCAGGTTGTCTGGATAGTTCTTATAGCCAACTGCATTAGCACCACGCAGCAGCATCTGGAAGAGAACGTTTGGAATCAGTTCACGCAGTTCGTCCAAACGTGCCCATGGAGATTCTTTGAGGAAACGATAAGAGGTATCGAAGGTTGCCCCGCCCCACATTTCCATAGAGAAGAAGTCCTTGCAGGCTGTTGCATAAGCCGGTGCAATGCGGGTCATATCTACCGTACGCATACGAGTTGCAAGCAGAGACTGCTGCGCATCACGCATGGAGGTATCAGTGATCAGCAGGCGATCCTGTTCAAGAACCCAATCAGCGACTGCTTTTGGACCTTTTTCATCAAGCATTTGCTTGGTGCCACGGAGTAGCAATGGTTTTTCAAAAACAGGCACTTCCAATTCGTTAAATTCAGGCTTTTCGCCTTTTACTTCGTTAACGGCTTTGTTTGCCAAGAAGGTCAGCATCTTCTTTTCCATGTTGTCGCCGCCGTGAATGTCAAAGAGTTCAGGCGTTTGAGCAATGAAGCTCGTATCGCACTGTCCCTGGCGGAAACGCTGATGGTTGAGAACGTTGATTAAGAAACCAATATTGGTCTTAACACCTTTGATTTTGGTTTCATGCAGGCAGCGGATGGCTGTGTCGATGGTCCCTTCAAAGGTGCGGTTATAAGCAATGATCTTAACGAGCAAGCTGTCATAGAATGGAGAAATGGTTGCACCAGCGTAAGCGTTACCACTGTCAAGACGAATGCCATGGCCGGAGCTGGAACGATACACTTCGATCGTACCAGTATCTGGTGCAAAGTTATTGGCTGGGTCTTCGGTGGTTACACGGCACTGGATAGCATAACCGCGATAGGTAATGGATTCCTGATTTGGAATACCAATTTCTGGATCGGATAATTTATATCCCTGAGCCACGCGAATCTGAGCTTGAACAATGTCGATACCAGTGATCTGTTCGGTAACGCAGTGTTCAACCTGAATACGTGGGTTCATTTCAATGAAGTAGTGGTTGCCGTTAGCATCAACAAGGAATTCAACGGTACCAGCACTGCGATAGTTCACGTGACGTGCAATCTTGAGCGCATCTTCGCAGATGGCTTCACGCTGTGCATCGGTCAGTACCAAAGATGGTGCAAATTCGATGACTTTCTGATGACGACGCTGGATGGAGCAATCACGTTCAAACATGTGAACGGTGTTGCCATACTTATCGCCGAGCACCTGAACTTCGATGTGTTTTGGACGTTCAATGTATTTTTCAACGAATACATCAGCAATACCGAACGCTTTCTTTGCTTCGCTGGTAGCGCTATTGTATTCCTGTTCCATGTCTTCTTCGGTGCGAACCACACGCATCCCACGGCCACCGCCGCCAGCGCTTGCTTTCAAAATAACTGGATAGCCAGCAACTTTAGCAAATTCTTTGGCTTCTTCAACGTTAAGTGCAGCACGTTCAACACCAGGAATGGTTGGTACACCAACTTCGATGGCAACCTTCTTTGACTGGATTTTATCGCCTAAAGCGCGCAGCATGTTGTGATCCGGACCAATGAATTCGATCCCTGCTTCTTCGCAGGCCTGAGCGAATTCAGCATTTTCGGCCAGGAACCCATAACCAGGATGAATGGCGTCAACACCCTTGGATTTTGCCAAAGTAATAATCCCGGAAATATCCAGGTAGGCATCTACAGGTGCTTTGCCCTTACCTACTCGATAGGATTCGTCCGCGATGGTGCGATACAGAGAGTTCTTATCTTCTTCAGAATAAATCGCGATACTTTTAATTCCCAGCTCCTTGCAGGCGCGGAAAATACGAATCGCAATTTCACCACGGTTCGCTACTAAAATCGTTTTAATTTCTTTCACAGTCCCTACCTCCTCATACATAGGCGCTCGAAGCGCTTGTTATCATCCAAATAATATAGATACTTTTGCATCTTTACACAATAATGGATTATATGTAAATACTATTATATCTATATTCAACCATTTATGCATCATTTTTCTGAAAAATGATCATAAAAATAATTTTTCCTACACTTTTAAGTTTACTCAATACAAAAAAATAAAGGACGCTGCATCATCCAATACAACGTCCCTATTTTTACGCAGCCGGAGTTTCTACCACAGAAGCAGCATCATCGGAATCTTCGCTGACGGTTGTGTCTTTAGGCACTAAAACAACTTGCCCAGTAGCCTCATCCCACTCTATGCCACAGCCAATGGCCTCACACAGATCACGGATCTTCATGTAATTCAAATCGTCAATCAGGTAGGAGTCAATGGCATAGGCCACGCCATCCACATACAGCACCGGCTGACTTAATTGACTCATAACCGTGCCACCTTGAATCATGCTGCTTGAGTTGTTCCCTTCATACGGTGCTCCATTATTAATGACAACGGCACCGTTGGCCGCATCATAAGTCAGTCCAAACTGAGACCCTGTGCCGTTCAAAATAGCCGCAAAATCACGCAAGCGCACATAATTGTTGCCGTTGGCAAGATAGGCCTGCATGCTCAGTTGTTCGCCATTCATGCTCACCGTTGCCTGGTTTGGCGATGCATACGCATACCCATTGGCTTTTCGCTCAGCCAGCATTGCAAATCCATATTTCAGCAGTGCTTCGCTGTCGCTATAGCGTGCATTCACCGCCTTGGCATTCATTGTTACAGTAATCAGCCGCGAGCCCTCTTTGGTTGCTGTTGCCGCCATACAACTGCCAGCCTGAGGCGTCCACCCTGTTTTCAAACCATCTACATGTCCAATGCTTGCATCCTCAGTTCCCAGCAACGAATTGCTGGATGGATAGGTTTCACCACCGAACTCAAAGGACGCCCTACTCGTAACCGTCAGAATTTCCGGACATTCTTCAATCACCTGCTTCGACAACGTTGCCATTGCGTTAGCACTCATATAGCCTTCATCGTAACTCTGATCAAAACGCGCATTGATGCCCATTTCCTGGGCCTTGGCGTTCATCGCCGCAACAAAAGCTTCCTCAGAGCCATACACCAACTCGCCCAATGCTGGACCAGCAGCACATGCCGAATAACACAGAAATGCCTCCAGCATATCCTCAACGGTGTAGACTTCATCCCATTCAAAAGCAATATTGGAATACACGGAATCTCTCGAAAAGTAATAGGTATACGTACTGACCGGCACCTGCGTGTCCATAGAAATACGCCCAGCCTGCACCGCTTCAAACACCAAGTATGCCGCCATAACTTTGGTCATGCTGGCAACCGGGCGCATCGTATCGGCGTCTTTACTCCAAAGCACTTCTCCGGTTGCCGCATCCATAATCACTGCACTGGTGCCCTTTATATTTGGTTCCGATGCTGCCATCATCGGAGCAGATGGAACTGCTACCGAGCATAAAACAGCGATAGTAAGCAAAACACACATTATTTTTTTCTTCAATGTCTTTTTTCGTCCTCCCTTATTGTCAATTATGTTGGCCAAAGATTTATATTCATTCACCGTCAAAAAGTGTAACAAAAACATCCTTTTCAGAACAACAACAAACCATTTACAAATTGCTGTTCCAAAAAGGATGTTTTTTATCGAATTGTCACTCCAGATAACCAGCATCTTTAAAACTAAAATAATGTTCTTCCTGCAAACTTCCGAGAATGATATGATCCAAAAACGACAGTCCCAAAAGTTGCGCGCCTTCGCGCACACGCTTCGTCAGCAACAAATCTTCACGGCTGGGAATCAAATCGCCGCTGGGATGATTGTGCCCAATGATGAGCCCAACAGCATTATGCCGAACGGCTTCGCGGAAAATGTCTCTGGGATGCACATTGGCACCATTAACCGTGCCAATAAACAGTTCTTTCACCTCAATGACTCTATTTCGTGCGTCCAAATACAACACATGAAACGCTTCTTGCTCATCGCTGCGAAAGTTCTCACGCAAAGCAGCCGCTGCCCCAAATGAATCACAAATGCCCATTTCTTTTTTGCTGCCGATACGCACCAATCGACGGCCAATCTCAATGGTTGCCATTAGGGTACAAGCTTTGGTTTGACCAATGCCGTTAATGTCGCAAAGAGTATGCATGTCTTGACACAAAAGACCTTCCAGTCCACCAGCCGTTTCTAACACGGTTTGTGCCAATTCCAACACGTCTCGTTTCGCCGTGCCAGTACGCAGCAAAATCGCCAGCAATTCTGTTTCACTTAAACTTTGTACACCTTGTGCCATCAGTTTTTCACGCGGCTGCAATTCTGGTGGTCGATCTTTGATCTTCCCCATTTTACGCGCAGGATCACTCATCACTGATTCGCCTCCCATTGGCTCAGCATCTCTTTCACAAGCTTCATTGGCAACCCGACAACATTGTCATAATCGCCCTCCAAAGCCTGAACAAACTTTCCACCCTCGCCTTGAATCCCGTAAGCACCTGCTTTATCCAACGGTTCGCCGCTTTCAATATACGCCTGAATGTCTTCCTCCGATAAAGGTTTAAAACGCACTCCACTGACTGCATGTCCTGTTGCAGCAGCCCCTGTCTCATCACAACATAGCGCCACAGCAGTAATCACTTCATGCTTTTCTCCCGAAAGCATGCGCAGCATTCGCGCAGCCTCCTTTGCATCAGCAGGCTTACCTAGGACCATACCATCTTTACAAACGATCGTGTCTGCACCCATAACCAGCGCCTGCGGCATTTTTTCTGCCACAGAACGTGCCTTAGCTAAAGCCAGCTCTTCCAAAGCCTCTGCCAGCTCACAGTCCGGATTCAACCGTTCTTCAGCCAACATTGGCGCCTCTACAGAAAAATCAATGCCTGCTTCCGTAAGAAGCATGCGGCGTCGTGGTGATGTTGACGCCAGCACCAGCGGTCTGTCCATAACACACTCCTCCATAAAAATAAAAGCCTTTGATTGTGCAAAGGCTTTTTTATTCTTCGTCCTTACTTTTAATTCGATAACTCAACGCTTCCAGGCTGACCGCCAAATCGATCTGGCGAATTTCAATGCCCTTACATGGCACAAGAGAGGATGGTGAGAAATTCATAATCCCCTTGATACGCGTTCCACAGAGAAGATCGGCAACATCCTGAGCGGATGTTTCTGGAACAGCCAGCACCGCAATGTCAACCTCATTGTCATTTATATATTCTGCCAGTTTGGTAATTGGCAAAATTGGCAGCCCATTCAGCGTCATCCCAATTTTATTGACATCATTGTCAAACACAGCAGAAATTTTAAATCCTCGTTTTTCAAAGCCCGCATAATGCGTCAATGCACTCCCCAAATTACCTGCTCCAACAAGAATCATTTTCCAGGAACGATCAAGGCCAAGTATTTCTTTAATAATATTGTTCAAACTGGTTACGTTGTAACCAACACCTCGCATACCAAAATCACCAAAATACGCTAAATCTTTACGCACCTGTGCCGGCGTGCCTTGTACTCCTTGTGCAATATCAACAGAAGAGACTTTTTGCACGTGCTGGGCCTCCATTTTACTCAAATATCTTGAATACAGGGACAGCCGCGCTATTGTTGCTTCTGGAATTTTATCCGTTTTCACAACCACTTCACCTCCATCACACAAAATCCTTTTTCATCTATAATAATCATATCGAATGCGATTCCTATTCGCAAGAAGGTTTGATAAAAAAAGCACAAAGTATATTTATGGATTTCTATTAGCGAAACGTCAGAAAAATTCCTTCTTTTGTCATATATATATAATTTTAATTACAAAACCTCATTGACAGGTTGAAATACCAACAATTTATGCTAGAATAATAAACGAAGAAAAACAACATCGTAGTTAATTTTAAAGGAGAGATTATTTCATGAAAATCGCTGACAACGTTTATTATGTCGGTGTTTCCAACCCTACACTGCGCGTATTTGACATCATCATGACCACTGAATATGGTACCACTTATAATTCTTACCTCGTTCAAGGTTCTGAAAAAACCGCATTGATCGACGGTGCTCACAAAGGTTTTGAAAATCTTTTTGTTGAAAATGTTGAAGCTATTACAGACTTCAAAAACATCGACTACATGATTGTCAACCACACTGAACCCGATCATTCCGGTGCAATCCGCTTAGTCATCGAACACAATCCAGACATTGTTGTTTACGGTACTGCAGCTTGCCTGAAAAACCTCGACAACATTGTTCGCATGCCATTTAACCGCGTTGCTGTTAAAGATGGCGACACCCTTGATCTCGGCGGCAAGACTCTGACCTTCTGCGTCAGCCCTAATATCCACTGGCCAGATACCATGATGACCTATCTCGCAGAAGACAAAATTCTCTTCAGCTGCGACTTCCTTGGTGCACATTACGCTGAACCAACCATGTATGTACACAAGGCCTACAAAAAAGATCTGTATGAAAAAGAATTCAAAGTATACTATGATGCTATTATGGGACCATTTGCTAAATTCGTATTGCGTGCCCTTGACCGCATCAAAGATCTCGATATCGCATTGGTATGCCCAAGCCATGGTCCAATGATCGCTGGCGATGATATCAAGGTAGCAATGGATACTTATCGCACCTGGGCAACTCCTGAAGAAAAAACCGAAAAAACAGTTGCCATCTATTATGTTTCCGCTTATGGCTACACCAGAAAAATGTGCCACTATCTGGCTGATAAACTCACTGAAAAAGGCATCGTTGTTTCTGCTTTCGATGTCATTAAAACCGATGCTGCTGACATCGCTGCACACCTCGAAGACGACTGCCTCGTATTCGGTTCTCCAACGCTGAACCGCGCAGCTCTGAAACCAGTTCTCGATGTTATCAGCTGCATTGATGCGGTTTCCGCTGCTGGTCGTCCATACGCAACCCTCGGCTGCTTCGGCTGGAGCGGTGAAGCTTGCGCTCAGCTCAACGATCGTTGCAACAGCATCAAGATGAAGCAGGTTGGCGAAAGCGTTCGTTCTCAGTTCACCCCAACCGACGAAGTCTACGCTCAGCTGGATGCCCTCGCTGATCAAATCGCTGAAACCATCAACAAGTAAGAAATTTTCCAGCACCTCGGAACACTTCCGAGGTGTTTTTTTGTTTGCTTTATGAAGCATTTTTCGTTATAGTGATAGGGTGTACTAAATTTTTTGGAGGTATCAGAATCAATGGAACGAAACGTTTACGACGTATTGACAGAACGCGGCTACATTGAACAAGCCACTCATCCTGATGAAATTCGTGAACTTCTTGGCAAAGAGAAGGTCACCTTCTATATCGGCTTCGATCCAACTGCCGACAGCCTGCATGTCGGTCACTATATTCAGTTTATGGTTATGCAGCATATGCAGCAACACGGTCATCGTCCAATCTTCCTCGCCGGCGGCGGCACGGGTATGATCGGCGACCCATCCGGTCGCAGCGATATGCGCCGTGTGATGACCATCGATCAAATCGACGACAATGTCAATCATTTCAAGAAACAAGCAGAACGCTTCATCGACTTTTCGGACGGCAAAGCACTGCTCTTGAACAATGCCGACTGGCTGCGCAAGCTCAATTACATCGAATTCCTGCGCGATTATGGTGCATTTTTCTCTATCAACCGTATGATCAATGCGGAGTGCTACAAATCCCGTATGGAACAGGGATTAACCTTCCTGGAATTCAACTACATGGTCATGCAGTCTTATGACTTTTTACACCTCTACCGCAATTATGACTGCAAACTGCAATTCGGCGGTAACGATCAATGGAGCAACATCATCGGCGGTGTTGAACTGATTCGTCGCGCCGATCAGGGCGAAGCGTATGGTCTCACCTTTAAGCTGCTCACCAACAGCGAAGGTAAGAAAATGGGGAAAACAGCCAACGGTGCTGTTTGGCTTGATGCGGATAAAATGAAGCCATACGATTTCTATCAGTACTGGCGTAACGTGGACGACAAGGATGTACGCAACTGCTTGTCGCTGTTAACGTTCCTGCCAATGGACGAAGTGGAACGTCTGGCCAGCCTCGAAGGCGCAGAAATTAACAAAGCCAAAGAAGTGCTCGCCTTTGAAGTCACCAAAAACGTTCATGGAACAGAAGCTGCTGAAGAAGCGCAAAAAGCAGCTCGAGCTCTTTTTGCTGGCGGTGGTCAGGAAGGGTCGATCCCAACCACTCAGATGACCCCAGCCGACTTTGACGGCGAAGGCATTGGTCTGCTCAACCTTCTCAAGCAGGTTGGTCTCACCTCAACAACCAGCGAAGGACGCCGACTCGTTGAGCAAGGTGGAGTTTCCTTGAATGATGCAGCGATTAACGACGTTCATTACAACGTCACGCTCAGCGATTTTGTTGACAATCAATTAAAAATCCGCAAGGGTAAAAAGAAATTCCACATCGTTGAACTTCATTAAACAAAAAAGACTGGCACCTAGATGCCAGTCTTTTTTCATTCAGATTAGTTCTTCGCTTGTGCATGAAACTTGCCATACTGTTTCAGCTTTTCAATATAGGCCTGCCCCAATTCCGACAATTCCTGTTTTTCGCTCAAAATATACCCAATACACATTTCTTCATCCTCAGCCAAAGGAATACCGATTAATTTTGAACCAGGCAAATATCGTGGAAAAAAGCCATTGGAAATCGTATACGCATCCGTTCCCAACAAGAGATTAACCAAGCTGCCCGTATCACTGACTCGAATGGTTTTATCGTCTGGAAGGTCGCCGTAAAGCTCGTCGGAAAAATGCGCATGTTCTTCTTTATATTGCATAAAATTAATGCGTGGATAATCTTTCAATTCGTCCAACTGCACACATTGACGTTCCGATAATGGATGCGATGCTCGAATAAACACTTGTGGCTTTACCGTAAAAAGCTCATAAAAAACCAATTTATTTTCATCTAATGTTTTACGCATGGCCTGTTCATTTTCACAGCTAATATAAATAATACCCAAATCACTAAAACGATTCTTTACATCATCAAGAATTTGATGAACCGTCGTCTCATGCAAAATAAACTCAAAACGTTCCTTGCCAAATTCCTCAACGATCTCTACAAATGCATTAGTCGTAAAGACATAGTATGGCGAAGATACGCTAAAACGTATCTTTCCCGGTGTATGCGAAATATACTTGTCTTCCAACAGCTCCATTTGACGCAAAACTTGTCGTGCATAGCCAACAAATTCCATACCTTCCGGCGTTACAACAATACCGGCACGGCTACGAATGAAAATGGTAATGCCCACTTCTTCTTCAATATCTTTTATCGCATTAGAAAGACTCGGTTGAGAAATATACAGCTTTTTTGCAGCTTCTGTAATAGTGCCATTTTCCACAACAGAAACGATATATTTTAATTGCTGGATCGTCACGTGATCACCCGCCATTTATATATATATTCCATTTTTATTATAACACAGTTGTTTTCCTGGTTCTATGGCTTATAAACTAATAATTAACGTTATTTTTTGAAAGTTTGGCTGCTTTTCAACAAGTCTTAGGGTACAATTTTAGTAATATCACGACTATTATTAATTCAATAAAGAAAAACTATCTTTTGTGGACACATTAAAAGTGTTATACTGTACGAAGTCATTCTTTCTCAGAGGATGAAGACTCATTTGTTTCAGCAGCCTCTGCTTCGGCAGCATCAGCTTGAGCAAAAAGTGCCATTAATCCTTGAAACAAATCATTTTTGCAGGAAGTTTCTGTACAGTCTTCGGTCTGTTTGATATCATCATTCATGCAAAAGAACCCCTTTCTATAATAAACCTATAATATATTATCCCACTACAATGGCAATCTGACAAGGTCCGTGTACGTGAGATGAAAATTTTTGATCTTAGTCCCTGTGCGTTCCAAATTGGATAAGTGTCAACAGACGAGGGAGTGCTGTTGAACGAAAGGCGATCTCGTCTGCGATACATCGGATGCTCCCATGATCACCCATCACTTCCTCTACAGGAAGTGATTTTTTTATGGAGGTTTTTATGACTTACGAAGAAGCAAAGCAATCTCTGGATCAGTACACCGCGTTAGGGTCTGTCTATGGACTTGAAGGCATCACGCGATTAATGAATGCGCTGGGACGACCGGAGCGTCAACTGAAAGTCATTCATGTTGCCGGTACCAACGGCAAAGGGTCCACCGTAACCACTTTAGCCGCCATTTTAGAAAACTGTGGTTACCGTACCGCCACCTACACGTCACCAGAGGTCAGCACTTACCTCGACCGTTTTCGCGTCGGCGGCTTACCGGCTGACGAAGAGGTTTTTACCGCCGCCTTTGAAAAGACAGAGGCCGCCTGTCAGGCCATCGTCTCCGACGGCCATCCACACCCAACGATTTTCGAAATGGAATTGGCCATCGCCTATTTAATCGCCCTTGACCAGCAGGCAGACGTGATGGTTCAGGAAACCGGTCTCGGCGGCAAGCTGGATGCCACCAACGTGGTGGAGCATCCGGATCTGGTTGTTTTCACCGCCATCGGCATGGATCACATGCAATTTCTCGGCGACACTCCGGAGGCCATTGCCGCCGAAAAGGCCGGTATCATCAAAGACGGCGTGCCTGTGGTTTCCTACGACAATGGTGACAACATCAATGCAGTAATCGCCAAAACTGCTGCCAGCCATAACAGTGCGTGCCGCTTTTCTTCAGTCGAAAAATGTCAGGTCACGTCCCGCGATCTTGAGGGCCAAACCATCCTTTACAATGGCACCAGCTACCGTTATCCACTCATCGGCATTCATCAAACCCACAATTTTGCCCTGATTATGGAAGCAGTGGATGCGTTGCGTACCAACGGCTGGCATTTGCCTGAGGCACAGGTACAAGCTGCCTTGCTCAAAGTGCGCTGGCCAGGGCGTTTTGAGGTGGTTTGCCGGCAACCCGTCATCGTTCTCGATGGAGCCCACAATCCGCAGGCGGCGGCTGCACTGGCACAAACCGTGCAAGCCTGGTTCCCAGACAAATCGGTGCACTTTCTCATGCACATTTTCAAGGACAAAGACGCCAATGGTATTTTAGAAGCCATCGCGCCAGTCTGCGAACATCTGACGCTGACAACCATCGACAACGAGCGTTCCGCCGATCCAATACTTTTAGGCAAAACAGCCGCTCATTTTATCCCCCAGAAAAAGATAACACTGATGAACGATTTTGACGCAGCCGTTGCGGCATGTCTCAATACCCTTCATTCAAACGACATTCTCATTATCTGCGGTTCCCTTTCTCATCTTGAAAAATCTCGCCGCATACTCTCTCATTACGAAAGGATAGACGTGTAATGGTAAACATTGAAAAAACAGAAAAAGCCATCCGCGATCTGCTCATTGCCATTGGCGAAGACCCCGATCGACCTGGTTTAATTGAAACCCCAAAACGCTGCGCAAAAATGTACGACGAACTGCTCAGCGGCATGGATCATGACGCCGAGGAACATCTCTCCAAGCAGTTCGACGTTCCTCATTCGGAATTTCTTCTCGAAAAGGACATTCCCTTCTACTCTCTTTGCGAACATCATCTGCTTCCGTTCTTCGGCAAGGCACACATCGCCTATCTGCCAAAGGAACGAGTGGTCGGCCTCAGCAAGCTGGCACGCACCGTTGAAGTCTACGCGCGTCGTTTGCAGCTACAGGAACAGATGACCAGCCAGATCGCCGACGACATCATGACCTATTTGGATGCCCGTGGTGTTATGGTGGTCATCGAGGCAGAACACCTCTGCATGACCATGCGCGGTGTCAAAAAGCCTGGTGCAAAAACCCTCACCATTTCCTGCCGCGGCGAATTTGAAACCGATCCTGAGCTCAAGCAAACTTGTCTCAGCCTAATTCGCCCATGAACATTGTCACCTGTTTATTGCATCACGACGATTTCCAACAAGCCCTGAACACCATCGAAAACAACGAGCAAACACGCCGTTTCTGCCGCCATGGCCTCAACCATGCTCTCGATGTAGCGCGCATTTGTTGGATACTCGTATTAGAAAACCATCGCGATTTTACGAAAGAAACCGTCTACCTTGCCGCCTTGCTGCACGATATTGGCCGCAGCATCAGCAACGACGACCACGACAGCGCCAGCGTCCGCCTGGCTCAAGATTGGCTCAGCGACTGCCAGGCACCGGACAACGTCATCGCCGACGTTACCAGCGCGATCGCCGCGCATCGACAGCGCAATGCGGCCATTGATCCAGCCACTGCTACACTTGGCGAGCTTCTGACACTAGCCGACAAACGCAGCCGCAGCTGCTTCCGCTGTGCCGCAGTCAGCGACTGCTACTGGCCAGAGACTCTGAAAAACAAAACCATCATCGATTAAGGAGGACCTATGAACATCGGGAACACCACATTAGATCTTTCCAAACCTGTCGTCATGGGGATTTTGAACGTCACCCCAGACTCTTTCTCCGACGGCGGGCGTTACAACACCATCGAGGCCGCCGTCCAACACACGCTTAAACTGGTGCAGGACGGTGCCGACATCATCGACATTGGCGCCGAATCGACTCGCCCTGGTCATACGCCAATCAGCGTGGATGAAGAATGCAGCCGTCTGCTGCCCATCCTTGAAGCCTTGAAGAACATTACCGACCGCCCTCTCTCTGTCGATACCTTTCACGCAGAAACGGCTCAAACCGTGTTGGACGCCGGCGCCGATATGATCAATGATATCTGGGGGCTGACCGGCGATGCGGCCATGGCATCCGTCGTTGCCAATAGCGGCTGCCCCGTCTGCATCATGCACAATCGATCAGATACCAACTACCAGAACTTTGTTGCCGATTGGCTGCAAGACATGCGTGACCGCATCGCCCTGGCTCATGAAGCAGGTATTCGCGACGAACAAATCATTCTCGATCCTGGCATCGGCTTTGCCAAGAGTTACGAATGGGACGTCGCTTGCATGCACCATCTTAACGACCTTTGTGCCTTAGGGTATCCGGTACTCTTGGGACTCTCCCGTAAGCGCATGATCGGCAACCTCAGCGGCCTGCCTGTCGATCAACGCGATGAAGCCACCGCTGCTGCCAATCTCTACGGACTTCTCGGCGGCGCACGCATTTTCCGTGTACACAACGTTCAGCTTGCCCGCCGCACCCTTGATACTTTCGCGCGATTGGAGGCCGAAAACCATGGATAAAATCAGTGTTGTTGATCTTGAAATATTCGCTCATCACGGCGTTTTCGACTTTGAAAAAGAAAACGGCCAAACCTTCATCGTCAGCTGCGACTGCGCATTGGACACCCGCTGTGCCGGTAAAAACGACGATCTTGAAGCCAGCCTCGACTACGGCGCTCTTGCTCATCGGCTGACCGCCCTTTTCCAAGGAAGCACCTTCGATCTCATCGAAGCCGCGGCGGAACATTGCGCCAGCGCACTGCTCCATGACTTCCCGCTCATTCGTAAGCTGACTCTCACCATCAAAAAGCCTTCAGCGCCTGTCAACTTGCCGCTGGCCTATCCCGCGGTCACCATTGAACGCGGCTGGACCCCAGCCATCCTCGCTCTTGGCAGTAACATTGCACCGTGTCAGGAACATCTCGACGCCGCACTGACTCTCCTGAACGACCATCCAGATATTCGCTGCCTGCGCGTTGCACCCTGGATCGAAACCGATCCTGTCGGCTATACCGATCAGGACCAGTTTCTTAACGGCGCCGTCCTCATCGAAACCCTGCTCACACCGCACGAGCTTCTCGACGCCATCCATGACATCGAAACCGCCCGTGGCCGTGAACGCATTATCCACTGGGGACCACGCACCCTCGACATTGACATCATCTACTACGGCGATCTCCTGCTCGCAAGCGACGATCTCACCATTCCTCACCCACTCTGCATGGAACGCGCCTTCGTCATGGAACCCGTCATCGCCATCACCCCTTATTGGATCGACCCACGCTATGGAAAGACCGTCAGCGTTTGCTGGAAAGAAGCGCAGCAATAACAAAAACAAGCCACAGAACATCCCCCCTTATGGGATCTGCTCTGCAGCTCGTTTTATCGGCTGTTGAATAGGCATGAAAAACCGCCCATTGTTTCGACACGCACTCGAAACAATGGGCGGTTTCTATTATTTTACAAATCTGGCTACCATCTGTCCAGCAAATACGGCAAGCAGGCCGAGAGCCATGCTGGCAACCATGTAGGCAAGGGCTGTGCCTTGGCGGCCGGTGGTCAGAAGTTTCAAAGCTTCGCTGGAAAAAGTCGAAAAGGTGGTAAAACCACCACAAAGCCCTATTTGCAATAAAAGCACCAGATTACGTGAGAAATTCGGATTTAGCACCGCAGTCTCACTGACAATGCCCAGCACAAAGGCGCCGATGATGTTGATGCAGAACGTTTTAATTGGAAAACCACTGGCCGTTTCCACTGCAAGCAGCCCAATAAGATAGCGGCAAACGCTTCCGATGAATCCCCCAATTCCTACAAACAAACATTCAAGCATTCCGTATCCTTCTTTCATTCATTTTCTATTTTTAATAATAGTCCTATTATAATACGTATATTTTCCGTTCTTTATTATAGACCGCTCTCTATTTTTTGACAAGAAAGGCGAATCCAGAATTGCCTCTTGCCTGCATCGCCATTCTCCGGTATTCTAGAAGAAATACTGATGAAAGGAGGCTGTCCATGCAAACTGCACGTAAATTTCTGATTACTTTGCTCTGCTTACTGCTTCCACTCGGCACGCTTAGCGGCTGTTCGTCAGCAGAAGAACCACCAACCATTGCCCTGGTGCCGCTGGACAGCCGCCCTTGCAACACCCAATATCCTGCCCTGCTGGCGGAAGCGGAAGCTGCAACACTACTGATTCCCGAAGAAAAGTCTATGGACTGTTTTCTGAAAGATGCCGACAGCGAAGCCTTGTGGGAATGGTTGGAATCGACTGCTGAAAATGCCGATGATCTGGTAATTTTTACCAACAGCCTCTTTTGCGGAGGGTTGATTGCCAGCCGTTCAAGCGGTGCCTACGACAATATCGACGACGATTTAGCCCGTTTAACCGCTCTCTGCCAATCATTTAAAAAAGACGACCAGCATTCCATCACCGTGGTACAGGTTTTGCCTCGACTGACACCCAATCAATTCGACAGCGTTCTCTATCCCTACGTGGATGCCCTGACCGCCTACGGGGAAGCCTGGGATAAAGCAGACGCCAACGGCGATGCCGTTCCGACCTCTGCAAGCGGCGTTTCTGACGAAGCCCTCAATGAATATCGGACTCTGCATGAAAAAAGCGCTGAGCTCGCCGAAGCGCTGAACACGCTGGCTGGCGATGGGCTGATTGATCGCCTCATCATCAGTCAGGACGACGGCGATGAATATTGCCCAGCAAACATCACCTTTCGCCAGTTGGAAAACACGCGTTCGGACAACACACTGCTGATCCACGGGGCCGATGAATTAGCCATGCTCCTGGTGAGCGATTTAGCCGCAGGGGATCTGGATTCTCCATCATTGAAAGTCGTTTACTCTGATGAATCGGATAAGACCCTGTGTTATCCGTATGAATCCATCAGCCTTGAAGAAATGACCAACCAGAAACTTACGCTCTCTGGCTTTGATACCGATGGTGAAACTACCGCCACTCTCTACATCCACACCAACAGCGCGGATCTCGCACAGACCAAAACGGCCATTGCGGATCATGAGGGGCTCTTCGGCCTTGCCGATGTGGCGTCGACCAATCAGGCCGATTCAGCGCTCGTTGACACCTTACTCAGCAGCGAACACTTCGACCGCATCGACTCCTATGCCGGTTGGAACACCGCCGGCAACAGCATAGGCACTGTTTGTGCCATGCTGCGTGCCATCAGCGTGCTGGATGCACGCTGGGACAGCCTCAGTACTGAAGAACAAAATACCGCAGCCAAGGCCTTGTTTGCGTTCCGTGCCGTTCGCCTGGGCGAGGATGTCTGCTATATGGCAGAACTGCGCGATTCCCTGCAGGCCAACTTGCTGACGGACGGTCTTACCGACTACACCACCGCATTTACAGACGATGCCGCCTGGCAGGAAGCCAATAAGCGGCTCAGCGCCGCCTACGCATCTTGCAACACGCAGCTCGCACAGCTCTTCAACGGCAGCCACACGCTCCAGCTTGGCAGCCATCATCCATCGTTCACCATTAGTGATTTCGACAGCAGTGCTAAATTCCCATGGGCACGCAGTTTTGAAGTAAAGGTCGAACCAACAATGACCCTCACCAACGAACCCACATAAAAAATCCCAGTTGGATCTGCCAACTGGGATTTTTTTATTCAGCTTTGATGTTTTCTGCGACGACGAATTTCATACAGCAATACGCCTGTCGCTACGCCAACGTTGAGGCTTTCCACATTGTTTTCCAGTGGGATGCGCACCATCTGGTCGTATTCTTCGATCTGACTGGCGCCATTGCCCTCGTTGCCCACGACAAGAGCAATTTTCTCAGGCATGGTTTCAAACGCTTCATCGTAATCCACGCCGTCCGCATCGGCAACGACAAACTGGAAGCCATATTTTTTCAAAACATGAACGATCTCTTCCACGTCTTCAATCATATAAACAGGCAGTTTAAAAATAGTGCCCATAGTGGAACGAAGCACCTTTTTGTTTGAAAAGTCCACGGTTCCCTTTAAGCAAAATACTGCTTTCGCACCACTGGCCAAGGTTGTGCGGATGATGGATCCAAGATTGCCCGGATCCTGCACACCATCAACAACAACCACCGTATCCATCACCGGCCAGCTTTCTTCGCTCCAATCCGGGAAGGAAACAATAGCCGCAATGTCCTGCGGATTCACCGTAGACATGGAGTCTTCGAGAATTTCAGGATCAACCAAGAACGCTGGACCATCGTAGTCAGCCAACAGTTCTTCGTATTTATTTTCCGAGCCTTCCGCAATGAGAATGACATGGATCGTCGCACCGCTCTCGATGGCTTCTTCCACAAAGCGTCGCCCCTCGGCGACAAACTGTTCAAACGCGAGGCGATATTTGCGCTTCTCGAGCGCCCGCATGCGTTTGATCCATTGGTTTTTATCTGATTCAATAACTTTCATTCTTTTCCTCTTTCTTTCTCAATGGCGATTTTCTTTTCACCCAGTATACCACATTCCATGGTGACATGGAAAATTTTTTCGTCCGCCCCTTGACACCCCCAGGGGGTGGGGGTAAAATACAGTTGCAAGTGACAAACTTCTATCAAGAAAGAGGTGACTCTTTGTGAGTGAAAAATGCATAACCGATTTTGATGTCACTGGCATGTCTTGCAGTGCTTGTCAAGCAGCCGTTGAACGCGCTGTCAAAAAATGCGGTGCCAGCGACGTCTCTGTCAATCTGCTGAGCGGACGCATGAAAGTGATCCACGACGACGGCCTGGCACTTTCGACCATTATGGAAGCCGTCGACGCAGCAGGCTATCATGCGGAAGTGCATGATGCCAATAAGCATGCCGCCAGCGCCTCGTTCAGCGCAGAAGAAGAAAACAAAAAGCATCGCATTCAGTCATCGATTGTTCTTCTGATTCCACTGATGATCATTGCCATGCTGCCAATGATGCCTTTCGCGCCTGAAGCGCTGCTTCATACTCGTGGCTGGCTGCTCTTTAGTCCACTGCTGCAACTTGCACTCTCATTGATCATTCTAATGATCAACCGCGCTTATTTCACCAGCGGCTTCCGAGCCATGGCGCAGCTGCGCCCGAATATGGACAGTCTCGTGGCTGTCGGCGCTGGCATCTCTCTGCTGTACAGCCTTTATACCACTGTCAGCATCTGGTCCGCATTGTTTGCCGGCGATGCCACGGCCGCCTTCCACGGTCTGCACCAGCTTTACTACGATTCTGCGGCAATGATTGTGGCCCTTATCACCATCGGTAAATACCTGGAAGCCCGTGCCAAACGCCATACCAGCGACGCCATCAGCGAACTCATGGCTCTGGCTCCAGAAACAGCCTATCTCGTCGACGGCAATCAAATCCGACCTATTCGCACCAGCGATGTCAAGGTTGGCGATGTGCTCGAGGTACGTCCTGGTGGACGCATTCCAGTGGATGGTGTGCTTGTAAGCGGCGCTTCCTCAGTGGATGAAAGCGCATTCTCCGGTGAAAGCATCCCAGTAGAAAAAAATGTAGGCGACACCGTTTCCACCGGTACCATTAATACCACCGGCAGCTTCCGTTTCCAGGCAACAGCCGTTGGCGCGGACACCGCATTGGCGCAAATTGTTAGTCTGGTGGAAAACGCCAATGCCACGAAAGCGCCCATTGCTCGCACCGCCGATCGCGTGGCAGCGGTTTTCGTTCCAACCATTCTCGCCATCGCCCTGATTACTTTTGGAATCTGGCTCATCATCGGCGAGCCCTTTGCCTTCGCCATTAAAATGGGCATCTCAGTCATTGTGATCAGCTGCCCATGTGCCCTTGGACTGGCAACACCAGTCGCCATCATGGTCGGCAGCGGCCAAGGCGCAAAAAAAGGCATTCTCTTCAAAGATGCCGCTGCACTGGAACGCCTGCATCAAATTGACACCCTTGTCCTGGACAAGACCGGCACCATCACCGAAGGCCATCCATCGTTGACCGACGTCATTCCTTTCCAAGGGCAGGATGAAGCCGACCTTCTGAGCCTGGCCGCCTCTTTGGAAACCCATAGCGAGCATCCGCTGGCTTTGGCCATCACCACGGCGGCTGATGCCAACAATCTGCCACGGGAAAGCGTGGAAGAATTCGACGCCCTGTCTGGTCGAGGTGTTGCCGCCCGTATCAAAGGCAATACCTACTACGCGGGCAATCTTCATTTAATGGAACGTCTCCACCTCGATGTTCGCGGCGCTGACAAAAAAGCAGAGCAGCTCGCCCGCGAGGGGAAAACGCCGCTCTTCATCGCCGACGACGAACATATTCTCGGCATGCTCGCCTGCGCAGACCGCATCAAACCTGAAACACCAATCGCCATCCATACTTTGCAGCGACTTGGCAAACACATCATTATGCTCACCGGTGACCACCACACCACCGCACAGGCTGTTGCCTATCGCGTACACGTCGATGACGTCATTGCCGAAGTTCTGCCAGCCGAAAAAGAGCAAGCCATTGCCGATCTCATGGCCAAAGGCAATACTGTCGCCATGGTCGGCGATGGGATCAACGATGCGCCTGCACTGGCTCGCGCGGACGTAGGCATTGCCATTGGCGCCGGTACAGACATTGCCATCGAAAGTGCCGATGTCATTTTGACATCCAGCCAGCTCACAGACATCGCCTATGCCTATGAGCTCTCGGCAGCCACCATTCGCAACATCCATCAGAATCTATTCTGGGCGTTCTTCTACAATGTACTCTGCATTCCTCTGGCAGCAGGCGTGTTCTATCCAGCCTTCGGCATCACGCTAAACCCAATGATTGCTGCAGCCTGCATGAGCCTGAGCTCGCTCTTTGTAGTCACCAACGCCCTGCGCCTGCGCACGTGGAAGCCACGCATCGCCGCCGCTTCAACCGATCTCACAACCAGTCTTTCCGTTGCTCCAGCAGAAAAGCCCCCTCTTCATCATGTCGTGATCGGCGTGGATGGCATGAGCTGCAACCATTGCAAGATGAGCGTCGAAAAAGGCCTTGGCAGCTTGGATGGCATCACCAGTGCCCAAGTATCGCTCGAAAACAAAACCTGCACCCTTGAAACAACCATTGATCCATCGACTCTGCCATTGGAGGCAACCCTCAGCGAACTGGGCTTCACCTTCACCGGCATTCAAAATCATTCAACATCAGAAATTGACAGGAGGAACATCACCATGACTGAAAACACCCATCAAGCAACCGTTCACATCGAAGGTATGGCCTGCAACCATTGCAAAATGAGCGTCGAAAAAGGCCTCGGCGGCCTGGACGGCGTCACTAACGCAGAAGTATCGCTTGAAAACAAAACCTGCAAAATCACCACCAGCGTCGATCCAACCACCTTGCCAATTGAACAAACCCTTACTGATCTTGGCTTTACCTACAAAGGCCTTAGCGACTAAACCCTCAGCAAGGAGGTAGGAAACATGCAAGCCAACAAACAGGAGATTACACGCTTGCTGAAAACCGCGCGTGGTCAAATCGATGGCCTCATTCGCATGGTCGAAGAAGACCGCTATTGCATCGACATTTCCAACCAACTGCTCAGCACTCAGGCCCTCCTTGGCACCATCAACGCAGAAGTCCTCACTGCCCACGTCGATCACTGCGTCCGCCAGGCTTTTGAAAGCGGTGACCAAGCCGAAGAAGAAAAGAAAATCGCTGAGCTGCAAGCGGTGCTCAAACGCCTCAGCAAGTAAAACAAGACAAAAGAACGGATGCGAGCGCTCAAAAAAGAGTGCTCACATCCGTTCTTTTCATTTTAAAGCACCGTTACCAGTTCATCCAGACTGCGCGTTTTTTCATGCAGCGGCAATGGTTGGGCGTCTGCAGCCGGATACCCCATTGGCATCAACAGCACCGGATGGTGATTCTCGGGCAGCGCCAGCGCCTTAGCCAGCTTTGTTGGTGGGAAATAACCGACCCAACAGGAACCAACACCTTGCTCCCAGGCTGCCAACATCATATGCGTCGCTACAATCGCTGCATCCTGTTCGCCAGAAACAATGCCTTCCTCCAACGGATTTTTCCAGGTGCGGTCGCTCTCATAGCACACCAGAAAAACCACCGGCGCACCAAACGTGTACTTGGTCAACTCAGCAGTCTTTTCAAGCACCTCTGCGCTCTGCAGCACATACACATGCACCGCCTGATTGTTGCAAGCTGTCGGAGCCACCTGTCCTGCTGTCAAAATACGCTGCAGCACCGCTTCCGCCAAAGGCTTGCTCTCGAATTTGCGCACCGAATAGCGTGAACGTGCCAGCGTCATAAAATCTTCCACACGATCTCCTTCTTTCTCGATGAGTTTTCATTATTTTACCATTATCATGAGCCTCGCAACAAGTGCTGCAGCCACACGAAAACTCTATCCATCAAATGATTCAATCATCTGTCATCAAAAAATATTCTGTAAAATCAAAAAATACTACTGGACAAAAATGCAAGTGAATGCTATATTAAAGAAAATTGAACAAGCCCAGATGAGGCAGAAGGGAAATTTCGTATCAACGAAGCCGACGAAGCAACTCAAGATTTGCCGATCTTGAGGAATCTTTCAGGTTCAGAGATCTTCTGCTGATGGAACTCTGAAGAGCATACCCGTTAAGCGGTATCGCCGTAGAAGTAAAACTTTCAGGCAAGTATACAGAGGAAATACAAGGCAGCATGGTTTAGTGCGCCTGTGTATTTCCTTTTTTCATTCCTTGTATTACATTGTTATACACTTATGAGCAGACAGGACACACAGGCAGGCCATGCAGCACTAGCCTGTGCTTTTCTTTTGACCGGATGCTCACAGGGAACACAAAGAAAGGAATGAAAACTATGGAAAACAAACAGGAACTAAAAAAGAATTTGGGTCTGGCAACAGCCATGGCCACCGTTGTTGGCTGCGTCATTGGCTCCGGCGTCTTCCTGAAACCTCAAGCCATCTACACCGCCACTGGCGGCGCACCAGGCCTTGGTATGCTGGCCTGGATTCTCACAGGTTTCATCTGCATTGCCGCAGCTATGACCTTTGCTGAAATCGCCATCATGATTCCAAAAACTGGCGGGATGGTTGTTTATCTCGAAGAAGCCTTTGGCAAGCGCGTCGGTTATCTTGCCGGCTGGATGCAAACCGTTCTCTTCTACCCAGCCATGATCGCCGCACTGTCCGTCGCTTTCGGACAGCAAGCCGCTCTCTTTGTCGGCGACAGCATGATCGTCCCTGTGGCTATTATTGCCGTATTTATCGTCATTCTCTTAAACGCGGCCGGTTCTTCCATCGGCGGCGGCGCTCAGGTATTATTCACCATCTGCAAACTCATTCCGTTGATTCTCTTGATGGTCTTTGGCTTTGTTCGCGGCAGCGGCACCAATCCGGTTTTCACTCCAATGGTTGCTGATGGATTCAGCCCAGCCGTTGTCCTCGGTCAGCTCCTGATCGCCGTTCTCTTCGCCTTCGAAGGCTGGACCACCGTTGGTGCTATTGCTGGTGAAATGAAAAACCCTGGCAAAGACCTGCCAATCGCCATCGTCGGCGGTGTCTCCATCATCATGGCTGTTTACCTCGTTATCAACTTGGCTTATCTCTGGGTCATGCCAGCCGACCAAATGATGGACATTGCCGTTCCAGCTTCCGCGGTTGCCATCGCCATCTTTGGCGACGTTGGTGGAAAAATCATCTCCGTCGGCATCATGATCTCTGTACTCGGCTCCTGCAACGGCTTCGTGCTCTCAGGCTCCCGTGTTACCTACTACCTGGCAACCAAAAATCTGCTTCCAGGCAGCAAACACCTTTCCAAACTGAGCAAAACCCAGGTTCCACTTTACTCCATCCTCGTCGTCAGTTTACTTGGCGCTGTCTACGCCATCAGTGGACAGTTCAACATGCTGACCAACCTGGCCGTATTCTCCAGTTGGATTTTCTATACCCTGACATTCATGGCTGTGATGCGCATGCGCAAAACCCAGCCGGATCGCCCACGCTCCTATCGCGTGCCACTCTATCCTGTGATCCCGCTCATCGCCATCGTCAGCGGCATCTATGTCATCATTAATCAGCTCTTCCTCTCCGGCATGACCACTACCCTGATCTCCTTTGCGAGCATTATTCTGACCCTCATTGGCCTGCCAATTTACGCTGTGAAGAGCAAAGAAAATGCGCGCATTGAAGAAACTTCGTCCCGCGCAGCAACCATGAAATCACCCCTGAAGGAAGGATAAATTCTCCTCCAATCTCCCCTCCCGACACTGCCAGTCCCCGGCCAGTGTCGGGAATTTTTTTGCAGCAAAAAGCGCCCCCTGATCAAAATCAAGGAGCGCTGTGTTCATTTATTCCTGTTCTGCCAAAAGCGCCTGAACATCTACCTCGTGACGAATTTCAGTAAGCGGTTCGGTCGCAATAAGCAAACCGTCTTCCATGGAAAGTCGACAAGTGCTGATTTTAAAATCAACCTGCAAGGTGATCCCTGGCTCGTCGCTCCCAAGTGGATCAACATGCAACGCGTAATCATTCACTGGGAATGGACCATTGACCATGCCCTCCACATAGTAGAGGTACTGATCATCCATGGTGTAATCACCATCAGATGAAATGATACCGATGTATTCCATCTGGTCACTGCCGTCATCGCGAACGACATAGCGAGTGGACATGGTTGGACTATGCCCTGCGGTGATCGCTACAGCAGCATGACCATCAATAAGTTTCGCGGGCTCAATGCCTCGCACCTCCATATCCGGCACGATGAGGCTTGTCAGTTCATCCGGCACCGCCAGCGTACGGGAATTCCCTGTGCTGTTGTCGGTCAAAATAACAGGAAGAGAACCGTTCGCCAATGGTGTTTCACCAAATATCGCACTGACAAGTGACGGTTCATTGATGAATATCCAGTGTTCTGAATCGATTGCGACGGTGCGCGTGTCGTTATCCCAGGTAATGCTGCCAAAGGTTTCCGCCAAAGCACGCGCTGGAACATACGCGCGGCCAGGATCAAGCACAGTGACCGGAGCATCAAGATGAATCACTTCGTCACCCAACGTAAAAGAATCTTCGCCCACTTTAAAAACAGCTTCGTAGCCGTTCAGCGAACTCTGCACAACAACTTTTCCTGTCTCGCCATTATAAGCGACACCACATTGCAGCATTTCTGCCACGAGACGCAAAGGCAGCATCGCACGCCCACTCGCAGTGATATACGGCTGTCCATCTTCAGCACTCGTATCAACAATGCGATCATTGATCTTCAACGTAAAATCGCTTGATGCCACCGACATGTCTTCTGCAGCAAGTGCACTGCCAGGCACGAGCAAAGCACCACATAGCAGCAACGCCGTCAGTCTTTTTGTTAACTGTCTCTTTTTCATAATTTCCCTCCTTAAAAATAAAAAAAACGGTTCTATACGTTAATTTCATTATACCATATTCTTTTTCAACAAAATACTTCAGCGTTTATTTTTATTGAATTTTGTGTCAACTATATTGGTAACTGTTTCTTTCTTCAAGCGTTTATTTGCTTTCTGTTTTTTTACAAATTAGCAACTCCTTTCCAAGGCATACAGATGCATGTAGTTGATCGCACATAATCTCAGCGAATCAAAAAACGACCAATGATCAATAATCATTGGTCGTTTCCGATTTTCTAAACATTACATTTCAGCTCACGTACCATCACAAGTTCTTCGCCGTTGTCTTGGGCGATCCTGAAGCCTGCACGTTGATAGAGCCGCAAGGCTGGGTTGGCTTTCTGTACGGAAAGGGAGACGCTGCTGCAGCCATAGTGAGCAAGAGCTTCAATAATGGCATGAATCAGGGCGGTGCCGATGCCATGACCACGGTATCCAGGCAGGACAGCATTCGCCAGTGTCGGCACGTCGTTGGCGAGGGGCGCATGGTCTGGCAACAAACGCGTCCAAGCGACACCAACCACGGTGTCATCCGGCAGCACGGCAGCCAATGCGTAATCACAGGCGCCGCTGCCGAAGCCATCGATGTAGCCATAGAGCGACGGATCGTGGACAATGGTGCGCGGCGGCGGTGTGACGCCGTCAGGAATGAAGATGGCTTCATAGAGAAAGGTTTCAAGAAGCGGTGTTTCTTCTGCGCGCAGATCGCGTATCCGATAACACAGCGACGCTTGTTTTGCCATCGTCGTTCCCCCATTTCATGTTTAAAGTCTGCTCTTGAAATCCTCGTAACCAAAGCTGCGTACGAGTTGCCAACCACCATCACTGCCACGGTAAATGCTTGGCAGCGGCATACCATTGAAGGTATTGGTTTTGACCATGGTATAGAGGGCCATGTCGTCGAAGATCAGTTTATCACCAATGGCAAGCGGTTCGGCAAAAGAGTAGTCGCCGATGACGTCGCCTGCCAGGCAGGTTGGCCCACCAAGACGGTATGTGTGCGCCAGCTCGCCGCTTTCGCCGCTGTTTTCGAGCGGTGGGCGGTATGGCATTTCGATAACGTCCGGCATATGGCAGGCAGCAGAAGCATCAAGGATGGCGATGTCCATGCCGTTGTGCACAAGGTCAACCACCGACGTCACCAGATAGCCGGCGTTGAGCACAACAGCTTCCCCTGGCTCGAGATAAACCTCTACGTCGTAAGTTTCGCGCAGACGACGAACCGTGGCGATGAGGGTGTCGATGTCGTAATCGAGGCGGGTGATATGATGGCCGCCGCCGAGATTGAGCCACTTCATCTGGTGCAGCAGATCGCCAAAATCGCGTTCCACTACTTCCAGCGTTTCCACAAGGGCATCCACATTCTGCTCACAAAGAGTGTGGAAATGCAAGCCATCGATGCCTGTGAGATCAACGCCCTCCAAATCGGCACGCAGAATACCGAAGCGGGAACCTTCCGTACATGGATCATAGATGGCATGGTCCTGGGTGGAGTGCATCGGATTGATGCGCAAACCGCAGCTTTTACCCGCCGCAAGCGCGCGATCGCGAAAATGCTGCCACTGAGTCAGGCTATTGAAGACCAAATGATCGGCCACCTGCAGAAGGTCGTCGAACCAATAATCCTGGTAGGCCGGGCAGAACACATGCGTTTCGCCGCCCATTTCTTCTTTGCCAAGACGCGCTTCATGCAGACCGCTGGCCGTAGAACCGCAAAGCACCTCGCGAATCTGCGGATAGCACTGGTAGACACTGAAGGCTTTCTGCGCGAGAAGAATGCGCGCACCGCTTTCGTCCATAACGTGCTTCAAAATCTGCAGATTGGTGTCAAGGATGTCTTCATCAATAAGAAAATAGGGGGTTTGCACCCCCTGTAATACTGGCCACGTCATATTAGTCTACCAGCACTGGATTGCGTTCTTCAATCCATGGCAGACCCCATTTGTTCAGTGCATCCATGAATGGATCTGGATCGAATTCTTCAATGTTCTTAACACCAGGACCCTGCCATACGCCGGTCATCAGAAGCATAGCACCGATCATAGCTGGTACACCAGTAGTGTAGCTGACAGCCTGGCTGCCAACTTCTTTGTAGCATTCCTGATGGTCGCAAACGTTGTAGAGCTGATAGGTCTTTTCCTTGCCGTCTTTCTTACCGCGGAAGATGCAGCCGATGTTGGTCTTACCAACGGTGCGAGGACCGAGGCTTGCTGGATCTGGCAGAACAGCCTTGAGGAATTGCAGCGGAACAATCTGCATGCCTTCGTATTCGATCGGTTCGATGGACGTCATGCCAACGTTTTCAAGGCAACGCAGGTGGGTCAAGTAGCTTTCACCGAAGGTCATGAAGAAACGAATGCGTTTGATGCCAGGAATGTTCAGTGCCAAAGATTCGATTTCTTCGTGGTGCAGCAGATACATGTCTTTTTCGCCAACCTGTGGGAAGTTATAGACGCGCTTGATTTCCATTGGTTCGGTTTCTACCCAATGGCCATCTTCCCAGTAGCTGCCCTTCGCCGCCACTTCACGAATGTTGATTTCAGGATTGAAGTTGGTTGCGAATGGATAGCCATGGTCGCCGCCGTTGCAGTCGAGGATGTCGATGTAGTTGATTTCATCGAATTCATGCTTCAGTGCATAGGCCGCGAACACACTGGTGACCCCTGGGTCGAAACCACTGCCCAACAATGCGGTGATGCCAGCTTCTTCAAAGCGTTCACGATACGCCCACTGCCATTTGTATTCGAACTTAGCCGTATCTTCTGGTTCGTAGTTGGCTGTGTCAACATAATGGGTCTTAGTTGCCAGGCAGGCATCCATAATGGTAAGATCCTGATAAGGCAGTGCCAGGTTGACAACAACATCTGGCTGGAAGTCGTTGATCAGCGCGATGATGTCTTCGGTTTTGTCGGCATCGAGCTGAGCAGTGTGCAGCTTGGTTTTGCCGCCAGCAAGCTTAGCAGCCAAATCGTCGCATTTGCTCTTTGTGCGGCTGGCAATCATCACTTCTTCAAATACATCACTGTTCTGACACATTTTGTGGATCGCTACAGAAGCGACACCACCACAACCAATTACTAAAGCTTTTCCCAATTTAAAGTCCCTCCTTAAAAATTACAATAGGTACAACATTTATTTTACATAGGCAAGCAGCATTTCACGCAGCACCTTGCAAGCAACAGCAGTGGACACGCCCGATGCATCGTAATGCGGCGAGAGCTCGTTCATATCGAAGCCCACCACATTGAGCGCTTCCAGAGCAAGCAGAGCTTCTTCCAAATCCTGGAAGAAAATACCGCCAGCTTCTGGCGTACCGGTGCCGCAAAACAACGATGGGTCCAACACATCGAGATCCAGCGTTACATACACCGGCACCTTGTCGCCAAGCGCCAAAACCACATCGAGCACGTCTTTTACATTAAACGGATGAAAATCAGTGTGCTCAAGCGCAAATTCAAATTCGCTGCGCTCTCCGGAACGAATGCCAAACTGATGAATGCGGCCATCACCAAGAAGATCCCAGCTGCGGCGCAGCACCGTCGCATGGGAGAGGCGTTCACCAAGGTATTCCTCACGCAGGTCGGCATGAGCGTCAAAGTGAATGATGTGCAGATCTGGATATTTTTTTACCATGGCTCGCACCGCGCCCAGCGTTACCAGATGTTCGCCGCCAAGCATGACCGGCATTTTTCCAGCATCGAGAATCTCCTGAGTGCGTTCCTCGATCATCGCGAGCACTGCTTCGGTGTTGCCGAAAGGCAGAATCAAATCGCCACTGTCGAAGATCGCCAGGTCTTCAAGATCTTTGTTCTGATAAGGGCTATAAGTTTCAATGCCATCGCTTTCTGCACGAATGGCCTGCGGACCGAAACGCGTTCCCGGGCGGAATGAGGTGGTGCCATCGAAAGGAGCACCAAACAACACCGCGCGCGCGTCGTCAAAAGCTGCTTCTGCAGCAATAAAGGTTTGAATATTAGGTTTCATCGTCTTCCTCTGGTTCTACATTCTCAAGCAAATCCTGCACATAATTTGGCAGATAGAAGCTGCCACGATGCAGGTTGGTGTTATAGTAACGGGTGTGCAGACCGCGCGCATTCCAGCGGCGGGCATCAAGATCCTTCACCGGATGATATTTCTTTGAGGCAAAGCCAAAGAGCCAGTGTCCGGATGGATAGGTTGGAATATGCGCCTGGTACACGCGGCTCAACGCAAAGCTTTCTACAATGCGCTTATGAGCACGCTGCATGGCACGCGCATCCTCTTTATAGAACGGGCTTTCATGCTGGTTGACCATGATGCCATCGTCATGAAGCGCCTTAAAACAGTTGCCGTAGAATTCTTTAGTGAACAATCCTTCACCAGGACCAAACGGATCGGTGGAATCGACAATGATGAGGTCGTACTCATCCACACACTTGCGCACATATTTAAGCCCATCACCGATGTGAATGTGCACGCGTGGGTCGTCAAACCCGCAGGCTGTCTGTGGCAGCCATTCACGGCATACAGCAATGACGCGCTCGTCGATTTCAACCACATCAATGTGCTCCACTTCCGGATAACGGGTCAATTCACGCAGACAACCACCGTCGCCAGCCCCGATGACCAAAACCTTGCGAGGGTTTGGATGCACAGCCATCGGCACATGCACGATCATTTCATGATAGATGAATTCGTCCTTTTCGGTCAGCATCATGATGCCATCCAGAGTGAAAAATCGGCCGAACTCATTACTTTCAAACACGTCAATGCGTTGAAACTCACTCTGTTCGGTGTAAAGCTGCCGATCGAATTTAATCGAGAACTTGACTTCCTTGGAATGAGCTTCTGAATACCAAAGTTCCATACTCTTCCTCCTTTAGTCGATGACGTTGAGGCGATTTACGCCCATATCTTCCGGCCCAAGCATGCTGCAACCTTTCTGCTTGGCGTAGCGAATGTATTCCACAATCTCCTGAGTCACCAGTTCACCTGGCGAAAGAATAGGAATGCCCGGAGGATAAATCATAACAAATTCCGCACAGACATGACCCACGCAGTTTTCCAACAGCAAGGATTTCTTTGGTGCGTAGAAGGCCTCGTGCGGTGTCATCTTCACAATCGGATTGATGTATTCCTGCTCAAACATATTCATGGCAGGCTTTTTGAAACGGCGGCGAATTTCCTGCAAAGCGCTTACCAGGCGCTCAATGTCAGCCGGACGATCGCCAATGGAAATATAGGCCAGGAAGTTGGCAAGGTCGCCAAGTTCCACCTGAATGTCGTATTCATCGCGCAGCAGGTCGTACACTTCGATACCCGCCAGCCCAAGTGCCAATGTATTGACTGAGAGCTTCGTGCGGTCAAAATCATAGACACTGTCCCCATCGATCAAATCGTAGCCGTAAGCCCAGTAATCGCCAATGGCGTTGATCTCTTTGCGGGCATATTCAGCCATATCCAGCACACGAGCAAAAGTTTCTGTGCCGCGCAGCGCCAGATTGCGACGCGAAATGTCTAAGCTGGACAACAGCAAATAGGAGCCGCTTGTCGTCTGAGTTAAGTTGATGATCTGGCGCACATAATCGGCGTTCATGTTAGGTCCTAAAAGCAGAATCGAACTCTGCGTCAGTGAGCCTCCGCTCTTATGCATGCTGACAGCGGCCATATCGGCACCAACATGCATCGCTGCTTTTGGCAGCCCTTCCCCAAAATAGAAGTGCGTGCCATGGGCTTCATCAGCCAGCACCTTCATGCCATGGGCATGGGCGATCTCAACAATCGCTTCCAGATTGGAGCAGATGCCATAATACGTCGGATTGTTAACCAACACTGCTTTAGCGTTTGGATGCGCTTCGATGGTCGCCCGCACATCTTCCACCTTCATGCCCAGGGAAATCCCCAAGCGCTGATCCATCTGCGGATTGATGTAGATCGGCTCAGCGTCCACCAACACCAGCGCATTGATGACGCTGCGATGAACGTTACGCGGCAGAATGATCTGATCCCCCGGCGACACCACCGAAAGAATCATTGCCTGCACGGCAGAGGTTGTTCCACCAACCATCAAAAAAGCCGCCTGGGCTTCAAAAGCGTCGGCGGCAAGCATTTCTGCTTCTCGAATCACACTGATTGGATGGCAGAGATTGTCCAGGCATTTCATCGAATTGACATCGATGGACACACAGGCCTCTCCAAGGAATGCAGCGAGTTCTTTATTGCCTTTGCCGCGCTTATGACCAGGTACATCAAAGGGAACAATACGCTGACTCTTAAAATCTTCCAGCGCGTCCAAAATCGGCATGCGATCTTGATTCACCTTGTCATCCTTCCTTTCTCAGTAAACATTGCAGCCACTGAAAATTTCTATCATTTCACGACGCAGATTCTGCGTAATTTCCAGACGTTTCTGCGGCTGCAACTCGTAAGCATCTGTATTGAACAGATAATTTTGCAAATCAATTTCCTTTATCAACATCTTGGTGTGATAAATATTGGCTTGGTAAATATTAATGTCCACAGCATCGTAACGTTTCAGTGTCTTATCGTCGATAAAGTCCTGAATGGATGTCATTGGATGATCGTTAAAGACTTTCTTACCATCAACATCGCGCGTAAAGCCACGCACACGATAATCCATGGTGATGATGTCGGAGTCAAAGCTGCCAATCAGATAATCCAGAGTCTGCAGCGGTGAAATTTCACCACAGGTTGCCACATCGATGTCCACGCGGAAAGTCGCAATCGCGTTTTCCGGATGGTATTCTGGATAAGTATGCACCGTAACATGGCTTTTGTCCAAATGCCCCACAACAGTGTCGCTTTTTGGCGAAGGCACCATGGAGCCTTCCGCAATCAGCAAGGTCACACTTGCCCCTTGCGGCTCATAATCCTGATGCGCAATGTTCAGCACATTGGCCCCAATCATATCGGTGACGTTGACAAGAATCTCCGTAAGACGGTCCGAATTGTACTGTTCATCAATATACGCCACATAATCCTGCTGCTCGCGGACAGTGCGCGCATAACAAACATCATAAATATTAAAACTCAGAGATTTCGTCAGGTTATTGAACCCATACAAGCGGATCTTGTCTCTCATCTTCCACTCTCTCCATTTCTTATAAATGCCTCGGCAACGATGGCGCCTCTCTATAAGACACCCACCAAGCCATTTTAAGTATAGCAAGCAGCAGGCTTTTCGTCAATGAAACGATGATTCACAGCCATGTTTTTTTCGACGCCAACGACCTGTTGCCAACGTTTTCCAATGGTCGCTGTCGCTGTGCGTCGACAGCCATTTGTCATAGCTTCGAGTCATCCCTTGCGAATAAGTATGAATTTTTACAATAATTGCACATTCTATCTTGTTTCTCATTTCACCGCCTGATATAATTCAAAATAAGAGAATCCATAAAGGAAATTTTATAAACGGTTTCATTCTGAAACCACTTGGAGACCAACAATGGTCTGTTAAAGAAAGGGGAAATGACTATGGCCAATAACGAAAACAACCAGCGTGGACAGGCAGCAAAAGAAAAGGTACGCGAAAGCGTTCGCCGTTCCAAGCTCACCGTCAATAAATTCCGTGAGCCACAAAACAAAACAGCCCTGAAACACGCAGCCGCCATCGTTAAGCACGATGTGCTCGGTTTCTTCAGTGAAGTGCGTAACATCATCAAGCAGACGGAAGGTCTGGAATCTTACGCCAACTGCAAGACCAACCCGACCTGCTCCGATGCCATCGAAGAATATCGTGTTCATATTCCTCCGATGTACGACGAAGTGCTCACCGACCAGCCACTGAAACCAACGCCAGGCGCCGCTACCATCGACGCCATTACTCAAGCAGCAGGAGCTGTCGGCGAGATTTTGGACGATGCCGGAAATATGCAGGCATTTGCCAACCGTCATCAGGATTTCCCTGGCGATCCAACAAAATTTGATCCAAATCGTCCAAAATCTGTTCTGTTCAAAGATGTGGACAACAAAATCCGTAAGAAAGTTGAAGTGGTGGAAACACCCGAAGAAAATAAATAACAGCATCCTCCGCCTCTTGCGACACTCGCTGCCGCAGGAGGCTTTTTTTGTTCTTCTCTTGCCGCCGACTTCCTAAAGCATGAGAAAAGCAAGATTTAATCGTCCTGTTTTTAACCAGGAATGTGCTATAATGAACCAAATTGTATGGAGGTATGCGATATGACCAGTCATCCCCCCCAGTCTCAACGCTTCATCGAGTATGCACAAAAAAATGAAGCCGCATTGATCCAGGATTTTCATCTCTCTTCAGAAGGCTATAACGAGGAACAAGTGGTACGCAGCCGTGAACAATACGGCAGCAACCTCATCCATAAACGTGCTCACGACACCGTCCTTTATCGTTTGCGACGGGCTTTTATTAACCCTTTCACGATCATTCTGTTTGTATTGGCTGCCATTTCTTTTGTCACCGATGTATGGCTGCCGTCTGATTTCAGCCGTGATCTAACCAGTGTACTATTGATTCTCAGCATGTTGTTTCTCAGCGGCCTCATTCGTTTTATTCAAGAGATGAAATCAAAGCATGTGGCCGACCATTTGACCAGCCTGCTTCACAGCAATGTGGAGGTTCTTCGAAATGGCCAATGGACGATATTGCCATCAACAGAACTGGTCGTCGGCGATCAGATTCGACTGTCTGCTGGGGATCGTGTGCCAGCGGACATTCGTTTAACGGAAGCCAATCATTTTTTTGTCTCACAAGCCATTATAACGGGTGAAAGTGCTGTACTCGAAAAAACAAGCGCACAACTTTCTCAAGAAAACACCCGCACTTACAGCGATTACCACAACATTGCTTTTATGGGCTCAACCGTCATCGGCGGCAACGGCCAAGGCATCGTGCTGGCTGTTGGGAAAGACACCGTTTATGGAGCTGCTCCCGATGTCCATAATAAAGAAAAAAGCTATTTTGATCAGGGCGCCAATGCCATCGCCTGGGTGCTCATCCGTTTTATGATTGTTTTAGTGCCCCTTGTTTTCATCGCTTGCGGCCTAACCAAAGGTGACTGGCTGCCGGCGCTGCTTTTTGCGCTTTCAGTAGCCGTTGGCTTGACGCCTGAAATGCTGCCAATGGTCATCAATGCCTGTTTGGCAAAAGGCAGTGCATCCATGGGCCGCAAGCAAACGATTGTCAAAAACATCAATGCCATGCAAGGATTTGGCAGCATGGATGTCCTCTGTGTGGATAAAACAGGTACTTTAACCGGTGACACACTTCAATTGGAATACTATATGGACGTACTCGGCAATGAAAGCACAAAAACATTGGACCTTGCCTATCTCAACAGCCTCTATCACGCCGGTGCGGAAAACCATCTTGACCAATCCATTTTGACATGTCGGACAATGCCTGGCCACCAGGAACATTTTGAAACGCTCGCTCAAAAGCACCCAAAGCTGGATGAATGGCCCTTTGACTACGAAACAAAAGCAGCCAGTGTCCTTGTTAAAGAAGGCGACCATCAGCTCCTGATTGTCAAAGGCAGCGTCACAGAAGTGGCTCGTCGTTGCCGCTGCATCGAGTATAAAGGCAGTTGCTACGCGCGCCCCAACGACGACGATGCCAGCATCCATGCAGTCGTCGATGAAATGCTCGAAGACGGCATGAAAGTTCTGGCGGTCGCCTACAAGAAACTTTCATCCAATCAGTCGCCTAAATCTGATGAGCAGGATCTTACCTTGCTTGGCTATCTCGCCTTTTTTGACGCACCTAAAGAGTCGGCAGCAACCGCCATTGAAACTCTGAAAAAACAGCGTGTCGCTGTTCGTGTATTAACAGGTGATCAGAAAAAGGTGGCTCTTTCCATTTGTAACCGTCTCAACATCGACACCACTCAAGTTCTGACTGGTGCAGAATTGGACGCACTGGACGACGACACACAGGCCATTCGCATCGAACAAACAACCGTGTTCGCCGAGCTTTCCCCAAAACAAAAAGCCAACATCGTGCAGGTTTTAAAAGAAAATGGCCACACCGTCGGCTTCCTCGGCGATGGCATGAACGACCTTCCAGCCATTACGGCAGCTGATGTAGGCATTTCTGTCGATACGGCAGCGGAAGCCGTCCAAGAAAGCTCCGATGTCATTCTTTTGAAAAAAGACCTGAACGTTTTGGAAGCAGGCATTGTGGAAGGTCGCAAAGCCTTTGTGAACATGTCCAAATACATCCGCATCACCGCTTCCTCGAATCTTGGCAACATTCTGGCCATTGTTGCAGCCAGCGTCTTTCTGCCATTTTTGCCAATGACCTCCATTCAACTGCTGTTGTTGAATCTGCTTTATGACACACTCTGCCTGGTTCTGCCATGGGATCGTGTGGATGACGACGCCTTAGCACGGCCAGCCGAATGGTCCGGACGGACATTGAGCCGCTTCATGCGTGTGTTCGGTCCTGTCAGCTCCATCTTTGATCTCTGCACCTTTGCGTTCCTGTTCTTCGTTTTTTGCCCATCCATCTGTGGCGGCAATTTTTCCACCCTTTCCAACAGTGACGCGCTGACTTTTATTGCCGTGTTTCAAACAGGCTGGTTCTTGGAATCGTTATGGACACAAGTGCTCATCCTCCATTTACTTCGCAGCAAAAAAATCCCGTTCCTGCAAAGCCGTCCTTCCGACGCCGTGATGCTGGTCACACTGTTGGGCATTGTATTGTTTACTACGTTAACCTTCACACCAATCGGCCGCCTTATTGGACTGACGGCTCTACCAGCTTCTTATTTTCTTTTTCTTGTTGTTATCGTCCTCATGTACTTGCTTTTAGTGACATGGGTCAAAAAATGTTACGTCAAAAAATTCCACGAGTTGCTTTAAGAAGGGAGGCGTCCTATGAAAAAGAATATTGGATACATCAGCCTGGACGCTGCCCTGGCTGAATGGCTATTGGAAAAACTGCGCCTCTCTGCGCCAGATACCGAAAGCGCTCAGGACCTGCGCGAAGGCCTTGACACCCTGCTGAGTGGTCAGACCGATACGCTTATGCTCGAACTTGACGAGCATCGCCCTGCCGCCGCGCTCAACCACCTCATCCACTGCGAGGGACTCTCCATTGATCCTCGCTTGCGCAAAGTGGTACGAAACAACGAAGAAGTGTCCCTAACCCCCAAAGAATTTGACATTCTATACTTTCTCGCCCGCAATCGTGGCGAAGTGTTCACCAAAGAACAGATCTATCAAGCTGTGTGGGACAACGATTATCTGATGGATGACAGCAACATCATGGCTTTTATTCGCAAACTGCGAAAAAAAATCGAACCAAATCCCGACGCCCCCAAATACATTCTGACCATATGGGGGATCGGTTATAAGTTCAACGATGCGCCCTAACCGGGACAACTTTCTTGTCAAATCGCAAGAAAATCGCAAGGATTTATCCATGTGATTTTTCTTGCGATTTTTTTATTCTATCAAAGGGCTGAGGCAAAATCTGCCGCCCTTCATCATTTTGATAAAAGGAGGTCGTCTTATGTCACTCACATGCATCTTTTTTGGCGGGCTTTTTATCCTCGCAGGAGTACTGTTCGCCTGTGGAAAAATCCATCCACACCTTCAATCTTGGCAAAACATGCACGATGACGAGAAAGCCGCCATTCGCATTGGCCCGTTGTGTCGCAATGCAGGCTTTATGATCGCTTTAAGCGGCGTTATTTTTCTCGCTCACGGTATTTTTCCTAGCTTTGATTCCCAGCATTTTCTCATCGGAATGTTTCTTTGGCTGCTCGTGACTGGCTGTGACGTCTGTTTCATTGAACGAAGTCGCTGCTATAAAACCCACTAACCCCGACAAACTAAAGGGAGGTGATCAACATGGATCCTGACCATTACCGGCCCTGGCAGCGCCGCCTTGCTTGGAGCTCTAAGCAAAAATGCAGATGGCCGCCTTTCACTTGATTCACTTTTAAGGAGGTAACACAAATGACCAAACAACGTCATCCTATGCAATCAACCACTCCACACACCGCTATTACCAACAATCACGATCATCGCATCCATACTGCCGCCACACAGCCCATTAAGGAGTTATTGAAAAGTCTTCACACCACGCTCAGTGGGCTTGACGAAGAGCAGGTTTCCACAAACCGCAGCCTTTACGGCAGCAACAAGGTCACTCATGAAAAAAAGAAACCTCTCGCCCAACGACTCGCTGGCGCCTTTATCAACCCGTTTACATCCATCCTCTTTTTTCTTGCGCTGATCTCTGCTGCCACTGACATTATCTTTCCTCATTTTTCACTCTTTGGCGGCTCTCCTGAAGACGTCGATCCATTAACCGTCGTCATCATCGTCACCATGGTTCTGATTTCCGGAACTCTGCGCTTTGTTCAGGAATCACGCAGTGGCAACGCCGCCGAAAAGCTTCTGGCCATGATCACTACCACCTGCACCGTCTCCCGCAGAAACGAAGAAAAAATAGAACTGCCAATGGACGATCTGGTCGTCGGTGACATCATCCATTTATCTGTGGGCGACATGGTTCCAGCCGATGTTCGTCTCCTGGATGCCAAAGATTTATTCGTCAGCCAAGCCAGTCTGACCGGCGAAAGCGAACCCATCGAAAAAACACCACACTACACCAACGTAACCCCCAACACCATCACCGATTACTGCAACATCGCCTTCATGGGCAGCAACGTTGTTTCAGGCAGTGCCACAGCGGTGGTCGTTCGTACCGGCGATCATACGCTCTTCGGCAATATGGCCGCTTCCATCTCTGGCGAAGCCGTTGAAACCAGCTTTACCAAAGGTGTCAATGCGGTTTCCTGGGTTCTTATTCGCTTCATGCTCGTTATGGTGCCCCTGGTGTTCTTTATCAACGGCATCACCAAAAGCGATTGGCTGGAAGCCTTTCTTTTTGGCATTTCTATTGCCGTCGGCCTGACACCAGAAATGCTGCCAATGATCGTCACCACCTGCCTGGCAAAAGGTGCCGTCTCCATGAGCAAAAAGAAAACCATCGTCAAAAACCTCAATTCTATCCAAAATTTTGGCGCCATGGATATTCTTTGCACCGATAAAACAGGCACTCTCACCCAAGACAAAGTTGTTTTAGAGTACCACATGAACATCAACGGCGAGGACGATACTCGTGTTCTGCGTCACGCCTATCTGAACAGTTACTTTCAAACAGGCTATAAAAACCTCATGGACCTGGCCATCATTCACAAAACCGAGGAAGAAGAAGCCAGTGACCCACGCCTGACCGATCTTTCGGAAGCCTATATCAAAGTGGATGAAATTCCCTTCGATTTTACACGCCGACGCCTCTCCACCGTTGTACAGGACAAAACTGGTAAAACGCAGATGGTCACAAAAGGCGCCGTCGAAGAAATGCTCAATATTTGCAGCCACGCAGAATGCGATGGTGCCGTTCAACCATTGACCGAAGGCATTCGCCAGCGCATCATGAAAACCGTTGACGCTCTCAATGAACGCGGTTTCCGTGTGCTCGCTCTGGCACAGAAGAGCAATCCATCACCTATCGACACCTTTGGTGTTAAAGATGAGTGCGACATGGTCTTGCTCGGATATCTGGCTTTTCTTGATCCACCAAAAGAAACGACTGCCAGTGCCATCCAAGCCCTAAAAGCCCACGGTGTCACCACAAAAATTCTCACTGGCGACAACGAAAAAGTCACACGCACCATCTGTAAACAAGTTGGTATGCAAGTGCGCAATATGCTTCTCGGTGCTGACATTGAAAAAATGAGCGACCGTGAATTAGCCAGAATTGCTCGAACCACCGACGTGTTCGCCAAACTCACGCCAGATCAAAAAGCACGCATTGTTTCTGTGCTGCGTGAGGCTGGCCACACCGTCGGATTCATGGGCGACGGCATCAACGACGCCGCCGCCATGAAGTCCGCAGACATCGGCATTTCTGTGGATACCGCAGTAGACGTAGCCAAAGAGTCGGCAGACATCATTCTATTGGAAAAAGATCTTATGGTTCTTGAACAAGGCATCATTGAAGGCCGAAAGACCTACGCCAATATGATTAAATACATCAAAATGACCGCCTCTTCCAATTTTGGCAATATGTTCTCAGTGCTTGCAGCCTCGGCGCTCTTGCCTTTCCTGCCTATGGAAAGCATTCATTTGATTCTTCTCAATTTGATCTATGATCTCTCATGCACGGCCATTCCATGGGACAACGTCGACGAAGAATTTCTCCGCGTCCCACGCAAATGGGATGCGTCATCCGTCGGCAGCTTTATGATCTGGCTCGGGCCAACCAGTTCCATTTTTGACTTCACCACCTACATCTTTATGTACTTTGTTTTTTGTCCGCTGTTTGTCTCTCACGGCATTCTCTACAATGATCTCGCCAACCATTTCAGCGGCGCACAATTATTGCAGATGCAGGCTGCTTACATGGGAATGTTCCAAGCAGGCTGGTTTGTGGAGTCCATGTGGAGCCAGACCCTTGTCATCCACATGATTCGCACACCAAAGCTGCCATTCATTCAGAGCCGCGCTTCTGCTCCACTAACTTTACTCACGCTTACCGGGATTGCAGTACTAACCATCATCCCATTTACGCCACTCGGCACAGAACTTGGTTTTGTTGCATTGCCAGCAGCCTATTTCGCTTACCTCGTACCATGCATCCTTCTTTATATGATGCTGGCGACCAGCCTCAAGAAAGCTTACGTACATCACTACCATGAATTGTTATAACGTCATCACTGAAAGGAGCTGTTTTCTATGACGATGAACTGGACTTCCATCTGGTTGAAAATTTTCGGCACTACCACACTATGGAGATTCAACATGGGCTTTTGGGTATCTCTCAGTGCTGTTCTTCTGATTGTGCTCCTAATGAATTTGATTTTCTGGAGCATAAAACCTTCGTCACGTATTCCACGCAAAGGCGCCATGATCCTTACCGATCAGATTCGCCGATAATAACAATGGGGCTGACGCATAAACAAACATTGTTTACGCGTCAGCCCCATTCACATTTTCTCATAAACCAATGATCAACTTTCAATATCAGCCAATCATCGGCAAACCTGTAGTAAACACATGCAAAGGCCCTCTGCCGTAGTGCTGCAGAGGGCCTTCAATGAATCAGGTATGAGTGTTATTATTTGCTTTTCTTGTATTCTTTAACCGCTTCGGTCAGAGCTGGAACAACCTGGAAGAGGTCGCCAACGATACCATAGGTGGCAATTTCAAATACAGGAGCTTCTGGATCATTGTTGATCGCAATGATGGTACCGGATTTTTCCATACCAACCTGGTGCTGGATAGCGCCGCTGATACCAACAGAGATGAAGATATCAGGGTTAACGGTTTTACCGGTCTGACCAACCTGCTGAGCAACTGGCATCCAACCAGCGTCAACGGTCTTACGGCTACCTGCTACAACACCGCCGAGTGCATCAGCGAGATCTTGCAGAAGTTTGAAGTTTTCACCTTTACCAAGACCACGGCCACCGCAAACAATGATGTTAGCATCTTCGATGCGAACTGCGCCATCATCAACGGTCTGCACAAATTCGAGGAATTTGGTACGGAGGTTTTCTGGCTTGATAACGATTTTTTCGTTGATAACTGGAACTTTGCGTCCATCCTGACGTTCAGCTTTCTTGAATACGGCTGGACGTACAGTACCCATCTGAGGACGGGTGTTAGGGCAATAGATGTGACCCATGAGGTTACCGCCAAGAGCTGGACGGATCCAGGTTACAACGCCATCTTTATCGATTTCCAATTCGGTGCAGTCAGCGGTCAAACCGGTGTGCATGTTGCAGGCAACTTTTGGACCCAGGTCACGACCATTGAAGGTTGCGCCAAAGAGGATAGCGGATGGTTTATGCTTATTGATCAGTTCGATAACAGCCTGAGAATAAGCTTCGGTGCCGTAATGTGCGAATTCTGGGCCTTCAACAGAAACAACCTTGTCTGCGCCATAAGCAGCAGCTTCTTCGATGCATTTCTTGTTATCTTCGCCGATAACCATAGCCCAAACTTCCTGGCCGCATTCGCCAGCCATACGTCTTGCTTCATTTAAAAGTTCGAGGCCGACGTTTTTAGGTTCATTGTTTTCCTGTTCAATGAAGACCCAAAGGTTCTTGTATTCTTTCAAATCCATGTTTTTTCAGCCTCCCTCAGATTAAGTTGTTTTCAGTCAGTTTTGCCATCAAGTTGGCAACAGATTCCTTAGCGTCCTTACCAGTAACGTCTTCGCCACGGGTGCGCATTTTTGGTGGATGTGCGCTGCGAACGTTGGTTGGGGAACCCTTCAGACCGATTCTGGTACGGTCAAGTGCATCGCCCAGCATGTCAGCAGAAATCCATTCAACTTTTGCACGCTTAGCAGCAATCTTACCACGAACACTACCACGACGTGGTTTGTTGATGTCCTTGGTAACTGCCAAGAGGCATGGAAGCTGGGATTCGAGCACTTCATAACCCATTTCATGAGCGCGCTTGGTAACGATCTTATCGCCTTTCAATTCAGCGCCGATGCAATAGGTAACCTGAGGAATGCCGAGGTGTTCAGCCAATTCTGGGCCAACCTGACCGGTATCCCCGTCGACAGCCATGATACCGCAGATGATGAGGTCGAATTTTTCGCCCTTCAACTCTTCGATGTATTTGGTTGCAACGTAGAGGGAATAACTGGTTGCATAGGTATCAGCACCACCAAATGCACGGTCAGTCAGCAAGAAAGCATCGTCGCAGCCCATGCTGAGGCATTCACGCAGAGCTTCTTCTGCTGGAGGAGGCCCCATGCTCAGAAGGGTAATGGTGGTATCTGGATTCTGTTCCTTAAGTGTAACTGCAGTTTCAACTGCATTTAAGTCCATTGGGTTAACAATACTTGGTACCCCTTTACGAATCAGGGTATTGGTTACTGGATCGACCTTAATTTCGGAGGTATCCGGAACCTGTTTAACGCATGCTAAGATTCTCATAGTTCACTGCTCCTCTTTCTTCGTTATTCGAAAATGAATTAACAACGATCTCTTGCTTAATTAGCCTTGCTTAGAAAGGAAACCATGCCCTTCAGTTGGGTAGTTCCAGTCATAGCCAGGACGACGTTCATTGAGACGTTCGCAAACAAGACGGCAGTTCCCGCATTCGAGGCAACCGACATGGTCAAACGTCATAATGTCGTTGAGTTCATCCCATTTGTAACGTTCGGCAGGGCAGCTATAGGTGCAAGCACGATGAGTGCAGGTACGGCATGCTTCTTTATCAATGACGATGTGTGCGTTTTCGTCATCACTGTCGAAACGGTCGGCCGCAAGACGGTCGTCCATATTCAGTTTTTTCATCATAATGATAATACCCCCTTGATTGCATCTTTTGCTACGCTAAACACTTTGACCTTAGGCAAACCTTTTACGATGGTCTTCGCAACGCCCTGAGCGGCACCGCCATCAACTTTATACATGCTCTGCAGAGCGCTGATAGCGAGTTCTGGGTAGGTTGTGAAGAGATGTTCGCTGTTAGCCATGTAGTGATGCGCTTTCTTCAGCGTCTTGAAGTCATTCAGGGTGTTATGTTCAAGACGTGCGGTATACATGCTCAGGAAATCTTTTGTGAAGATGCCTTTAGCAAGTGCCTGTTCAGCAGTTTCAGCAGCTGCGATACCACTCATGATGGCATAGTCCATACCACGAACGGTGTAACCACGGTTCAAGCAGAGACCAGCAGCATCCCCGGTAACGAGGATCCCATCGCCGCAGAATTCGGAGAAGGAATCATAGCCGCCTTCTGGAATCAAGTGAGCGGTGTATTCAACCAATTCGCCGCCATCGATGTACTTACCGATGACTGGATGTTCTTTCAATGCTTCCATTGCATCTGGCAGATGGAGGCCGCTTTCTTTCCAGGTCTTGGAATCCTGTACCAAACCGATGGAAATGGTGTCTTTGTTGGTGTACATGAAGAGACCACCAAAGATGCCCTGGTTTGCAGAACCCATACCGAGGAGAGCGGCACCCTTGTCACTGTCGGTATTGAAGCGGTCGTTGATAACGCTTTCTTTCAGACGAATGACGGATTTGATACCAACTGCGATGTTTTCAAGACGGATTGGATCGATAACGCCTGCACGTTCAGCAACGATGGCGTTAACACCTTCTGCATCAATAACGAGATCACATTCGAGTTCTTCTTTACCAACGGTAACACCGCAAACACGGCCATCCTTGCGGATGAGGCCATCTACGCAAGCACCACCGATAACAAGACCGCCAGCTTCTTCAACCTTCTTAGCGAGCCATTTATCAAATTTTTCACGCAGAACGCTGTAAGACTGGTTGCCCAGTGCATTGGTCGTTGTATCAATGATGACAGCATCTTCGTCGTTCATCATCATCAGGTATTCCTGATTGATTTCACGTTCAAGCGGAGCATCTTTTTTCCATTCGTCACCCATGAGCTTGTCAAGAGCGTAGGTATAGATACGGCCGCCGGATACATTCTTTGCACCACTGTAAGGGGCCTTTTCCAAAACGAGAACCTTACGGCCTGCTTTGGAGAGACGATATGCCGCAGACAAACCTGCTAAGCCACCGCCAATGACGATCACTTCAAATCTTTCTTCTGACATGTTTCTCCCACCTCATTTAATATTGAGATTTAAACAACTCATACCTTTTGGCGTCTTCGCGCCGAAAATAATCTGTAATTGTGCGACACAATTACAAATTGTCCTCTTTTATCTTACAATAATTTTCAGACTATTTCAAAGGTTATTTTCGAACGCATAAGACCAAATCCATTGTTCTTCGTTATTATTATCATAAACAATCGCGGATGCGTCAAGACCGTATTTCTTATAATTATGTTGAAAAAATGCAACATATCTTTTTCACACCTTCCAAAAAAGTGCTCACAAATCACTGTTTCCGTAAAAAACAGCCGCAGCGTCAGTAAAAATATAACGAAATAATGTTTAGAAAAAAACTATTATGAGACGTTATTTAAAAATAAGCAACCTTAAAAAACGGCTTTGTTAACATAAAATTCAAACAGTTTTTTCTTTTCTCACTCCAGTCTTTTTTGGTAATAATGCGACTAAAAAAGCTTGGTGCAAAAGAATCACTTTTATTCAAATGCATTTATGCCGTTTTTTGTGCCAAGGGCATAGGTCCTTGCATAAAATTGTTGTAAGCAGCCATTTATAACGCTTACCGCCCACTTATTTTAGACATTAGAAGTCCTATGAAGAAAAAGACTATTCTGCGCAGGAATTTTATCGTATAATTATATTCAGAGAAATTACATTGAAAGGAGTTTTTATTTTGGCTAAACGTATTTTAATTGTCGGCGGGGTTGCTGGTGGTGCCTCTTGCGCAGCACGCCTGCGTCGCATGGATGAACAAGCAGAAATTGTCCTCTTTGAGCGTGGTGAATACATTTCTTTTGCAAACTGCGGCCTTCCATATTACATCGGTGGGGTTATTCCAAAACGCGAGCAGCTGCTGGTGCAGGATGTAAAAACCATGAACGCCTGGTTCAATCTGGAGATTCACACAAAAACTGAGGTCACAGCCATTCACCCTGCTGAAAAAACAGTGACCGTCACCGATCTGACAAGCGGTGAAACCCGTGAGGAACGCTACGATGCGCTGGTGCTTTCTCCGGGTGCTTCTCCAATCGTGCCAAATCTGGATGGCCTTGACGCTGCCAGAGAACGCATTTTCACCATTCGCAACATTGCAGACGTGGATGCACTGAAAGGCTTTATGGATGCTCAGGCGCCAAAAACAGCGGTGGTTGTCGGCGGCGGCTTCATTGGTCTGGAAATGGCAGAAAATCTCGTGCACAAGGGACTGTCCGTGCATTTGGTTGAAGCTGCAGACCAAGTGATGACCTCGCTGGATCCAGAAATGGCCACTCTCATCGCTGCTGAACTGCGCAAAAATGGCGTACAGTTGACCCTGGGTACTGGCATACAAGGCTTTGAAAACGACGGCAAGACGGTTGTACTGGCCGATGGATCACGCATTGATACGGATTTGACAGTGCTCGCCATTGGCGTGCGCCCAGAATCCGGACTCATCAAAGAAGCTGGCTTAGCTACCAATGCCCGCGGAGCCATTGTGGTCGATGATCAGTTCCGCGTTGCCGGCGCTGAGGATGTGTACGCCATCGGCGATGCCATCGAAACCATCGACTGCATCTTTGGCGAAAAAGTTCAAATTCCATTAGCAGGTCCTGCCAACCGTATGGGCCGCATGGTTGCTGACATCATCTGCGGCAAGGACAAACATTATCGCGGCAGTCTTGGCAGCTCTATTGTACGCGTCTTTAAGGTGCAGGCCGCATCCACCGGAAAAAATGAAAAACAGCTGCGCCAAATGAATGTGGACTATCGCTCCATCCACCTCTATCCAGCCAACCACGCAACCTACTATCCAGGTGCTTCTCAAATCAGCCTGAAGGTACTTTATGCGCCAGAAGATGGTAAGATTTATGGTGCCCAGGCGGTCGGTCAGGATATGGGCATTGATAAAACCATCGATGTCATTGCAACGGCCATTGCTGGCAACATGAGCGTCTATGACCTGGCTGATGTGGAACTGTGCTATGCTCCACCATTCAATACCGCAAAATCCGCTGTCAACTATGCCGGTTATATCGCCGAAAACATCGCCAATGGTGAAGCATATTTCGACGATGTGCCACACATTGAAGCCCTGCTCGCCAGCGGTGCCACCGTGCTCGACGTACGCGGCAAAAAAGAAATTGAAAAGGTGCCACTGCCATCCACCATTCAAATCCCGCTTCCAGAGTTGCGCAAGCGCATCAGCGAAGTGCCTAACGATCGTCCTATCTATGTTTCCTGCATGATTGGTTTGCGCGGCCACATCGCTTCTCGCATTCTGCAGCAGAACGGCATTGACGCCATCAACATTGGCGGCGGCGCTAAACTTTACACGCAAAGCAAACTATCCTAATCACGCATAATTTATGCAACAACGCTGGTTTTACATTTTTTTACATTTCATCTGTAAAAAAATGGCCATCAATGGTATACTATAGCCATAGAACACTGGGGGCGTCCGTCAATCGGACTGAGAGTGCACTCCTTGAACCTGATCTGGCTCATACCAGCGTAGGAAAGTGAATCGATTCTAATGAACGCCTGTGACTTGTGCACAGGCGTTTTTTTATTGAAAGGAGCATTGTCTTACATGAACAACACAAAAAAGATTGTCATTGCCGGTTTATTCATCGCCATCAGCGTGATCTTTAATTCCTTTATCGTCATTCCTGTTGGCCTTGCAAAAGCCGCGCCCGTGCAACACTTTATGAATGTCGTCACGGCTGTTACCCTGGGACCATGGTACGCCACTGGCTGTGCGTTTATCACCTCGCTGATTCGTAACATGACCGGTACCGGCTCCATCCTGGCCTTTCCAGGCAGCATGATTGGCGCCTTCCTCGCTGGCATCATCTACCGCCGCTTCCACAATCTGGCTGGTGCAGCTGTGGGCGAAGTGTTCGGCACTGGTATTCTGGGTGCCATGGTGGCTGCGCTCATGGCCTGGCCATTCCTCGGCGCCAAAGTTGCCATCTTTGGCTATGTACCAAGTTTCTTTCTTTCCACGTTTGTCGGCGCTGTCGCATCGGCACTGCTGCTGAAAGCATTCAAAGCGCGCGGCTTGCTGGACAAATTCAAGGATTAATCTCATTATTATTTGAAAAAAGGAGAATGAACCATGTCTTATCAAGCAAAACCTGTTCCTCAAGCACTCACCATCGCCGGCAGTGACAGCGGCGGCGGTGCTGGCATTCAGGCCGACCTGAAAACCTTTCAGGAACGCCGTGTATTCGGCACCTCTGTCATCGTTGCTGTCACTGCACAAAACACTCTCGGCGTGCAAGGAATCCACAAAGTACCTGTCGATTTCGTCAACGAGCAAATGAACTCTGTCTTCAGCGATTTCGAAATCGGTGCCCTTAAAACCGGCATGCTGCCTGATGCGGACATCATGCGCGCTGTTGCTGCAGAACTGCGCAAGCACCCAGAGATTCCAGTGGTTGTTGATCCCGTCATGATCGCTAAAGGCGGCGCGGCCCTCATGGAAGACGAAGCCAGCGCCACCCTCGTTAAGGAAATTCTGCCTCTAGCAACAGTATTGACACCAAATCTGCCAGAAGCGGAAGTCATCACTGGCATGACCATCACCAACGTCGACGACCTTCTCACTGCGGCAAAAAAAATCCAAGCAATGGGTGTAAAAAACGTCGTCATCAAAGGCGGCCATCGCCTCGAAACCACTGACGCCGAAGACATTCTTCTGACCGAAGA
>CALAKO010000100.1 GCA_937922955.1 uncultured Peptococcaceae bacterium | reverse complement strand
CCAATATTCCTCCGGAATGAAATCTAAGATTTCTTTTTCACGTTCACAAATCAAGCGTAATGCAACAGATTGAACACGACCTGCACTAAGCCCTTTCTTCACCTTTCGCCATAGGAGCGGGCTTAATTTATAACCAACAATGCGGTCTAATACACGCCTTGCTTGTTGGGCATCAACACGGTCCATATCAATCTCTCTTGGTTCTTTTATCGCCTTTTTTACAGCGTCTTTCGTGATCTCATTAAAAGATACGCGACATTTGCTGTCTGGCGATATTCCAAGAATATACTGTAAGTGCCATGCTATAGCTTCCCCTTCGCGGTCAGGGTCACTTGCCAAGAATACACGGTCTGCTTTTTTTGCGGCCTTTTTTAAATCCTTGATTAAAGGACCTTTGCCTCGAATGTTGATGTACTTCACTTCAAAATCATGATCCACATCGACGCCAAACTGGCTTTTTGGCAGATCTCTTACATGCCCCATTGAAGCAGCAACAGTATAATCTCTGCCTAAATATCGTTTAATGGTTTTCGCTTTAGCAGGTGATTCAACAATAACTAGCGTTTGTGTCATAAAAGCAATACCTCTAACTCAACGTTAAATTTTTGAATATCGTCTTCCATAATCTTGTAAAACGATATCTTCTAATTCAAATTCCAGCAGTACACTGTTAACAATATGCACCGGCAATTTTGCCAGCAAACATATTTCCTCCACGCTTTGCGGTATACTGCTCAATACATCATATACTTTTTGCTCATCTGGAGAAAATGTTCTTTTTGAAGAAACAGTTTTAGGCTCTTTAAATAACTCCAGCTGACCAAACTCTTCCAAAACATCCTTTACATTGGATACTAATTTTGCCCCGTCTTTGATTAAACGATGACACCCTACTGATTCAGGGCTTGTTATCATCCCCGGAACAGCAAACACTTCTTTTCCATATTCTAAAGCATATCCAGCACTTATAAGCGATCCGCTCTTTTGAGCCGCTTCCACAACCACTAAACCATCTGACAGCCCTGCAATAATTCTATTGCGAGCAGGAAAATGCCAAGCTGTCGCTGGAGCGCCCAAAGGCCACTCTGAAAGGATTGCACTCTTTGGATGCTGAAGAATCCCTTCATACATTTTTTGATTCTCCCTAGGATATATGCGATCAATACCACAGCCTAATACAGCAATCGTTCCGCCCGTGCCTTCCAATGCGCCTTTATGAGCATTCACATCAATGCCTTTAGCTAAGCCGCTAACAATGCAGACCCCTTCGTTTGAAAGCTCTTTCGCCAAGGTATAGGCAACGTTTTTTCCGTAAGCGGTCGCACGTCGACTGCCTACCATTCCTATATTTAAATTGGAGCGTTCAAATCGCCCTTTAATGTAAAGTACACTTGGTGGCTTATAGACAGTCTTCAAACATTCAGGGTATTCTGGATCAATATATAGAAGAATCTGAATGTCCATATTCTCTAACAATTTTTCTCGTAAAGAAAGACGCTCCATCGAAAAATAGTCACACCACGATTGCCATTTTTCTCGTGGTATTTCCGGTATGAAGCGACTAAAACTATTCACATCATTCCTAGCCAGCTCTTCTGCTGAACATTTCATCATTACTAGACGAATGCTTTCATTGCTGGCTTCTCCCCAAGCATCATGAAGGAGCGTAAATATTGCTCGGTCTCTCATGCCACATTCCTCCAATGTACCATTGCAATTGTAGCATGTAATCATTTGATTGTATAGTCAAAACAGAGAAATATTTCGATTTTTTTAATCATTTCGAATTATCAATTCCCTCAATATAAGGACAAAGTTCTTTGACACAGCAAGTTTCACATTGCGGCTTCTGTGCTTTGCAGACTTTTCTGCCATGCCATATAAACAAATGATGCGAGTCGCACCATAACTCACTAGGCAAAACAGCCATCAATTGTTGTTCGACGCCTTCAACCGTTTTATGATTTGCAAAGCCCAAACGCTGTGATACACGAAAAACATGCGTGTCTACTGCAAAAGCGGGAATATGAAAAGCATTGCATAAAACAACATTTGCCGTTTTGCGACCAACTCCAGGCAATTCTTGCAGCAGTGCCCGATCATTTGGCACTTCGCCATTATATTTTTCGACAAGGATCTTGGACGCTTTTATAATACTCTTACTTTTATTTCTATAAAGGCCAATAGAATTAATTTCTTGTGCTAAAACGTCTTCAGAAACCTGGCTCATCTCAAAAGCCGTCGGATATTTTTCAAATAATCCTGGTGTGACCATGTTAACACGTACATCCGTAGACTGAGCAGAAAGAATGGTTGCAACTAATAATTCAAAAGGCGTATGAAAATTTAAACCAGAACCAATATTTCCATACTGATCATTAAGGATTTCAAGGATTTTTATCTGTTGTTCATTCATAGTTATTCTCCCAAAAAAACACTGTATACCAAGCTGTATACAGTGCCCTTTTTTATAAATTTCCCAATACTGTTAAAGCATTTTTCCTCAACAACAGCTGACCATGTTCATCAAGAAACTCTTTGGTCATTTGGGACATTTCCCCATATTCAACAAAATGACCACGCAGGCTCTCATTGACGCTGTTCACATCTTGAATGTACAAACCATAGCGCTCATTGTATTTGTACAAATCACTTTCACAATCTGCCCCACTTCCAACAAGCTGCGCCAATTCAATGACATCGTCCAATTCATTAAATTCAAAGACAGCCCACGGTTCGTCTTGTAAAGCTCCTGACGCTATCAAATCAAAGTCAATGTTCTCATTATTGATTTTTGTAATAGTCAAAATCATGCTTTCTTCTGAGAGAGGATAAGCCTCCACCATTAAGCTTGTATTATGAACCACTTCAAATCCAAATTGAAGCCGCGCCTGTTCGATGATGTCTTTAAACAAAGCTCTCATGTCTCTCCCAAACATATCCTTCTTCGTTACAATAATCTGCAGCTGGTCATCGTTAATCAAATTAATTTTCATTTTGCGGCCTCCTTTCTACAACAACTATTCACACGATTCTTTCATACTGATAACATACTCGGAAAACGGCAGTTGTGCAACAGCATTTAAATCATATCCTGCAAATTCATTTCTATCATACTTATAAGCGGCTGCAGCGCCAATCATCGCTGCATTATCTGTACATAATGAAAGAGGTGGATAAAATAATTGGTAATTTGCTTCCTTACAAGCTTGCTGAAAACGATCACGAATACGAGAATTAGCGGACACACCACCAGCCAAAAGCAATGTATGAATGCCATGCTCTTCCATTGCTTTCATGGTGTGCTCTACGAGTACATCAACAACAGCCTCTTGAAAGCTCGCAGCAACGTCGCTTCGATCAATTGTTTCCTGTTTCATTTCAGCTTGATTCAGGTAATTCAAGACAGCGGATTTCAAACCACTAAAACTGAAATTCAACGGCTCATTAAGTTTAGCACGAGGAAAATCAATTGCTTTAGCGTTACCTTCTTTTGCCAACGCATCAATTTTCGGTCCACCAGGATAACCTAAGCCAATGGCTCTTGCAACTTTGTCAAAAGCTTCGCCTGCAGCATCATCCACCGTTTGCCCAAGTATTTCATAGTTACCATGGTCGGATATTTTCACAATATTCGTGTGCCCACCCGACACAACCAAGCAAATACAAGGCAAGGTGATATCTGGGTTTGCTAAAAAGTTTGCATAAATATGGCCTTCGATATGATGGACGCCGATCAGTGGTTTGTTTAGTGCATACGCCAAACCTTTCGCTGTACTTAAGCCCACAAGCAATGCACCAATAAGCCCAGGCCCCATTGTAACAGCAATTGCATCCAAATCCGCGAAAGAATAGCCACTTTCACGGAGGCTTTCTTCAATAACAACATCAATATATTCTAAATGCTTACGAGATGCTACTTCAGGAACCACTCCGCCAAATTTTTCATGGATTTTGATTTGGGTGGAAACAACATTTGAGCAGATCTCCTGTCCATCCTTAATGACCGCACAAGCTGTTTCATCGCAGCTTGACTCTATGGCCAAAATCAAACTTTTTAATTCACTCATTTTTCCTCTTCCATTCCATTAAAAGTGCATCTGCTCCGTTGCGATAATAGGCCGATCTCTTCCCTATCACTTGAAACGCACAAGATTCATAGAGTTTTATTGCTCCAGAGTTTACAACACTTACGTCTAAAAAGCAACGCTCTAGCTCCAAAATATCTAGAATATTAAGCAGCAAAAATTTCCCCAAGCCTTTTTGGCGATATGGCAAAGCAATGCCAATGCGCTCGATTTCAGCTTCATGCTCATAACAGGTCAAGATCACATAACCGACGACTCGATCATTGTCTTGCAGAAGAAATCCCTGACGAATAGACGCTTTCAGCAGTTCTCCGATACTTTCCAAGGACCAAGATTCCTCGGCAAAGCATTCTTTTTCAAGCTTTGCGAGCAGCTCATATTGAACTACATTTTTACATTCATTAATCTTCAAGCTGCTCTCCCGGGTGCTGCTCACGCCACTTAACAACGGCCTCAGATTCACGCAAATACATTGGTTCTACTCGCATTCCATGCAAGTCTTTCCATTCATCAATGCATTCTTCAGCTAGTAAAGCAAGCGTATCCGCACACACATATTTTCTGCAACCTTCTGCCAAAACTGCTTTTTCGCCAAGTTGGTCAACGATCTCTTTTGAAAAGACATCAACACCATCCCCAGTAAAATAAACCGCTTGCGGCTCAGACAACGACTGTATTTCATTTAAAAGATCCGTCATTGCAATCGCTTGATAGTCACTTTTTCTAGTAATTTGATGTCCATCAGAGTGATATACTGCAGTATAGACCTGTTGTCTTCTCGCATTCATAATTGGAACAATCAAACCTTCAATACCTGCACCATTTTGCGCCAAGACATCCAGTGTTGAGATTGGAATCAACGGTTTTCTTAGGCCTAGTGCCATGCCTTTCGCAGTAGAAAATCCAATGCGCAATCCAGTAAACGATCCTGGCCCCGAGGTGATCGCCAAGGCATCCAAAGAACTGACATCTGTTCCTGTCATTTGCATCAATTGATGAATTGTCGGCAATAATTGCTCCGAATGAGTAAGGCCTATATTCAATTGTGTATGAGCAACCACACGCCCATCTATCATAATAGCAACCGCTCCTGTGGAGCTTGCTGTATCAAAGGCTAAAATATTCATTGTATGCTTCCTTAATATGTTCACATCGACCTTCTATCATCAATTCTATTCCACGTTCATGACCCATATGGCTTAAACGAAAAATAGCGTAGGATTCTGGAAAGAACGCTTCGGCAATGTTTGGCCATTCAACAACACATACGCCATTACCAAAAAAATAGTCTTCCACGCCAAGATCGAATAATTGTGTTTCTTCTTCAATACGGTACAAATCCATATGATACAAAGGCAAACGACCGGAGAGGTACTCACTGATTAACACAAAGGTCGGACTATTAACACATTCCTTTATATTTAATCCTTCAGCCAGCCCTTGAGTAAAGGTGGTCTTTCCTGCGCCCAAATCGCCTTGCAGAAATAGTACGTCACCTGGCTTTAAAACTTGGCCGATCTTTTTTCCTAATGCAATCGTTTCCTCAAAAGATTTCAAAGTTTCCATGTAAAACCCTTTCTTTAAGAAACAAAAAAGGGTGTTTCAGTCAAACTGAAACACCCTTCGTGGGCCCACTTGGCATCGAACCAAGGACCGTCCGGTTATGAGCCGGATGCTCTGCCGCTGAGCTATAGGCCCATGATGCCACGCATCCTAGACATTATAGCTCAAAACAATAGACTAGTCAAGGTAATCTTTCAGCTTGCGACTTCTGCTTGGATGTCTCAACTTACGCAAAGCTTTGGCTTCGATCTGGCGAATACGTTCACGAGTAACACCAAACTCTTGTCCCACTTCTTCCAAAGTTCTAGAACGGCCATCGTCTAACCCAAAACGTAAACGCAATACTTTCGCTTCTCTTGGGGTCAACGTTTCTAACACTTCTTCCAACTGTTCCTTTAACAGAATATAACTAGCAGCTTCGTCTGGTGCCGGTGCGTCTTCGTCTTCGATAAAATCTCCCAAATGGCTGTCT
>CALAKO010000099.1 GCA_937922955.1 uncultured Peptococcaceae bacterium | reverse complement strand
GGTCAACTGTGCCGCGCTCAGCTTTCTGGTTAAACGATTAAATTTCAGCAATTCGGTATTCAGCCGGCCTTCAGACTGTTCCGCAAGCGTCGAAGCGGCTTCACTACTGTATTCATCCGAAAGCTGAAAAACACGAGCTGTTAATAATTCATCCTGATTGTCTAATTGTAAAATTTGTACACGTGAAACAATATCAACGGTAATCTTATAACCATTGATCGCAGTATTTCTTTCAACTTTTTGCACCAACGCCGATACACCAACAGGATACAGCTCTTCTAAAGTTGGAACTTCGGAATTCGGATCAATTTGTGTAAATAAATAAATTTCCTTGTCCCGTTCCTGTGCATGGTTCACGGCATTTTTCGAAATTGTGCGTCCAATGTCCACTGTAATAGTCGTTCCTGGAAGCGGCACCAACTGACGTAATGGTACCACTACACCGCTCTGGCTTCTTACTGCGCTCATTTTATCACTTCCTTATTCAAAAAGGCTTTGCAAAGAACCCCTTGCAAAGCCTTTTGTACTCTTATTTATACTCCAGAATAGATGAACCTGTGCCGAGAATGGCATCCTTTGTAATACGCACACGAACAATATCATCGCGACTAGGAATATCAAACATAATATCCATCATGACATTCTCCAAGATCGCTCGCAGTCCACGCGCACCGGTATTACGCTTCAATGCTTCTTCTGCAATTGCATCAAGCGCATCATCTTCAAAAACCAATTCTACGTGATCCATTTCAAAAAGCTTCTGGTATTGTTTTACCAAAGCATTTTTTGGTTCCACAAGCACACGAATCAACGCTTCCTTGTCCAGTTGTTCCAATGTAACAAGATATGGCACACGCCCAATAAACTCTGGAATCAAGCCAAACTTCAGAAGATCTTCCGGCTCAATTTTCTTGATCACCGGCAAATCTTGATGTGCTTTGCCAGCAGTCTCATCGGCATCTATGGCAAAACCAAGGCTTCCTTTACCGATTCTACGATCAATGATGGTTTCAATACCATCAAAAGCACCACCGAGAATAAACAAAATGTTGGTGGTATCCAACTGGATAAATTCCTGATGAGGATGTTTTCTTCCCCCCTGCGGTGGAATATTGGCAACAGTCCCTTCAATGATCTTTAAGAGAGCTTGTTGAACACCTTCCCCAGAAACATCTCGTGTAATAGATGGATTATCGCTTTTACGCGCAATCTTATCAATTTCATCGATATAGATAATGCCTCGACTAGCTGCATCCATGTCAAAGTCAGCAGCCTGGATGAGTTTTAAAAGAATATTTTCAACATCTTCGCCAACATACCCAGCCTCGGTCAATGATGTAGCATCTGCAATGGCAAATGGCACATTAAGGACACGTGCTAATGTTTGGGCCAACAGCGTCTTCCCGCTGCCTGTTGGCCCAATCAAGCAAATATTGGTTTTCTGAAGCTCAACTTCATCTTTACTGCTCGCATCATCTATGTAGTTGATACGTTTATAATGGTTATATACCGCAACAGACAAAGCCTTTTTTGCTTCATCTTGGCCAATGACATATTCATCAAGAACAGCCTTAATATCTGCTGGCTTTAGAACATTTTCCTGTGAATAATCTTTTTGTACTGAAATGGCACTTTCGGCCAATATTTCATCACAGATTTTCACACATTCATCACAAATATAAACACCTTGGCCTGCAATCAGTTTGTTAACTTCGTCTCTTGTTTTGCCACAAAAGGAACAACGAATTTCTTCATTCTGATCTTCGTTTTTATTCATCAGTGTTCTCCATTCTTCAGTGACGTTCAATGACCTTATCGATCAAGCCATAGTCCTTAGCAGCAGCTGCTTCCATGAAATAATCACGTTCAGTATCCTGGCGCACTTTTTCTGGGTCCTGCCCTGTACGTTCTGCCAAAATACGAATCATCTTGTCCTTAATTTCAAGAATACGTTTAGCATGGATTTCAATATCCGTAGCCTGGCCCTGCGCGCCGCCAAGAGGCTGATGAATCATGATTTCACTATTTGGCAAAGCAAAGCGTTTTCCTTTTTCACCAGCAGCAAGCAGAAATGCCCCCATACTGGCCGCCATCCCCACACAGAAAGTGCATACGTCTGGCTTTACATACTGCATTGTATCAAAAATTGCCATTCCAGCAGTAACAGAACCACCAGGGCTATTGATATACATGTAGATGTCTTTCTTTGGGTCATCAGCTTCCAGGAAAAGAAGTTGCGCAATGATTGCATTCGCAGAGTCATCCGTCACTTCTCCGCCAAGGAAAATGATTCTGTCCTTCAACAATCTTGAATAAATGTCATAGGAGCGTTCCCCATGACCCGTTTGTTCAATGACATAAGGTACCAGATAGCTCATTTATAAACTCCTTTCGATATTCCTGTCTACTGAAAGTCGTAACAATTACTTAATAACGGCTTTTTCCAACAGGAGCTTCATAACTTTTTCGAACTTAATGCTGTTTCTCAAAGATTCGGTCTGCCCCTGTACCATAAAGATCTGCTTCAGCTGATCTTTTTCCATCTGATAAAACTTAGCAAGTTTTTCCATTTCAGCATCGAGTTCTTCTTCAGAAACGGTGATTTCTTCACGTTCAGCAATTTCGCTAAGAACGAGCTGCTGTTTCACAGAAGCTTCTGCACGTTCAGCGAATTCTTTCTTCATATCTTCTTCATTGGTGTTGGTCCACTGGAGATACTGATCAATTTCAATGCCCTGAGCACGAAGATTGTAGGTCATTTCATTCAAATACCCTTCAGCTTCTTTTTCCACCATAGATTGTGGGGCAACAACATCAGAATCATTGGTTACTTTTTCTGCAATTTTACCTTTGTACTGATTTTCAGCAGCTTCTTTGCGCTGTTTTTCCATATCTTCGCGCAGGTGTGCTTTGTATTCGTCTAAAGTATCGTATTCGCTGACGTCTTTTGCAAAATCGTCATCCAATGGAGCAAGCTGTTTGCGCTTGATAGCATTGACTTTAACGGTGAATACAACGGCTGCGCCAGCAAGATCAGCAGCATGATACTGTTCTGGGAAGGTCAGATCAAGATCTTTTTCTTCGCCAACCTTCATGCCTACCATACCTTCTTCAAAGCCAGGAATGAAGCTGTTTGAACCGATGGTCAGTTCGTAGTTTTCAGCGGTACCGCCTTCGAATGCTACGCCATCTTTTTTACCGCAGAAGTCAAGAAGAACAATGTCGCCATTTTCAACGGTTGCATTTTCATCTTCTACATCTTCGATTAAGGCAGTGTTTTCACGAGCGTGATCGATTTCCTTTTGGAGATCTTCATCAGAAACAGTGGTATCAATTGCTTCTAATTCAATGCCCATGTATTCGCCAAGAGTAATTTCCTGCTTGGTGTCAACAGTTGCAGTGAAAACAAAAGGTTTGCCAGCTTCAAGTGTAACGACATCGAATTTTGGTTCTGCAATTGGCTTGATGTCTTCGTTTTCTTTGATAGCATCAACATACTTAGGGAATACGCAGAGTTCTGCTGCATCAAAATAGAAGAAATCCTTCCCATAGTACTGTTCGATCAACTGACGAGGTGCATGACCTTTACGAAATCCAGGAATGTTGATTTTACCTTTACGATCGCGATATGCTTTTTCAACAAATTCCTTAAATTCGTCTTCTGGAATTTCGATGGTTAATTCCACCTGTACCTTATCGAGTTGTTTCTTTTCTACCTTCATAATGATCCTCCTAATGAGCCTTTTCTATTTTTAATCTTATAGTAACATACTATAAAAAAATCTACTATAAAATTATATAAAAAAAGCGACTGGTTCAGTCGCATTTTTTAAAAGCGGAAAACGAGATTCGAACTCGCGACCCTCGCCTTGGCAAGGCGATGCTCTAC
>CALAKO010000098.1 GCA_937922955.1 uncultured Peptococcaceae bacterium | reverse complement strand
CTCCAACATCGTGCCCGAACACGCCAGCTGCACCCTCACCAGCGATCGCTGCGCTGAGCTCGCTAATGCCTGGGACGCTTTTCTGAGCGAAAGCGATGCCAGCGGCCATGCTGACATTGTCGACAACCACCTCACCCTGCGCTGCCACGGTCGCTCTGCTCACGCCATGGAACCACAGGTCGGTCTCAATGCGGCTACCACCCTTGCCGCCTTCCTCTGCAACTACGATTTTGGCGACGCCAACGCCTTCCTGCGCTTTCTCGGACAAGACCTGCACGAAGACTTCTACGGCGAACGCCTCGGCATCGCCCACCACGACGACATCATGGGCGACGTCAGCGTCAACCCTGGCATCATCCACTACGATGGCGAAAACGCCAGCGTTCTTATCAACCTTCGCTATCCACGCGGCACCAATGCCGACACCATCCTCGCCATTTTACACCAACGCTATGGCCACATCATCGGCGAACCAACAGGCATGAAAGATGTTCACTACATCCCAGCGGACGACCCGCTCGTTACCACCCTGCTTGACGTCTACAGCGACCACACCGGCAACCCTGCCAAGCCCCTCTCCATCGGCGGCCTCACCTACGCCCACATCATCCCCCACGCCGTCGCCTACGGCATGACCATGCCCGACAGCGATGTCGTCATCCACCAACCAAACGAAAGCCTCGTTCTCGCGGACCTCGAAGCAGCCACCGCTATCTTTGCCGATGCGATCTATCGCTTGGTGAAATAAAAAAGCAGCTGTCATAGTACTATGACAGCTGCAAAACATCGGTCAATTGTAATAAATTAATACGATGGAGGAATTTGTATGAACATTGACCAATTACGTTATCTCATACTGATCGACCTACACGGTTCCATTAACAAAGCCAGTGAACAAGCGCATATTTCCCAACAGGCTATGAATGTATCAATGACTAAACTCGAAGATGAAATTGGCTGCCCTCTGTTTCATCGACACGCGCGCGGTATGTCTTTAACAGAAAATGGCCAGATCCTGCGCAAAACAGCAGAAGAAGTTCTTTTGAAGCTCGATGATACACTGGCTAAAATGAATCTTGCTGAAGATGCATTAAAAGAAGAAAAAGAAGAATTATTAATCTTTTTCCCGCCAGCGGTTGGCAACGCTTTTATCCCAAATATTATGAAGCGATTTAATCACGTATGCCCCGCTGTGCAGCCAATGCTTATCGAAAAAGAAAGCAACGAAATCATCGCCTTAATAAAAGAAGAGTTTACTCCAGCATTAGGCTTATTAGCCTCTTTTGATTTGCTCCCAAACTCGGATCCCAATTTTGCTGTTTTCCCCATCTACGAAGACAAACTCTATATCGCTATTTCCAAAAACCATTCTCTTGCTAAACAGAAAAGCGTTTCTTTACGCACCATTTTAAAATATCCAATAACCATCTATCAAAACAGTTATGGATTCGCAAATCCCGTTCGTCACTTGTTGGAAGAATATGGCGCACCTAATTATCATACCATTACGAACAATTTGTTAGTGTACCAAAATGCTATTCTCAATCAAAATGCCATTGGTTTTATTAACAAGTCTGCCTTAAAAAATCATACTGCATTACCTGATATCATTTCAGATATCACTGTATTGCCTGTTAAAAATTGCCCTCCACTAAGTCTTTATTCACTAATGCCTCAAAACTACTTATTAGAACATGAAAACAGCATTCGCACCTTTATTAAAATTTTTAAAGCATTGTTTTAATTTGAAACGCTCCAGAGACGACCATAATACTGTAAAGCTTCCAATGCCGTGTTGCTGTAATTTTTCTCACATTCCGCTACTGCTGCTTCAAAAGCTTTTTTATCGACAGCCGCAGGCAACATTGCAATCTCTTTGACCGCTTGCATATAGTCGTTGTCTAACAATGCTTTACTGTGTTCTTTATGTTTTTCCTGAGTGTCTTGCATGGCTGTTTGGTTGTTATACCAATACGTCTGCTGATAAATCGGTGCTACGATTTTCCCTTCTTTTTCAAGGCGTGCGCGCTTTTGATACACCCACTCTTTACGTGCATTCACCAACTGTTTGATATGATCTGGACGATCTTCATAGGAAACCGTATACCATGTCTTGCTTAGGATATCTTTTGGAATAATGTCCTCCTCAAGGTTTTCCCGTTCCTGTTCAAACCATCGCTCAAAAGTTTCATAACTTTGTTTGGTTAACACTTTTCTTTTATAAGCATTCCTCATTGAGTCTTCGACAATAGTCAACTTTTCTTCCGAGAAAGTGTTGGCTATTTTTTTGCACATTTTTTCTAATATAGGCTGGGCCAAATCATTATTTTCACTGCAATTCAGTGCATCCAAACACTCAAAGAATTCCAATGGATAGCATAACTGCAAGCGATGTGCCAAACGGATTTTTACATCATGAGCAATGCGTTCCTTTTCACCAAGCGGCACATGACACACTTCTGTCAATGATTCAATCGGCATTGTCAACAAATCTCTGGCCTCTGATGATTCAATAAAATCGATCACCCTTGTTTCGTCACTGCTGATGATGTAGTGACGCTGCCCATCCTGATAATAGGCCGTACCATACATGGTAAATTCGGTATCCACATAACCTTCTGCAGCCATTTGCTGGAAATCCAACGCCACCTGTACGTCACGAAACAAACTCATTTTTCTCAGGTCCGTCATTTTTCTTCAACCCCCTTCATTAAATCAGCCACATGGGACAGTGTTTCTACATGAGCCTCCAAGCCGTGATAAGATCTCGGTGTAATATGGGTTGGTGCGTCCAAAAATGCCGTAAACGTTTCATCGTTAAAAATCTCTTCCGTATCACCTTGTGCAAACATTAACCCCTTTTTCAAGAGCATCGTTTTCTTGAACACATCCAGCAAGATTTCTTCAGTATGATGGGTCACATAAATAATGGTCAGCTCGCTGTTATTGGCCAAATCACGCAGTGTATTTAACAAATGCTCACGTGCCAAAATATCCAAACCTGTGCATGGTTCGTCCAACAAAAGGATTTCAGGTTTTCCCAATAACGCACGCGCAATCAACGTATTTTGACGTTCGCCCTTACTCATCATATGAAACGGTTGATAAATGCGTTCGCCAAGATGCAATTCTTTCAATAAATGTTTTGCTTTTTTGATGTCATAGTTGGTAATCGTATGTTGATCCCGTCCAAGAGCACCAGTTTTACCGGACAGAACGATATCCAGCGCCGATTCTTTCGTAAATTTCTGTTCAAAAAATGATCCACTGACCCAGGCAATGCGCTTTCTCAAATCAATGATATTCTCCGGACTATACTGTTCACCTAAAACAGAAAGCCGACCAGAGGTCGCTTGTTTGTAACCAGCTAATAAGCTTAACAGCGTAGTTTTTCCACAGCCATTCATCCCGAATACCACCCAGTGTTCCCCAGGCTTTACCTGCCAAGTGATGTCTTTCAAGAGATAGCGATATCCCGCTTTTAGCGAAAGCTTCTCAACATCTATAATCTTATCCTCTTGCATCATTCTCACCCTCTTTTATAAGTCACTATCCGTCAGATGCAAGCATTCACTGACACGATTCCTATCCATTTCAATTGGTACCGAAAAACCATCCTTGCCAACAATGCCGATGTTTGTTACCAACCAATCCATGATCTCAGCTACACGTGCTACCGACATCTGACGTGTGGTTTCCGTATAATCCATGTCTGGATAGCAATTATAGTCAAACTCATCAACATAATATTTGGCATTCTGATAAATTTCTGGTTCCACACCGAATTCGATTCGTCCACACTTATCACAATACAATTCCGTACGTCCATCGACAATTTCATTAAATGAGATGCTTTTCACACGCAATTTGCCACCACAATATTTACATACACAACGCTCGCTGCGTTTTTGCAGCATATCGGTTCTACTTTCATTTTCAAAACTCATTTTAAAGACTCCTTTTCATTTTCATCATATAATTAAATGATACCTTGCCAAACAAAATAAGAGAGACGAGCGCCTCTCTCAAAAAGTTTTCCAATATTAAAACAACCCGATGAGGTGCCAATATCCATTTAAGACAAATATAATCCCTGCCAAAACCAACAAAGAACGAACGGCATTGAAAACAATGAAATCTTTCATTTTCATTAGTCCAAAACCATAGATCACCAAATATGGAGCATATTCATATGGCAATAAAATGGCATCCGAACAAGCACCAATAACATAAGCAAATGGTAACGGATCATACCCCAAATTTACTGCAATTGATAATAACGGTGCCGTTAATAAAGACCAAATCGCCATCGGGGTCATGAGAAAGTTCAACAAAAATACAATAAAGAATACAACAACAAAAATTACAATGATATTATCGTTGCCATTTAACAGCGTTAAACAAAAATCAGCTAAAACATCACCTAACTTTAAGCTTGTTGCTACCGTTCCAATTGCCATACAGCTTGCCATGAAAAAAATGGTCTTCAAATTGGTTTTATCTACTGTTTTATCTGTTGCGCCATGCAACCCCGGTAAATACAGTAAACATGGAATAATGACAAACCCAGCTTCCATTGGCAAGCCTGTCCACTGAACAGTAAATACGTAGAAAATAAGTACTCCTAATATAATAGCATTCACTTTTTCTCTACGTGTAATGGTTCCCATTGCCGCCAACTGATCACGAAAATAGGTAATATCACCCAAACCATCTTTCGGACGATACATTAAATAGGCCACAAATAAAATACCAATCGAAACAAAAAACATAGGCCAGTTATGCACCATCATAATGAAAGGAGTAATCAGAGTATCTCCCAGATACTCTGCCCCCATGGTATTAATAACGCCCCAGCTTGCTGCCATATAGGTATAAGTATTTGACGTTACGCAACCTAAAATTGCTGCTGCTCCCAGTCCGGCGCCAATTTTTTTACCCATTCCATCCAGAGAAATGCACAGTCCTACCGCCATGGCTGGCACAATCACAAATGCTGCGCCAAATGTCATAATGTTAATGATTACACCTACAATCATTAATGCCAAAAGCAACAAAAAATAATTTCCATTTACCTTACACATTAAGTAAAGAGCAAGCCGTCTCAACAATCCACAATGTTCAAGGCTGGCCGCCATAAAAAACGCACCAGCAACCATCAAAATTGTGGGGCTTGTCCATGCCGACATCGCCGTTGCCAAATCTGTTACACCAAAGAAAATCCACAGTCCTGGCAACAAAATTGCAACAATAAAATCCGGAATGATTTCTGTAGCACTCAACGCTAAACAGAAAACAGTGATTGCAAAAAACAATTTAACCTGATGACTATAAAATCCTTCTTCTGGAATAAATAGAAAGATTGCTGCTAAAATAATGCAAACTGCCCATTTTATGCCAAGTGATCGACTTATTTGTATACGAGGTGTCGCACTAATTGTCCTCGCCTTCTTTCGTTTGTTTCTGCTTATTTAAATTAAATGAATGGGCTGTTACGTTATTACAGCATAACAGCCCATTCATCATCTATCCCTCTTAATTATAAAACCGATTAAAATTCTTCTTCAAAAATCTGGTAGACTGGTGCCCCTTCGCACTGATGAGGCATTCTCACACCACCCAATGCTGCGACCGTTGCCGCAAAGTCAACTTGACGAATGATTCGTTCGGTTTCAAACCCTTCTTTAATACCTTCACCTGCTGCAATAAAGATTGGTGATACGGATGTATCCTTTTCCCCATAGGTCGTGGACAAGCAGTCACCATGGTCAAAGTTGTAGCCTTCTGCCATCCAGTAGCAAATATCACCACAGTCTGGTCCGCCATAACCAAGCAGTACCGCATCTTTGTTGCGCAATGCCAGCGCTACAATACGTTTTCCGGTCTTCTTATCTTTGTACCCATACAGATCGGTCATGATCTGCTCTTCCAGTTCGTACTTGTCGGCTGGATCGACAATACCATGTTTGTCGCGGCCCTTTAAGTTGATGTGAATGTTGCATTCGCGAGTAGCAATGGCTTTGGTTCTTTCCCAATCGATTTCCTGCAATTCATTGCCGTTTTCATCATATTTCACATTGGTATAACCCAATTCCTGCATAACACGAAGGTTAACACCAGCTGGATCGCCCAGGAACTGAAGGTCATGCT
>CALAKO010000097.1 GCA_937922955.1 uncultured Peptococcaceae bacterium | reverse complement strand
TTGCAAACTTTGGATACTAATGGAACAGTACGGGAAGCACGAGGGTTGGCTTCAAGAACATATACCGTATCATTTTCAATCGCATATTGCATGTTCATAAGACCACGAACATTCATTTCAACAGCAATTTTCTTAGTGTATTCTCTGATGGTAGAGATTTGTGCTTCGCTTAAATTCTTAGAAGGAAGGATGCACGCAGAATCACCAGAGTGGACACCGGCCAGTTCAATATGTTCCATAACTGCAGGAACAAAGCAATTGGTGCCATCGCTGATAGCATCGGCTTCGCATTCAGTCGCATGATTCAGGAAGCGGTCAATCAGAATTGGGCGATCTGGTGTGACACCAACAGCAGCAGCCATATAAACGCGCATTTGTTCATCATCATGTACAACTTCCATTCCTCGACCACCGAGTACGTAACTTGGACGTACCATAACAGGGTAACCGATTCTATTTGCAATTTCCAAAGCTTCATCAACATCGACAGCCATCCCGCTTTCAGGCATTGGAATGCCGAGACGATCCATCATGGCTCGGAAATGATCACGGTCTTCTGCAAGATCAATAGTTTCTGGAGTAGTACCAAGAATGTTTACACCATTCTTTTTAAGATCAGCAGCAAGATTGAGTGGTGTTTGTCCACCAAATTGCGCAATGACGCCAACTGGCTGTTCCTTTTCATAGATGGCAAGTACATCTTCAAGGGTCAGTGGTTCAAAATAGAGTTTGTCAGAAGTGTCATAATCAGTAGAAACCGTTTCAGGGTTGCAGTTTACAATAATGGATTCAAAGCCAAGCTTTTTAAGTGCAAGGGCTGCATGAACACAGCAATAGTCAAACTCAATGCCCTGACCGATTCTGTTAGGGCCACCGCCAAGAATCATAATTTTAGGCTTGTCAGAGGAAACAGGGCTTTCATCTTTGTCTAAATGGTAGGTGGAATAATAGTAGGCTGCATCTTGAGTGCCGCTTACATGAACACCTTCCCATGCTTCGCGAATGCCGTATTCATTGCGAGCATTGCGGATATCATCCTCAGCAACGTTAAGAATTTGACTCAGATAACGGTCACTGAAGCCATCCAACTTTGCTTGACGAAGAACATTTTCAGCTGGAACCTGACCTTTGAGCGCAAGAAGTTGTTCTTCTTCTTGAACGATTTCTAACATTTGTTCAAGGAACCAATGTTTAATTTTTGTCAACTGGTGAATTTCTTCAACTGAAGCGCCTTTACGAAGGGCTTCGTAGATAATGAATTGACGTTCGCTGGATGGGAAGCGCAGCTTTGAGAGAAGTTCTTCTTTGGTTAGTTCGTGGAAATTTTTAGCATAGCCAAGGCCATAGCGTCCAGTTTCAAGGCTGCGGATGGCTTTTTGGAAAGCTTCTTTGTAAGTCTTACCAATGGACATGACTTCGCCAACAGCCTTCATCTGAGTACCGAGTTTATCTTCAGCACCTTTAAACTTTTCAAAGGCCCAGCGAGCAAATTTGATAACGACATAGTCGCCGCCAGGTACATATTTATCCAATGTACCATATTTACCACATGGAATCTCCTTCAAGGTCAGACCACAAGCGAGCATCGCTGAGACCAGAGCAATTGGAAAACCAGTTGCTTTAGAAGCAAGCGCGGAGGAACGGGAAGTACGTGGATTGATTTCAATTACAACGATACGTCCGCTTTTTGGATCATGAGCAAATTGACAGTTGCAACCACCAATTACTTGAATATCTTCTACAATTTTATAGGAATATTCCTGCAGTTTCTTTTGAACGTCTTCACTGATGGTCAGCATTGGTGCAGAGCAGAAGGAGTCACCAGTGTGAACACCCATTGGGTCAATATTTTCGATAAAGCACACAGTGATGATATTATTCTCTGCATCACGAACAACTTCAAGTTCAAGTTCTTCCCAGCCTGTGATGCATTCTTCAACGAGAACCTGACCAACCAAGCTGGCTTGTAAACCACGTTCGCAAACAGTTTTTAATTCGTCGACATTATAAACGATACCACCGCCAGCACCGCCCATTGTATACGCTGGACGAAGAACAACTGGGTAATTTAGTTTTTCAGCAATCTTGACAGCTTCATCAACACTGTAAGCCACTTCACTGCGTGCCATTTCAATGCCGAGTTTTTCCATTTCATGCTTGAACTCAATACGGTCTTCACCACGTTCAATAGCATCAACTTGAACACCAATGACTTTAACATTAAACTTTTCTAATACGCCAGCTTCAGAAAGTTCGGAGCAGAGGTTCAGCCCACTTTGCCCGCCAAGATTTGGCAAAAGCGCATCTGGACGTTCTTTTTCAATAATTTGAGCAAGACGGTTTACATTTAACGGTTCAATGTAAGTGATATCGGCCACATCTGGGTCAGTCATGATGGTTGCTGGATTAGAATTCACCAGAACAATTTCGTATCCTAATTGACGAAGCGCTTTGCACGCCTGTGTACCAGAGTAGTCAAATTCACATGCTTGTCCGATAATGATTGGACCAGAGCCGATAATCATTATCTTATGGATGTTATCTAATTTTGGCATAAAAAAACTCCCTTGTGTAAAACTAAATATCATATAATCTCGTTCATATTTTATATCATTTTAGAAGGTCGATTCAAGTGCAATTGTAAAGAAAAGGAAGGGTTTTTCATATGAATGCAATCTTGATGATAAATGCTGGCAATTTATAAAAATTAGGTTCAATTTTCTTCATAAGATTTTCAAAATTGGATTGAAGCGTTAGCTTTGACGCCGGCATTATCCCGTGCTATACTGAATTAAAAAATAATGGAATTTCTGAGTGTATTCTAAGTGGTTTTGAAGGAGGAATAAATATGTTGTTAAAAGATATTATGACAAAAGATGTTTTGACATTATCTCCAAACGATTCGTTGGAGCAAGCTGCAGAATTATTTGTAGAGCATGGCATAAGTGGTGCTCCTGTAATTGATGCGTTTAATAATGTTATTGGCATGCTTACTGAAGGCGATCTTGTACGACAGCAAAAACCTCTCACTAAACCTTTGTTTCTCATGTTGTTTGATGGAGCAATTCCTGTTAATTTAAAAACAATCAAGAACGAAGTTGAAGAAATGGGCGCAACGACAGTGGCCCAATTGATGACACAAAACGTCATTTCTCTGCATGAATATGATCCTGTTGCAGATGCAGCGGACTATATGATAGAAAAAAATATTAATCGCGTTCCTGTAATAAATGATGAAGGTCAACTCTTGGGAATTGTTACTCGTCATGACATTGTACGTGCAACCTATTTAGAACATCAAGAAGAAAAAAATGACGACTGAAACATACGATTTACAAAAAGCATTAAAGCTTTCGGTTATGCTCGGTGCGGCACTTATGGAAAATGGTGCAGAAATCTATCGTGTTGAAGAGTCCATTTTGTTTGTATTACGCGCATATGGAGCAAAACGAATTGATGTTTACGCCTTACCAAATATCATCATTGTGACAATTGAAACAGCCGAGGATATTTCATTTACGAAAACCCGTCGTATTCATCATCGCACAGTTGATTTTGAACGCCTTATTCGGCTCAATGACTTTGCTCGTCGGCTTAGTAGTAAACCAATCCCGCCAGAAGAAGGCATTGATATTCTAACCTGCTATTGCAGAGGTTGTGGTTATTCTCCACCAGTAATTTGGATAAGTTACGGTTTAGCTGCAGCCTCTTTTGCTATGATGAGTGGAGGAAACTTTGCGGATGCCGCGGTGTCTATTCTTTGTGTATTTATGGCACGCGTTGTAACGGTACCGTTGGAATTACGCCATTCAAATGACTTTTTCACAACAATGATAGCTACGTATATTCAGATTGTGGTTGCTTTCATATTTTCAACATACTTTAGTAACCTGCATTTGAACAATATTATTGTTGGGACATTAATGATGCTTTTTCCAGGTCGAGGTTTTATGACTGCAGTGCGTGACGTTATTGCAAAAGACTTAAGTGCTGGCCTGATCGAAGTCATGGAAGCAGTTGTTATTGCTGTTGCTATTGCTATTGGCTCCGCTTTGGCATATGCAACATTTCCGCTTCTTGTGGAGGTGATGCCATTATGATGATTTATGTAGCAGCATTCACATCATCATTTTTCTTTGCAATATTATATGAAACGAGAGGTCCATTGGCGATCTG
>CALAKO010000096.1 GCA_937922955.1 uncultured Peptococcaceae bacterium | reverse complement strand
TCCTGAAGGCGCGATTGTTGGCACAAGTAGTTTGCGCCGTCGTTCACAGCTTTTGTCCATGCGACCAGACTTGGAAGTGAGAGATTTGCGTGGAAATGTAAATACTCGTTTGCGCAAGTATCATGAAGGTGAATTTGATGCAGTAATTTTGGCTGTTGCGGGCTTAGAACGTTTGGGCTTTCATGATGAAATCAGCGAACGCCTGGATGATGCATTTTTTATCCCTGCAGTAGGTCAAGGGGCTTTGGTTATTGAATCACGCGTTGATCGGGTTGATTTATTAGAGAAATTTAAACGTATCAATGATGAGGAAACTTATCGATGTGTAACCGCCGAAAGACAGTTTATGTGCGCGTTGGAAGGTGGTTGCCAGGTCCCAATGGGTGCTTACGCATCCATAAATAATGAAGGGATCATGACCATTCATGGTTTTGTTGGTGCCGTAGATGGCTCAAAAATGTTGAGAGCCGAAATGAGCGGTTCTTCCGCGGAATATAATAAATTAGGACAAACACTTGCTGAAAAATTGCTCGCAAACGGAGCGGATGAGATTCTAAGTCAAGTTCGAAGTCAGGGATGAGGGAGATGTTATGAGTAAAGGTTATGTATATTTGGTAGGAGCAGGTCCAGGGGACATTGGACTAATTACTGTGAAAGGGCTTGAATGCATTAAACGTGCGGACGTAATTGTTTATGATCGTCTGGCTAATCCACGCTTGTTGTCTTATGCTCAAACAGACGCAAAGTATATCTATGTTGGCAAAACGCCGGATCATCATACATTGAAACAAGAAGAAATTAACCAGGTACTGGTTGAGGAAGCTGTGGATGGTAAAATCGTTACACGATTAAAAGGCGGCGATCCGTATGTTTTTGGGCGCGGTGGTGAAGAAGGTGAGACTTTGCGCGCTGCAGGAATTCCGTTTGAAGTTGTTCCGGGAATAACTTCGGCTATTGCTGTGCCGTCTTACGCAGGCATCCCTGTCACTCATCGCCATTTGACCTCGACATTTACTGTTATTACTGGTCATGAAGACCCACTAAAAGCAAGCAGCCAAATTAATTGGAAACGTTTGGCCGAGGATCCTGGAACGTTAATCTTTTTAATGGGTGTTGGACATCTTTCTCAAATTGTGCAACAGCTCGTTTCCAATGGAAAAAGTTCTGATACCCCGATTGCTTTAATTCGCTGGGGAACACGTCCCGAGCAGCAAGTGGTTGTTGGCACTTTGGCTACAATAGTTGAGGATGTTGCCCGTGCGGGACTTACATCTCCAGCAATTATCATCGTCGGAGATGTGGTTACCATGCGTGATACATTAAACTGGTTTGAAAACAAACCGCTTTTTGGGCAACGCATCCTTGTAACGCGCGCACGTGAACAAGCCAGCGCTTTTTCAAGCATGATTGAAGAAGCTGGCGGAGAAGCTTGGGAAGCTCCAACAATTGCTATTGATTCTTCCGCTGATACGGATGAATTAAAAACAGCTGTTAAGAACGCTGGCAATTATGACTGGATAATTTTTACCAGCGTCAATGGCGTTAAAGCATTTTTTGATTGCATGCGTGAGAACAACCAAGACATTCGCAGCTTAGGCCTGGCAAAGATCTGTGCCATTGGTCCAAAAACAAAAGAAGCGCTGGAAGACAAGGGATTGTTAGTATCAGCAATGCCTGAAAAATTTGTTGCCGAAAGTGTCATCGAATGCTTGAAGCCAATATTAAATCCGGGTGAACGTATTTTATTGCCACGCTCTGATTTAGCACGTAAAATGCTCGTAGATACGCTTGTCCAAATGGGTATGGAAGTGGATGAAGTTATTGCCTACCGTACCGTGAAAGTAAACCGTTTCAATGATGAAATTCTTGAAAAGATCAAAGATAAATCCATTCACATTATTACCTTTACCAGCTCATCAACAGTAAAGAACTTTATGGAACTGATCGAGGACAAACGAGAACTTGAAGGGATAAAACTCGCTTCTATTGGACCTGTAACGACAAAGACACTGGCCGAGTACGGATTTACACCTGATATTGAGGCGAAAAACTATACCATTCAGGGGCTGTTTGATGCGATTGTAGAATCTGTAAACAAGGAGGTTGGATAATGTTTCCTGAAGTAAGAATGCGTCGCTTACGGCGTACTCAAAACATTCGTAATATGATGCAAGAAGTTCAATTGAATATGAACGACTATAT
>CALAKO010000095.1 GCA_937922955.1 uncultured Peptococcaceae bacterium | reverse complement strand
CTCTACCCTTTGGTGGTTCTGCTCAGCCATCGCTGCCCGCCTCTTTCCGTTCTCTCATCGCAAACAGTAATCGCAGGCCTTTTTATTGCGTTTCTTGGACTCGTCTATGCGATCGGAAAAAAATACGAATAACCTTCAAACCGAATGCACCGGATGCATTCGGTTATTTTTTAACTTTGGCGCGGCTATTGACAAGCATCCACTCTCCATCCATAATATATTTATTAGGGATATATGTTTTTTGGAAGGATAAGTACTTTTCCCCCTTTCGTTAACCCCGCCATCTTCGTTAATTTAGGTGATGATCATGAAAAAAGCAGTAGCTTTAATCGGCACTCAGCGTAAACGAAATACTCAGCGTGTGCTTTTGGAAATTAAACCCTATCTTGAGAAAAATCACATCACACTGGAAATTATTGATCTCTATGGCGTCACAATACAGGCATGTATTGGATGTGAGCAGTGCATTCTCCAGGGACGTTGTGTATTAAAAGACGATGTTTCCGATATCATGCAACGGCTTCTGGACGCAGATGGCATCATCCTCGCTTCGCCAGTGTACTTGAAAAATATTTCTGGACGGTTAAAAACCTTTTTAGATCGCACCTGCGTCTGGTACCATCGGCCTGCTCTCATCAAAAAACCTGTGCTAGCTGTTGCAACCACCAAAGGATCCGGATTAAAAGCAACCTTGTCTTATCTCAATAGCATTGCCGTTCAATGGGGCGCCATCCCCGCCGGAAAAATTGGACGTTCGATTTTTAATGAAAACAAACCCGTCACAGAAAAAGAAGTTGAACCATTCATTCGTTTAATCCAGCACCCCGAAAAACACGTGCCTAATTTGAATCAACTATTTAATTTCGAAGTCCAAAAAGCCATGGCCCTTTCACTGAATGATTTGGATAAAAATTACTGGATAGAACAAAACTGGGCGAATCAATCTTACTTTTATCCATGTAAAAAAAATAAAATCTTCGCCAGCGTCAGCCACGCGTTTGGCAAGTTCCTGCAAAAAAAGATGCGCCCTCATTAATATCCGCTCCATAATTGGCTTTTTGCCAATGTTACTTCGCGTTGCTTGCGAAAGCCACTACATTCGTTCATACTAAAAGCAGTTCCGGAACACAATGAACGTGAGGACGTGAAAACCTATGCTAAATGAAAACATCAAAAAATATCGTAAGCAAAAAGGCTGGAGCCAGGAAGATCTGGCCACTCAGCTGCATGTGGTGCGTCAGACCATCTCCAAATGGGAAAAGGGATTGTCCGTACCCGATGCGGAACAGCTTATTCAAATGGCCACGCTGTTGGACGTGTCGGTCGGCACCTTGCTGGACGTTCAGGAAATAGATCCTCGCACGGCGTCCCTCGCCAAGGAACTGGAAAAAGTCAACGCCGAGCTGGCGCAACACCATCGACAGGCCGCTTTGTCCGAAGCAGCCAACCAAAAGCGCAACCTTCTGCTGTTTTTCTGCTTTGCATCGCTTATCGCCGCACTGGCTATTCACGATGCCGTACTTTCCCTTGTGTTTGGGTTCGCCGGTATCTTTGGTGCCATCATCGTGCTCTATCGCAATCTGGCCCTGCTCACTCAGCCGCTCAACAGCAATACCAGCCTGCGTACTCTACGTGGAACCATCATTGCCAATGTCGTTATTCTCGTCATTGCTTTTGCCATAGCGCTCTTATCCGCCACAGGAGTGCTCACATTTTCTTCCGAATACAGCGAACGGCTCTTTGCCCTCGCCTTCATCGTGGTGATTATGCTTCTCTGCGGGCTGGTTTCGCCAAGACTGCCGTTTCAGCGTTATGTCGGCCTGCGTCTGCCTTGGACCATCCGCGATGAAGACACCTGGAACCTGGCCCATCGCCTGCTCGCTCTCATCTCCCTGCCCCTGGCACTGCTTTACACCATTGCCGCACTGACATTGGACGATTTCGAACAGGTCACTTTGATCGTTATGCTGCTCTGGATCGGCATTCCCAGTCTGCTCTCTTATGTCTTTTTCTGGAAAAAATACCACGGAAAATGAAAAGAACCGTTTGCCTCATGCAAACGGTTCTTTTTTGAATAAATTTATATCTGTAAAACAAAGGTGAACAGATCATTATTCAACGGTTGTTTCAATAATAGTTTCTGGTGTTGCATTGTCACTGCTATAGCGCGCGTCCAACTGACGATCGCCCCAGATGCCTCCACCTAGAGCAGCGAGAATAAGAACAATAAGAACAGCGGATTTGATTTTTTTCATAGATGCCTCCTTGAATTTTTAGGGGGTAGGGTGTGATAAAAAACAAACTCTTGTTGTCAGGTATATTATACTAAATAAAACCTTCTTTGTCATCCATTTTATAAAAATAGATATATTGCTTTTACCTATGGATTTATTTTTTATCGCTCAAAAATAGCTTTAAAATAGGCTATTGCGCCCCTTCCCACTATGCTATCATAGTTTTAACCAATATCTCACGAAAGAAGGCGCGCCATGACTTACCTCTCTCACTACGACTCCCCGTTGGGGCTTCTGCTTCTCGCCGCCGATGACACTGGATTGACCCACCTTGCCCTGCCTGGTCAACGCTACCAGCCAGCATTCCAAGATGCTCCACTTGAGAAACCAGAGCTGTCAATCTTCGCTGCCACCTGTCGCTGGCTCGACGACTATTTTGCTGGCCACCATTCCGTTCCCCTGCCGCCTCTGCATCCACAGGGTAGCGAGTTTCAGCGTGCAGTCTGGCAACTGCTGCTCACCATTCCCTACGGTGAAACCACTACCTACGGCGCCATCGCCCAGGAAATTGCTCGTCAACGCGGTCTGCCACGCATGTCTGCCCAGGCTGTGGGCGGTGCCGTAGGGCACAACCCCATCGGCATCCTCATTCCCTGCCACCGCGTCGTCGGCAGCAACGGCAGCCTCACCGGCTACGGCGGCGGCATCGATAAAAAAATCGCCCTGCTCAAACACGAAGGTGTTGATATGAGCCGTTTCTTCGTTCCAAAGAAAGGAACGGCATTGTAAAAACGACTAAAGTTTAAACATCAAAAAACGCGAAGCATTATAACTTCGCGTTTTTTGATTGTCTGAAATCATCAGCGATCTTCCCAATCCTTATCAAGGATTGCGGTCCATTCTTCGACCTGCTGACCTTGTTCTGTGGTCCATTCGTAGTCATGGCCATTGGTTGCTTCCTGCATGTCTGCATAGAACCAATCGCTTGGATGGTTGTCCGGCCAGGTCTTCATTTCATCAGCTGGCAGCAGGTGGTCCACATGAGGAATACGTCCCAACGTACGGTTAACCACAGCGCATGCTTCGGCACGGGTGATGTTGTTGTTTGGTCGCACGGTGCCATCCGGATAGCCGCCGATGAGTCCCAGCTCAACAGCATCGGCAATCGCATTGGCAAACCATTCGTTGCCGGTTACATCATCAAAGGTGCCTGGTTCATACTCTGCGCCAGTCTCTTCAAAAAAGCGGGTGGCAATTGCAGCAAATTCCGCGCGAGTGATCGGTGCATTTGGCCGGAAGGTGCCATCCTCATAGCCACGAACGATGTCCATGGCAGACAGCGTAGCCACCGTCGTGCCATACCAATCGCTGGCGCTTACATCGCTAAACTCAGAAACGTCGGTCGTATTTTCGTCACGCACCTCATCCTTCAGTAAACGATAGAAAATCGATGCTACTTCAGCACGGGTGATGGCGTTTTCAGGTTTTACCATGCCATCTTCATACCCAACCACATAAGAGAAATGATCTTCCGTGTTCAGATCTGGAGGTGTTGGTGTCGTGCCGCCGCCACCATCCGGTGGATCGACGGGATCCGTCGGCTCATCTTTTTCGTCCCATACAAGAACAAATGGCGAGAAGCCACCGCTGCCATTGTTGTATGGCTGTACATTGAAAACGATGTGATCGTCTTCCACTGTGCCTTGTATTTTTTCCGGTGTGTAAGCATTATCTGTCAGTTTATTGGTTATCTCCGTTGGACTCATGCTGCGATGCAGATCTTGGAAATGCAAAAGCGTAAAGTCTGCATCAGCTTCTGCGCCTTCTGGCAATGGCCAGTAAACGGTTACCGCCTCGTTTGCTGCCACCCAGGCATTGCCATTGTGCGTATCGACAAGATCCAGATATTTATACTCATACTGACGATTTTCGTCGGCACTGCCAAGGGTTTCGTCAACCTTTGCTTTCAGCAGATCGGTATAGGTTGCGTTTTCATTACCGGCATTGCTGTCGATGATGTTATCAAAGAGAAGAGAAATTCCAGTGGTATCTTTCACCTTTACGTCTGAGCCATTGATGGTATAGGTGGTACCTTCTGGTGCAGTGATCCCAGGCTGATTCTTTGTTGCTGTAAAAAACTCTTCTTTGTTGACAGGCGCTGTCTGAACTGCACTGGTTGTCCCGCGCACAGTAAGCTGGCCGTTTTCTACTGAGACATTGTAAATTGGTTCAGTACTTTCCAATGTGTCATCACCATTTGTGTCATACACAAAATGAACCTTATCCGATTCAATGCCTTCCCCATAGACTTTCATGGTAAGGGTTTCATTGATGTACTTTGCTACATCAATGTTATCGCTATCCATTATTACTTCTTTGTCAGTGCCTGCATCTTTAACAAATTGCATCCGCACAGATCGTTTCTCAGTGTCTCCGTATGGTACAATGCGATACACGTTGTGATCGCCATCACCATATTTTTCAAAACTCCACTGGTAAGTCGTCCCTCCATCTTTGTACTGAAGGTAGAGCTGACTGATGCTCAGGTTCTTTAATGCTTCTGGTAAGGTGATCAAAAATCCCGGTTCTGGGAAGCCATTCTCTTTGATCTGATCAGAATCAGTGACAAAGTTCCCCTCTTTATCTACCGTGCCTTCATAGCCATCGCCCCCCATATAGATGGTGACATTGGCTGGTTGAATGGTGATTGTCTCCGCAGGTGCATTTTTCGTCCAGCTGCCGATCAATACAACATCTTCGTTTGGCATTGTGAAAGTTCCATCATCGGCTAAGGTCAAATCACTCGGTGATTTAACCTGCCAACCGTTAAACGTATAGCCAGATACAACTGCTGGCTGAACCGGTTGGATATTCTCTTCAGAATAGTAATGATTTTTTTCTTCTGGTGGCAGACTTGCGTCCACTGGCGCCGTTGTATCATATTCATAAGATAGTGTATGAGGTTTGCATTTATAATAAATCTTTAGTGGATTAGCCTGAGTTGCTGTGCCAGCAGTAGCCGACAAACGGTTGTTTGGATTATCCTCATCAAAGATATAGTGAGTACCTAAAACTTCACCCCAGCCTAAATCTTGGCCATCAAACCTATCACGAGAAATTTGTACTATTGCATTTTCTTCAGCTTTACCGCCTTGGGCATTTTTCCATTTTATAAACGTTTCATCAGGATTTTGGTAGTACACCTCATAATACCAAGTGACCTCTTGCACTTGTCCCTGAGCAATGCGCCAAGCATGCTTGTAGCTGTTGGTGGTTGCCACACTCTCTGTTGTGTATTCCACATAGCGCCCTTGTGCTGGCGTATTGGCAAGGTCTAACAGTGTTGCATCTGTTCCTGACTGTGCTGTTTCATCAGTGGTACTTGAACGCAGATAAACCTCACCAACATTAGGCAACAATGGTGTCATATCTGTTTTTATCCATCCTGACTCAGAAGACGCACTAGGTGCTACAACCAATAACTTTCCTGCTCCAGAAGCCTTCCCTGCAGCATTGACGGAGCCCGGTGTTTTTATCGTTGCATCTGTGCCATTGAGCGCCAATGTACCCTTGTCTGCTATTGTAAAATCTTCACTGATGTTATTGGTACCCGTCAGCGCCAACGTCCCCGCTTCGATATTTACATTGCCGCAGGATTGCAAGGCCCCAGAAGCAGTTGTACCTCTTGCAATAAACGCCTCGGTATTGTTCACGTTAATTTCATCGATGGCGTAGATTTGCCAACATTTCATTTGACTATCGTTTTTTAGATCAAGGATGCGCTTACCTTCAACCTGTCCATATTGCATTGTATTTCCGCTCCATGAGGTATAACGATATCCGGATATTGCTGTTGTCCTATTACCAAGCTCACCGCCATTGATTTCCAACGTGCTATCCCCATAGATTTTCGTCATTGGACCACTTAGGCAGAAATAGTTTACTTTTCCACCATTTAATTGTACAAAAACGTTGCCATCAATCTTTTGCTCGCTATTGGCATCGACACTGCCTACCCAAGTATGCACGCCAGAATAGATCTCATCCCAGGACCCTCCATTAATGACAATGGATGCCGCATTCACTGCAGCGTTCATATTATTGATCTCGGTTTTTTGCGTATAAGTGCTATTTGCGCCACCCGCAAACACCCAATCAAAACCAGAACCACCATTCAGTATAAGTTGAACGGTGCCGTTGATGATATCACAATCCCCACCACCATGAATATTACCACTTGGATCTCCGCTATTGTCTCTGCCTCTCGTCGATGCATTAATGGTTACATGACTATCACCACCAACTTTCGCGCTGGTCCAAGGATCAGCCGGATCATAACGCACATCTGCACTACCAATCGTACTGTAATGACTGCCGCCATACACATCCTGGCACACTGCTTCGCTGCCATCTGCCGTGTTTGTTCCTACAATGACCGTCGTGTCACCAACGATGATACCATTGCTCTTTGCTGTCGTCACCAGATTATTGGAGCCGCCATAAATATTTGCAGCCACCCCAGATACAACTTCTACATAAGTATCTCCGGATATCTTTCCAGAGGTTCCTTCTGATGGGCTGCTGGTTCCATTTCTCCGCACATAACTGCCTCCGTAAACATTAGACACTTCATACCAACCAGTGTTCTCAACGTTTCCATCCAGCTGAATTTTTACATAAGTCCCACCATCATAGGATAAAGTCGTTTTGTTGAATGAGCCCGTTACATCACTGTTATAGCCACCACCAATAATAGTTACATATTCACCGCCATATATTTCCAAATGCGTCGACGTTGGATAATTCTTTGTTTTAGCCATATTCTCATAGCCATGACCTGTTCCTACCCCGTCGCTATCCGGAAGGCCTATACCATCCATTCTCTTCATGGTTCCCAAACACCCGCCAACGATAGAGATCCGCGAGGTGCTTTTAAAATTCTCAGTAATTACCAATGGATAGCCTTGCGCAAAAAAATAATCCCTTTCAGAAGTTTGGAGTTTAATGTTATCCAAAATCATTGGACCTGTAAAGAATCGTGCGTTTTGATCGTTTGTATTAAACCCGGCATTTCTTAATCGAGTCGAACCAAAGGTTGCACCTAGATTTTGTAATGTCACAGGCTCATCACCTTCGCTGGTCAGTGTCAATGTCACACCCTCGATTCCACTAAAATAATTTCTTCCTACAGCTGTCGTATTAGTTTCGGTGTTCGTATCTGCAAAATCTATGTCTTGCGTAAAAATTATGGTCGCCTCAGTTAAAGCATTACTATTACGTTCTGATTTGATGGTTTCTACAACCTGTTTGAAACTATTTAAATCTGTTACCTTATACTCATGTTCCGCTGCATGGGCCGCCGACACGACAGAAAACGCCAACATACAGGTGACAATGATCATTGCCCATTGAAGCCATTTCTTTTTCATTTTCTTTCTCTCCTTTTCATTTCTCTATATGTCTTTCTTCCCTGCTTTCCTGCGCACACGGGGCAGCCACAGCGTTGGTTACCGGTGCGGCTGTAAATGACAGCCTGCCATTCATGGCCTGCACTGCAGCGCCACCAAACACGTTTTTTGCTGCCAGAAGTGACGTCTTGTGGGGTAAGGGCACCGTTTTTAGTGGGGTGCCATTCTTTGGCGACGGTGGGTTCTAGCGTGGCAAGATCATTGAAGCCAGCCAGTACTTTGCGTCCAGCACAGTAAGGACAGCCGCCGCCTCGCTGAGTGCGGCTGGCGATGACGGCTTGGTAGTCGTGGCCTTTATCACAGTGCCACCAAACTTTTTTGTTAGAAGCCGGGGTGACTTGTGCCGGGGTAAGAGCACCGTTTTTCTCTGGATGCCAATGGGCGGCAATAGCCGGGTAGAGGGTGGCCAAGTCGTTGAACCCTGCCAGCACTTTTTTGCCAGCGCAAATGGGGCAGCCGCTGCCGTTGACGCGGCTGGCGACGCTAGCCTGGTAGTCGTGGCCTTTCTCGCAGCGCCACCAGACTTTGCGCCGGGTGCCGGGAACGACGTCGGCTGGGGCGAGCTCCCCGTTTTTGGTGGGGTGCCATTCTTTTGCCAGAGTCGGATAAAGACTTTGCAGGTCATTGTCACCAGCCTGCACTTGTTTGTTATCGCAGATGGGGCACCCTGTGCCGTTGACACGGGATTTGATCTGCGCCTGCCACTCATGGCCTTTATCACAACGCCACCACACCAACCGATGGCTGCCAGGCAGCACTTGATCAGGCGTGAGAGAACCGTTTTTTTCATACAGCCATTCCTTCGCCAGATCGGGATATTTCGTAGCCAAATCATTTTCTCCGACGATGGGCAGCCGTCCGGCACAATATGGGCATCCCGAGCCGGCGCCGTTTCTGGTATGAACAGCTGCTCGCCAGCTGTGTCCATTTGCACAACGCCACCAAACATGTTTTTTGCTGCCATAGCTGATGCTGTTCGGTGTGAACGGCAAATTGCGAGCGCTGTCCCATTCATTAAGCAGATCTTCTCTGCCCGTACGACGGCAATAATCTGCCAATGATTCACGCACGACACTCACCTCCAACAAAAAACTGCAGACAAAATCAACATTTTGTCTGCAGACGCTGCACCTTTTCTGCCAGTCAGCACGGCCATATATTTGAATGAATTAACTAGCAGATGATTTTTGGGCAAACTAAAGAAAGGGTCATCTAAAACTGCTTTTGATGGCCCTTTCTCTCATGCGTAAAATCCCTCGATCTCTTTGCGATAACTACATATTTATGGTATAATTTCTTTAATTCATTACAAATATCGTTTTTCCTTTTTTAATACAGACAAAATGTTGATTTTGTCCAGCGAATTCAAGTGACTAGCTGCAATTTTTCCAGCTGTTGTCGGTGTTCGGCACCGCTAGTGATAAGGTAAATTCGGGTAGTTTCTATAGAGGAATGACCAAGCACATCGGCCAGGCGCACGATGTCTTTGCAGGCAGTATAGAACACTGTCGCAAAGAGATGGCGCAGGTTGTGCGGAAAAATTTTTCTCGCATCGATGCCAGCGCGTTTCGCCAATGCTTTCATGTCGGCCCAAATTTGTTTCCGTGACAGACTTTTGCCGCCAGTGGTGAGGAAAATTTCGCCACTGGTGATTTTTTCTTTTTTGGCAAATTTCAACAGCTTTCTACAAAGCTTATCTGGAAGAAGAATGACACGCACCTTGCCTTTGAGCATGATCTCAGCTTTGCCGCCACGCGCCGCTTCAACGGTGATGTAACGCAGCTCAGAAACGCGGATACCACTTGCACAGATGGTCTCCATCACCAAAGCCAAGCGTCGCTTATGACCAACATGCGCAGTTTGTACGAGCTGCTCGTACTCTTCACGGCTAAGCTCTCGGCTGGCGTCGCGAAACAGGCGTCGCTGAACTTTGATGTAGCTGCTGCGACAGTCGTGCCAGCCCAGCATTTGAAACAATCCGTTGAGGGCGGCGATCTTGGAATTGATGGTCACAGGCGAGAGCTGCTGTGCCAGTAGCGTCTGCTTCCATGTCGAAACGCTACTGCCCTCGACCGCTGCACCATTGAGCCAGCGCATGAATTGGCGAACATCACGCAAGTATTTTTCAATGGTGCCGCAGCTGCATTCTTTATGCAGCAAGTAGCAGCGGTATTCTTTCAGCTCTTGCTTACGTAAATATCGATGGGTCATTAGATTCGTTCTCCTTTACTGTTGTATTTTTACCAGTCTACCATGTTCCGAAACGGCATAGCGGCTGATTCCATTCCAGAAAAATCAAAACCATTACGCTGTCGCCTGACTACGGGCAATAAAAAAGCAACCGGAATCCATGCAGAATTCCGGTTGTCGAATAAATTGTGATATGAGCGCGGCGCAGCTGAGGCCGCTGTTTTCTTACCTATACATTATAGCATGTTTTCGCCACACCGAACAAGACTGTTTCTCGGCCGATTAATGTGCTAAACTGGCTCGAACAGGGCATTCCCTTGGATTACGATTGGAGGCATGACGATGGATCAACACGAACAACAACAGGAAGAAGCCACTCTCACCCATGTGATTGCTGAAATTGACGCCCAACTGGCGCAGGCTCGCGACCAGATCGCCCGCCGCGAGTCGGAAATGGTGGCGGTACAGCGCGATGTGTTCGAGGACGGCGCCCGCAGCGGCGGCAGTCTCTCCAGCGCCGATGGGTTTGAATCGCTGATTGAATTGAACCAGAGCATGATGACTCTCAACAACATGGCCGTCACCCAGGACAATCTTGCGAAAAAGATCAGTCGTCTGGAGTCGCTGCGGCCTTCCCCTTATTTTGGCCGCATTGATTTTCTGTTCAAAGGCGACAAGTATCCGGAAAAGATATACATTGGTCGCTCCCCGTTGCTGGAAGAAGACACCGCCAAAAGCCTGATCTACGACTGGCGCTCACCGATTGCCAGCGTGTTTTACCGCTTTCTCACCGGCCCAGCCTATTACAACGCTCCCGTCGGCCGCATTGACGGCGAGGTGCAGCTGAAACGCCAGTATGAAATCAAGGACAGCCAGCTGGCGTATTTTTTTGATACCGATATGACGGTCAACGATGGCATTCTCAAGCAGCTGCTTTCCCAGAACACGTCGCCGCAAATGCGTGCCATTGTGGAAACGATTCAGCGCGACCAGGACCTGGTCATCCGCAATTTGGACGCCGATCTGCTGATGATTCAGGGCGTGGCTGGCAGCGGCAAAACAGCCATTGCCCTGCACCGCGCCGCTTTTCTTATGTATGAAGGGCTGACCAACGCGCTGTCTTCCCGCGATATTCTCATTCTTTCGCCGAACCGCACTTTCAGTCAGTACATCGCTGGTGTGCTGCCGGAGCTGGGCGAAGAAAACGTGCGTACGCTAACCTTTGACGAATTGCTGCACGATATTCTGGACATCCACCACATGGAATCGCAGGCTGCGTTTCTGGAACGCGCCATCGGCAGCAGCCAAAAATCCTTCATCCGCAGCTGCATGACACTGAAAACGTCGGAGGGATTCCGCGCCATTTTGGATCGCTTTGTGGACGATATTCCAGCACGCTTCATCCACTACCACGACATCCGCTTTGGCGGCCGTCTGCTGGTCAGCAAGCAGGAGCTGCAGGCGCGCGTGCGCGACCGCTCCGACCTGCTCCTTGGCACCCGCTTGGAGCAAGTGGAAAGCCGCGTGCTGGATAACCTCGGCAGCAGCGTCCGCAAAAACGAACGCGCCGCCGTCAGCGAACGCTTGCAGCAATTCACTCGCCTGGATTTGGTGCAGCTGTACCGCCGCTTCTGGGAGGACGACCGCTATTTCCAGAACACAGCACTGGACGACAGCCTGACGCAAAACTTGCCTGCCATTCGCCGCCGCACGCTGAACGACCTGCACAACGGCCGGCTCGGCTATGACGACGCCATTCTGCTGCTGTATATCCACCTCAGAATCTACGGCAGCCGCACCTATCGCAGCATCCGCCAAATCATCATCGACGAGGCGCAGGATTACTACCCGCTGCAGTACGACATCTTCCACCTGCTCTTTCCAAATGCCAAGGCGACCATCCTTGGCGACATCAACCAAAGCCTGACGCGCCGCGTAGGCAGCGATTTTTATAACCAAGTGCAGCAGAGCCTTGCCATCGAAAACACCGTGCGTTATACGTTGAACAAAAGCTTCCGATGCAGCACGGAGATTCTCCGCTTTGGGCTGCAATTTCTCAGCGAGGCACCGAGCATTGAGTCCTTCAACCGCAGCGGCGAAGCAGTGGCGCTGAACACCTGTGCCGATTTCGCAGCGCTCTGCGACACCATTGTGGCAGAAGTGGACGCCTGCCGCACCGAAGGCTATGAAAGCATCTGCCTCATCACCAAGAGCGAAGCTGCCTGCCAGCGGCTCCACCGGGCGCTGCGCGACCGTATCACGGTGCATCAGCTGCGCAGTCACGACGACACTCTGCAGGGCACCCTCATCATGCCTGTGAGCCTGACCAAAGGGCTGGAATTTGACGCCGTCCTCCTCTGCGACGCCGACGCCACCACCTACCGCGATGCCGAAGATGCCAGTCTGCTCTATGTCATTGCCACTCGCGCCCTGCACCGCCTTGCCATTCTCTGCGAAGGCACGCCAAGCCCACTTATTACTACCACGAAGGAGGATGCCCCATGTACGAACTGATTCAGGTGGCACCGCACACCTACACCATCCAGAGCCCATCTAAAATGGGACTCGTTGACCTCGGCGAAGGCCACGTCTGCCTCATCGACAGCGGCGGCGACAAAGAAGCCGGCCGCAAAGTGCGCCAGATTCTCGACGCTCAGGGCTGGACCCTGGACGCCGTTTACAACACCCATTCTAACGCCGACCACATCGGTGGCAATCATTATCTGCAGAAACAAACCGGCTGCCGTCTTTACGCGCCAGGCATCGAATGCGCCTTCACACGTCATCCGATTCTCGAACCAGCCTTTCTGTTCGGCGGCTATCCCAGCAAGGAACTGCGCCATAAGTTTCTCCTCGCCCACGAAAGCGACGCCGAACCGCTAACCGCTGACAAGCTGCCAACAGGCATGGAGATGCTGCCGCTGCCAGGCCACTTCTTCGACATGGTCGGCTTCCGCACGCCAGATGACGTCGTTTTTCTTGCTGACTGCCTCTCCAGCAAAGAAACGCTGGACAAATACCAGATTGGCTACATCTATGACGTTGCCGCCTACCTTGATACCCTGGAGCAAGTAAAAACCATGGAAGCGGCCCTCTTTGTCCCCGCCCATGCCGCCACTACCGACAACATCCGTGAACCGGCTCAGTACAACATCGACAAGGTCCATGCTATTGCAGAACGCATCCTCGACCTTTGCGCCGAACCAATGAACATGGAACGCATCCTGCAGCAACTCTTCAGCGAGTACCAGCTCACCATGACCTTCGAGCAATACGCCCTTGTTGGCAGCACCGTGCGCAACTACCTTGTCTGGCTCAAAGAAAGCGGTCAGCTTAACGCTTTCTTCGACAACAATCTCCTGCTTTGGCAGCGTGTGTAAAGGAGTGATCGCATGTCCCTTACATTCCGCCAAGCAACCAGTGCCGACCTTGCTGCCGTAGAAGCCCTCTACGATCACACCTTCACCGCTGAGGAACGCGGGCTGTCCAGTGTCGGCTGGAAACGCGGCATCTATCCAACTACACAAATTCTTGTCGAAGCACTCGATCGCGGCGAGCTTTTTCTTGAAGAAGCCAACGGCATTCTCGTTGGTGCGGCTGTGTTCAACCAACACCAAAGCGACTACTACGACCTTGCGCCTTGGCAGGTGGATGCCGCCAAAGAAGAGGTCATGGTCATGCACACCTTTGCCATTGACCCGGCTGCACGTGGTCAAGGTTTTGGCCGTGCCATGGCCAATTTCTACGAAGCATACGCCCGCGCCCATCACTGCCGTGCGCTGCGCATCGATACCAGTCACCTGAACCACACAGCCCTTCATCTGTACGCCCAGCTCGGCTACAAAAAAATCACCGTCTATCCATACCGCTTTAATGGCTTGCCAGAGCTGCAGCTCGTACTGCTTGAAAAATCTCTTAAATCCGAACCATTCAGCAACAAGACAGGAGGAACTCCTATGACCCTCACCTTCCGCAAGGCCACAGCCACCGATCTCGACGCCGTCGCTGGCATCTACGACCGCATCCACAACGAAGAAGAAGCTGGCCATACCACCATCGGCTGGGTGCGCGACATTTATCCAACCCGCGCCACTGCCGAAGCCGCACTGGCCAGAGACGATCTCTTTTTAGAAGAAGCCGACGGGCGCGTCGTTGGTGCAGCCATTATCAATCACCTGCAAGGCGACGAATACGCCAGTGCGCCATGGGCCATCGATGCACCCGACTTCGCCATCATGGTCATGCATACTTTGGTCATCGATCCAGCCGTGAAAAGCAAAGGCTACGGCAGCGCCTTCGTTGACTTTTACGAACGCTACGCCAAAGACAGCGGCTGCCAAGCTCTACGCATGGACACCAACATCCGCAACACCCCAGCCCGCTCCCTCTATGCTAAGCTCGGCTACCAGGAAATTACTGTCGTTCCTTGTCGCTTCAACGGCATCGACGGCGTCGAACTCGTCCTGCTCGAAAAAAAGATTGACTAAACCAAAAACCTCCAGTGGACACTGTACTGCCCCAGATTAAACGGACAGTACAAAAGAACCCCTGGTAGGAAAATAT
>CALAKO010000094.1 GCA_937922955.1 uncultured Peptococcaceae bacterium | reverse complement strand
CTGGCCAACTTCCAGGCTTCCTTTGATGGCTTCATCAAAATGTTGATAAGCGCCATAAATGGTTACTGCCTTGATCGCTTCCATCACATCAACACAATACTCCGGCCCAAGTTTTCGACCATTTCTTGTTACACGATTGACCGCATTGTGAATATTGAAAATCGGATCCACAGGTGTAACTGGAATATCATTATGAAGCGTAAAAGGAATGCCTCGTTTTGCCGTTGACGCAAGTGGACTGATTCGGCTTGCACGATCTGGGCCAAGCACTGATTCATAATGATAGTCCCCCCAATAAAACACATGATCGTGGAAATAGGACGGCATCATCCCAATTTCTTTCATGGCATCCAATTGATCCTCGCGCACGGTCTGAGCATGAACCATAACCGGGCGCAAATTTTTCTTGTTTCCTGTTACCTGCTTTGCCTTCTGATAAGCTTGAATGAGCTGATCAGCCGTTGCATCACCATTGCAATGCACCATCATCTGCCAATCGTGTTCCAGAGCCTGTTGACAAAAATCCATCATTTGTTCATCGGTATAAATTGGATAACCTTTATAGCCGTCCTCGGCATTATCTGGCTTAATATAATAGGGCTCCGTCAACCAAGCTGTTTTAGCCTGAGGCGAACCATCTGCCACCACTTTTGCACCTGCAATTTTTACATGGCGATCGTATTTTTGCGCAGACGTATCATCAGGAATGTACTCTCTCGCATATTCCAGCATTGGATAAGCAACAATATCGATAAAAATTTTATCCTGCTCTTTACAGTAACTAAAAATATCCATCGAATCCTTCATCAAAGAACATTCTTCAGCGGTTGTAAGGCCTTTGCTAGCGTAGAACTTTTGCGTATTGAGGAAAATATTAACAAGCGCGTTGATGCTTAATCCCTTCATGGCGTAGCCAAGCCCTACAATATGAATGGCTTTTTCTTCAATAATGCCGTTCAGTTCACCGGTCGTCGGATCATGTTGAAGAACACCGCCTTCTGGATTCGGCGTATCCTTGGTCCATCCAACAATTTCAATGGCTTTTGAATTTACTGTTCCTACATGCCCACTTGCATGCAATACCAATATTGGCACATCTGTGGAAATGGCATCCAATTCCGCTCTGGTTGGATGAGAATTGTTCTCAAAGAACGCATTGTCATACCCCATAGCGATGAGCCATCCGTTTTCCATACGTTCCTCTTGTAACATTCGACGCAATTCGCTCAGCAGCGTATCTTTGCTGTCAACAATTCCCATTGGCGGTGCATACAATTTCGGCAAACCCGCCATCAGGTTACCAATATGCCCGTGGCCATCTATAAATCCTGGCAGCATCGTCTTTCCTGCTAAATCAACGAATATGGTTTCATCATCTTTCAGAGACTGCAGCTCATCAAAGGCACCCACCGCGCTAATTTTTCCATCTTCAACCAACAAGGCCTCTACAGATGGCTGACTGTCGTTAACAGTAACAATCCTCCCATTATAATACAATTGCTTCATGACGTATCCTCCTGTCATTTCAGTTAAGTTTCTTAAACGCCAGCTTCCTGTTCCAGTTCTCTTGCTTTATTAAAGTTTTTGATGTATACAAGACTCGTCAACATAAATACAACCACTGCCACTCCCAGAACAATCTGAATCAGAAGCAACGCCTGGGAAAGGCCAAACATTTCTGAAAGAGTACCAATCAAAAGCGGACCCACCGCTCCAAAAATCTGTACAAATACCACGAATACCCCATAGGATACCGACTTAAACCAAGATGGCACCAATTCCTGAGTGGAAACATGGTATGCCGTGTTGGCCGTTGTCATGCAGAAAGAGCCAATAAAAATCAGCGGAATAAGCTTCATCGAAAAACCAATGACGAAACATACAATAGCAATCGCCAAACAAATTCCCGGCAAATACACACGACAGCGCTTATCATGTAAATACCATTTGTCCATGATGGCTCCACCAATAGGATACCCTGCAGCAGAAATAAGTGCAATAATACTGATTAGACTAGCTGCAAAACTGACCGATACGTTCATTTCACGAACAAAATAAATAGAAAGCCAAGATAAATTTCCCTGCACCACCATGGATGCCAGTGCACTACCCAAACAAACTCCCAAAAGAGCCTTATTGGTACCCACAATTCGTAACGCATCTTTTAAGTTCACCTGTGGCCCTTTTTGAGACTGCTCCTTCGCTGTGTGCCGATCGTGTTGTTGCTGCAAAAGCTTCTTTGGATCTGGCAAGGACAAACTTGCAATCGTCAACAACAGGCTCACAACACCGACAGCATAAAATGCCATGCGCCAGCCAAAGCTATTCGCCAAGTTTGCAAATACAATGGCCCCCAGCGCCATCCCAAACGTCATCGCAGTGTTATAGATACCAATCTTCTTTCCCCAATCCTTTTTGCTGTACATACTGGTAATCAAAGAATTGGACAGTGGCGCATACGCCGCGTTACCGGTGCCCACAAAAAATCTTGAAACCAGCAACAAATGAAAACTGCTTGCCATCCCTGACAAAACAGTCCCCACACTCCACACAAGCGCGGATAAACTAATGGCTTTCTTTGGTGAATATTTTTCCCCAAGGAAGGATATTGGCAATACAAAAACACCCATCCCTAAGAGAACGATACTTCCCATTAACCCAACTTCCGTATCCGATAATCCCAAATCACCTTGAATAATAGGAAAAATGGCGTTAATCCCCACACGAGAAATAAAGTCAACAATAAACAATCCATACAAAATACAGAAAAACAATCTCCGTTTTTGCGGTGGCACATAAATCAACGGCTTGTCTTCCACCTTTTTTGTTTGCTCTTGCATGATAAATGCTCCTCTCTTTTCATAAATTATTTGCTTATATTCTATAACAAGCAATTATGGGTTGAATATTGCCAATAATGTTACGTTTCCCCCACATTTTAATATTATTGTTTATTGGTTATCTACATCTTGCCATTATTCTTCTAACAAGCTATGATAATTTTATACAATTGATCTTCATGTTTTGAAAGGAGGAACTGCTGCATGCAAATCAACCATTTACGCCATTTTATTGCACTCTATGAACAACGATCCATTAATAAAGCAAGCGCCAGCTTAAATACCACACCACAAAATGTCAGTCGGATTTTAAAAAGTCTTGAAGCAGAAATGGAAACGCTACTTTTCGAGCGCACTCCTGATGGACTAGACCCTACCTCAGATGGAGAAGAGTTTCTCCAATTTGCAAAATCTGTGGTCTTCCAATTTGAAGAGCTTCATACACAAATTCAGCTAAAGAAAAAACAACAAACATACAATAATGAGGTTACTATTGTTTCTAGCAACACCATTAACGAAATTATTTTGAACAAGATCCTTATCGCTTTTTTAAAAAAATACCCCAACATAATTATTAAAAATACAACCATCATAAATTTAAACGAAGGTTATGATTGTATCCAAGCAGATCCTACCGCTATTGCCATGCTCTATACACATCCGGAAAAACAAATTGATAAAGATACCTTCACATCTGTAACCGTTTTAAAGCATCAGCCTGTCGTTGTTGCCAATCAAAATCACCCTCTAGCGAAAAAAAACAAATGTCTACTAAAAGAACTCTCTCAGTACAATCTAGCGATCTACGCCAACAATACCTACATCAATACCATGGCGTATCATTATCTGAATCTAGAATATCAATCCCTGCAAAAACCAATTTCTTATCTAGGAAATATTGATACCTGCTATGAAATGGCTGCAAGCAGCAATTACATCACCACCGACTCCCTGGAAAGTTTTAATTGTAAAAATGAAACACTGCGCAAAAACCTTACAGCCATTCCTATCGCCGACCTTCCTTTTGTTAATTGTGCCCTTATAAAATCAAAGGATCTCCCCCAAGATTCGCCCCCATATTTACTGTATTCGTTCATCTTGAATTACTTACAAAATAACCCCAAAAACAACTCATCCCCACAATAAATAAACACCCCTTGGCAAACTTGTACGCTTTCAGTATATGCACAGCCTTTGTTTTCGCTGTACTTATACTAAATGCATACACAAGCCAAGGGGTGTTTACTTTTTATTCTGAACGATAAATAGTTTTTCCTTCTTTGATCGTTTCAAGCACTTTAATGTCCTTGATTGTTTCTTTTGGAACCGTCAGTGGATTCTTGTCCAAAATAACCATGTCGGCCAATTTACCAACTTCCAGGCTTCCTTTGATGGCTTCATCAAAATGTTGATAAGCACCATAAATAGTGACCGCCCTAATTGCTTCCATCACATCGATGCAATACTCTGGCCCAAGTTTTCGACCATTTATTGTTACACGATTGACCGCATTATGAATATTGAAAATGGGATTAATCGGAGTAACAGGCGGATCATTATGAAGCGTGAAAGGAATGCCTCGTCTTACCGTTGAAGCCAATGGGCTGATTCGACTCGCACGCTCTGGCCCCAGTACTGATTCATAATGCCAATCGCCCCAATAAAATACATGATCATGAAAATAGGATGGCATCATCCCAATTTCCTTCATGGCATCCAACTGATCTTCGCGCACGGTTTGCGCATGAATAACGACTGGACGCAAATTTTTCATATTACCGGTTTCTGCTTGTGCTTTCCGATAAGTGCGAATAAATTGATCAATCATGGCATCACCATTACAATGCACCAGCATCTGACAATCATGTTCCAAAGCCTGCTTACAAAAAGCAAACATTTGGTCATCGGTGTAAATCGGATAACCTCTATAGCCATCTTCGGTATTTTCCGGTTTTTCATAGTAAGGTTCTGTGAGCCAAGCGGTCTTTGCCTGCGGAGATCCATCTGCAACCACTTTGGCGCCTGTTATTTTCACATGTCTGTCATAAGCTTTCGCTGCAGTGTTGCTTGGAATGGCATGTGGAATGTATTCCATCATTGGATAAGATACTATATCAATAACCATTTTATCGTGTTTTTGGCAATAGTTCATGACCTGAATGGTATCCTCTAATGTTCCACCTTCCTGCGCTGTAGTAACGCCGACACTGGCATAATACATTTGCGTATTCACGAACATATTCGCCAAATTTTCTATATCCAAGCCTTTCATTGCAATGCCAAGCCCAATAACATGGATTGCCTTTTCTTCAATGATCCCATTCAATTCGCCAGTCGCCTGATCTCGCTGAATCACACCACCTTCAGGATTTGGCGTGTCCTTTGTCCATCCTACCAATTCGATGGCTTTTGAATTTACTACCCCTGCATGACCGCTCGCATGAAGAACCAACATCGGAACCTCTGTAGAAATGGCATCCAATTCCGCTCGGGTTGGATGTGCACCATTTTCAAAAAAAGCATTATCATAACCCAAAGCAAGCAGCCAGCCATTTTCCAACAATTCGCCTTGAATCATCCGTCTAAGCTCTTTGAACAATACCTCTTTACTGTCTACTATACCATTTGGGGGTGGATACAATTTTGGTAAGCTGGCAATCAAATTACCAATATGACCATGACCGTCAATAAAACCTGGCAATACGGTTTTTCCAACTAAATCAATAAGTTCTGTTTCAGCATCCTGCTGCTTTTTTACGGTTTCAAACGAGCCTATTGCGCCAATTTTTCCATCTTCAACCAGAATTGCTTCAGCAAAAGGCATATTGTCATTCACTGTAACAATCGTCCCATTATAAAAGAGCTGTTTCATAGGAAAACCTCCTCAAAAGCAATTTTCAATGTACGCATCCTTATAAAACTAAAATAGTGAAACGCCTAAACTTAATAGCATTCACATTTATATATCATTTTTCCTTCTTTGATGGTTTCAAGTACTTTAATGTCCTTGATTGTTTCTTTTGGAACCGTCAATGGATTTTTGTCAAGGATAACCATGTCGGCCAATTTACCCACTTCCAAACTGCCCTTGATGGATTCATCAAAATATTGATAAGCACCATAAATAGTGACCGCTTTGATGGCCTCCATCACATCGACGCAATATTCTTGGCCCAATTTTTGACCATTTCTCGTCACACGATTAACCGCATTATGAATGTTAAAAAGGGGATTAATTGGTGTAACAGGCATATCATTATGCAGCGTAAAAGGAATGCTTCGTTTTGCCGTTGTTGCCAACGGACTGATGCGGCTTCCTCGTTCTGGCCCCAAGGCCGATTCATAATGATAATCTCCCCAATAAAATACATGATCATGAAAATAGGATGGCATCATCCCAATTTCTTTCATCGCATCCAATTGATCTTCACGCACCGTTTGTGCATGAATCATAACAGGTCTTAAATCATTAAAGTTGCCAGTTTCTCTTTGCGCCTGACGATAAGCATGAATAAATTGATCACCAGCTGCGTCACCATTGCAATGCACCAACATCTGCCAATTATGCTCCAATGCCTCTTTACAAAAAGCCAACATTTGATCATCTGAAAAAATAGGATACCCTTTATATCCCTCTTCAGTATTCTCCGGCTTGACGTAATAGGGCTCTGTCAACCAAGCTGTTTTTGCCTGCGGTGAACCATCGGCAACCAATTTTGCACCAGCGATTTTCAAGTGATTCTCATAGCCCTGTTCCGGGGAATCATCCAAGATTTTCTCAGGAATATAATCCTGAAACGGGTACGATACGATGTCAATAATGAATTGATTCTTTTTTTGACAATAATTCATCATTGCCATGGAACTTGCTATTGTTCCTCCCTCTTGAGCTGTGGTTACGCCTTGCTGCGCATAAAACTTTTGTGCGTCAACAAATAATTTTGCCATAAATTCCATACTCAAATCCTTTAGGGCAAAATTATACCCAACCATCTGTACAGCTTTCTCTTCGATCACACCATTTAATTCACCAGTCATTGGATCACGCTGCAACACTCCACCTTCTGGATCTTTGGTGTCCTTTGTCCAGCCAATCACTTCCATAGCCTTTGAATTTATGCATGCAACATGATTGCTTGCATGCAGAACCAGCATCGGAATATCCGTTGATAGTTCATCCAGCTCCTCACGCGTAGGATGTGCATTGTTCTCAAAGAAAGCATTGTCATAGCCGCTGCAAATCAACCAACCACTTTCTAAAACAAGTCCTTCAGAAATGTATTCTTTAATTTTTTTGAACAGCTTTTCTTTAGAATCAATGTCTCCATTTGGTGGCGGATCTAATCTCGGCATACTTACTGCCGGGTTGCCAATATGTCCATGGCCATCAATAAACCCTGGCAATACCGTTTTTCCAGCTAAATCAACGAGTGTTGTTTCTTCATCTTGTAGTGCTTGTACGTCTTCTAATGAACCAATGGCACAGATTTTTCCATCTTCAACTAATAAAGCTTCGGCCAGCGGATAACTGTCATTAACAGTAACAATTGTCCCATTATAATACAACTGTTTCATTTCGTATCCTCCTATTATTGCTGTTCATTTGTTAAACGCCCACTTTTT
>CALAKO010000093.1 GCA_937922955.1 uncultured Peptococcaceae bacterium | reverse complement strand
CCGATCGTTCCATAAAAATAAATGATATTTATTGTTGAAATTAAGATAATCACAAACGAGCGACCAGCAATTTATTGCAAAATTTCACAAAGTGTGAGAAACTAATACAAGTAGATGAGTGAATTGTCGGGTTACGACAAAGAAATAATCTATCATAGGAAGGAGAGGAATGAAATGTACTTAGTAGAAGTTGATGAAACCAAATGTGTTGGTTGTGGCGCATGCGCTTCCGACTGCCCACAGAACGTTTACGATCTCGTTGACGGTGTTTCCACTGTAAACGAAAACGAATGCATCGGCTGCCAGACCTGCATCGCAGTATGCCCAGCTGACGCTATTTCTCTGAACGAATATTGATTTCGGCCACGGGTTAAGCCCGTGACAAATAATATGGAGGTGTATGGATTTGTCTACCAACAGACCGATGATGGAAGAGATGAAGCAAGGCAGATGGCCTTCCTTCGTCAAAGAAATTGAAAAAGCATCTTCTGTCAACAATGAAGTATGTAATACTCTGCTCGATTTATTGGAAGAATCTTACGAAATCAAGATGCCATTGTGGAAGCACGGCGGTATCGTTGGTGTTCGCGGTTACGGCGGCGGTGTTGTAGGTCGTTATACCTTAAAGCCTGAAAAATACCCAGCTGTTACCGAATTCCACACTGTACGTGTAAACCAGCCATCTGGTTTCTTCTATAAGTCTTCCGACTTGCGCACTCTGTGCGATATTTGGGACAAGCATGGTTCCGGTATCACCAACATGCACGGTGCTACTGGGGACGTTATCTTCCTCGGTACCACTACCGATCATTTGCAGCCTTGCTTCAACGACCTGTCTGAAGCTGGTTGGGACCTTGGTGGTTCCGGTTCTAACCTCAGAACCCCAAGCTGCTGCGTAGGTCCTGGCCGTTGCGAATTCGCTTGCTATGATACTCTGGACTTCACCTACAACGTGACCCAGCATTATCAGATGGAATTGCATCGCCCAATGTGGCCTTACAAGTCCAAAATCAAAGCTTCTGGCTGCCCTAACGACTGCGTATCTGCAACCGCTCGTTCCGACATTGCGGTTATCGGTACCTGGAGAGACGACATCCAAGTTGACCAGGCCGAAGTTGCTGCATACGCTGATGCTGGCCTCCCAATCAAGGCTATCATCTCCCGTTGCCCAAGCCATTGCATGAGCTATGATGCTGATAAGAAAGAAATCACCATCGACAACGCAAACTGCACCCGTTGCATGCACTGCATCAACAACATGCCAAAAGCTCTGCATGTTGGTAACGACAAAGGTGCTTCCATCCTTCTCGGTGGTAAAGCTACTATCGTTCAGTCCGCATTCCTCGGCTGGGTTGTTGTACCATTCATGAAGCTTGACAAAGAAAACGACTATGAAAACTTCAAAGATTTCGTAGAACGTGTTTGGGACTGGTGGGATGAACACGCTAAGACCCGTGAACGTCTTGGTGAATTGATCTACAGACTCGGCATGAACTCCATGCTTAAAGCAATCGACATGAAGCCAGTACCTCAGATGGTTGATCATCCACGTGAAAACCCATATATCTACTGGTATGGTGAAGATTTTAATCAAACGGAGGTGGCTGAATAATGATGTCTCAATACGCTGCAACTGATATCGGACCTCCGCACTTCTGGGATAAAATGCCTAAGATGTGCCAGGACAACTATGGTCAGTGGCAATATCACGAAAAAGTTAAACCAGGTGTTTTGAAACACGTTGGTCCTGCTGGTGCACTCTACACTGTACGTGTAGGTTCCACTCGTCTGCTTTCCACCGAAACCATTCGTTGGTTCGCTGATCTCGCAGACAAATACTGCGATGGGCATCTTCGTTTCACGACCCGTACTTCTATCGAGCTCATGACCACCGAAGAAGCTAACGTAGATAAGATCATTGAAGAAGTAGAAGCTTATGGCTTCCCTGTTGGTGGTACCGGTAACTCCCTGCGTACCATGCTTCATACTCAGGGCTGGGTACACTGCCACAGTGCAGCTACCGATGCTTCTGGTACCGTTAAAGTTGTTATGGATGCTCTCTATGACTACTTCAAACGCGATGACCTGCCAGCTCATCTGAAGATCTCCATGGCTTGCTGCTTGAACATGTGCGGCGCTGTACACTGCTCCGACATTTCTTTCGTAGGTATGCACAGAACTATTCCTCGCGTTATCGACGAACAGGTTGCTGACTCTTGCGAAATTCCAAACCTCGTTGCAGCTTGCCCTGTAGGTGCTATCCGTCCAAACCCTAAGAAGAAATCCGTAACCATCAACGAAGAAAAATGCATGTACTGCGGTAACTGCTTCTCCGTTTGCCCTGCTCTGCCAATCGCAGACCCAGAACATGACGGTCTTGCAGTATTCGTAGGTGGTAAGGTTTCTAACACCCGTAAGGGCCCTACCTTCTCCAAGCTCGTTGTTCCTTACATCCCTAACGAACCACCAAGATGGCCAACCCTCGTTAACACCATCAAACATTTGGTTGAAATCTGGGTTGAAAACGCTAAGCCAGGCGAACGTTATGGTGAATGGGTAGAACGTATTGGTTGGGAAAAATTCTTTGAAATTTCCGGTCTGGAATTCACCGATAAGCACATCGATGACTTTACCTTCTCTGTAAAGACCTTCCGCACGACCTCTAACTTCAAATACACCAACGCAGTTGAAACCATGTAATTTGGTTTAGCCCTGTAACATCTGTCGAAAGGAGATGTCATAATGGCTGACTTCACAAAAGAAGAACTCGAAGCGAAGGTTATCGAATTCCTCGGCACCAAAGAAAAAGCTAAAAACCGTGAAATCGCGGATGCTATTGGTGTAAAGAAGCGTGATATTGACGCTGTAGTCGCTGACTTGGCAAACGCTGGGAAGATTGAATATCTCTATCTTGGGACTTCCTATGTAACTCTTCCTAAAAAGTAATTTTTAGGGTGAACGATGAGGGATTCATGAGTAAATATTATTGAATCCCTCTTTAAATAGCTTTTCATTACAAAAGAGTAATGATATAATATGTAAAGGAGATACAAATGGCTTTATTGGATGACTGCATGGAATGGCTTGATTTTTGTGAAGATTTGATTCGTGAGATCTCGGATTCAAAGCTGAGTGATTACAAAATGGGTCAAGTTGATGGCTTGAAGATGGCTACGGACATGCTGAAAGACTATCTAGTCGAATATCCGGGCTTTGTAGATCCAATACACAAATTTGACAAATTTAAAATGTGAGGTGCTTTATCAATGCCAGAAATCGATGTAAATGGTAAAAAAGTCGAAGTCGATGAAGACGGTTTCTTAGTAAGCCTTGACCAGTGGGATGAAGAAGTTGCTAAGTTCCTCGCTGAAACCGAAGGTCTCAGCGAACTGAGCGAAGATCACTGGAAACTCATCAACTACCTGAAAGACTACTACAATGAATATGGTATCGCTCCAATGGTACGTAAGATGACCAAGGAATCTGGTTTCTCCCTGAAAGAAATCTATGATCTCTTCCCATCTGGTCCAGCTAAGGGCGCATGCAAAATCGCTGGTCTTCCAAAACCAACCGGTTGCGTATAATTATATACGTTCAATTTGGAAATCAAGGTGCATCGGAATCCGATGCACCTTTTTGTATGCTTTAAAAACAATGTTGTGTTTTGATGTTATGAAATATTAATGAATAAAATTGCATTCAGAAGCGACATTTGTTATAGTTAAAGAATACAGTAAGGGAGGGTTTTCGATGAAGAAGTTTCATGATGTTGAAATAGCTGGATTGAAACGCCAGCTGCCATTGTATCAGATTGATGAAGAAACATGGATTCCTTTGTTTATCGCGTACAATGATGTGTCATTGATTCAAGCCGCTGCCAAAGAATTGTTGAATAGAGTTCCAGACTTTGACTGTATTGTTACAGAAGAAATTCAAGGGATTTCTCTGGCGTATGCAATGACATTGCTGTCTCAAAAGGAGCGTTTTGTTGTTGCAAGAAAAAGTGCAAAAGCCTATATGGACGATGTTGTCGCTATTCAGGTTGTGGAACATCGAGAAGAGGAAGATTTATTCAAAAGACTGTATCTGTCTAAAGATGATGCAGAATACATTGCAGACAAGCGTATCCTGCTCGTGGACGACGTAGTATTGAGAGGATCGACCATGGGTGCCTTGTCGGATCTTGTTAACGCACTTGGGGGTTATGTTGTTGGTGAGGCCAGCATCATTCGCCATGGTTTTGATAGCGGCGTGTCGGATGAATACATCGATAAATCCTATTTACTGTCCTTGCCACTGTTTTCTAGCGATGGTAAGCAGATTTGACCTTAATTCTATGTGATGGAGATGAGTTTTTCATGAGAAGTGATGAAGTCAAAAAGGGGCCTACACGTGCGCCTCATCGTTCGTTATTTTATGCAATGGGTTATACTTCTGAAGATTTGTCCAAGCCGTTGATTGGGGTTGTCAATGCGCAAAATGAAGTCATCCCTGGTCATTTTCATTTGGATGAAATTGCCCGTGCGGTAAAAGCAGGGGTATTGGGCGCAGGCGGAACGCCAATGGAATTCCCTGCTATTGGACTTTGCGATGGCATTGCTATGAACCATTCGGGTATGAACTATTCCTTGGCAACGCGTGAACTGATTGCCGATTCCATTGAATCGATGTACATGGCTTATAAATTTGATGGTTTGGTGCTTATTGGAAACTGCGATAAGATTGTTCCGGGGATGCTCATGGCCGCTGCACGTTTAAATGTACCATGTGTTTATGTCAGTGGTGGCCCAATGCTGCCAGGCCGTTTCCGTGGCGAAGATAGTGACTTGAGCCGTGGTGGTTTTGAAGCTGTTGGCGCATATTCTGCAGGAAAGATTGATGAAGCAACTCTGACCGAATTAGAAGAAACGGCTTGTCAGACATGCGGCTCCTGCTCAGGTATGTACACAGCTAACACCATCAACTGCCTGGCTGAAGTTCTGGGGATTGCTCTTCCGGGCAATGGCACGATTCCAGCGCCATACGGTGCACGTAAAGCGCTTGGCCGCAAAGCTGGGAAGCAGATCATGGAAATGGTGGAAAAAAACATCTGCGCACGCGATATTCTGACTCGTGAAGCTTTCCTGAATGCTATTACTGTAGATATGGCCATTGGCGGTTCTACGAATACTGTTCTGCATTTGATGGCAATCGCTAATCAGGCGCAGGTGAAGATTACCTTGGAAGATTTTGACCGCATCAGTAATGAAACGCCACAGGTTTGTAAGTTGAGTCCTGCTAATACCCAACATATCAATGAATTAAACGAAGCCGGTGGCATTCCTGCATTGTTAAAGCAGCTTTTAGATGCAGGTAAGGTGGATGGTTCCGTGATGACGGTAACTGGAAAAACCATGGCAGAAAACGTTGCCAACGCGGTTGTTACAAACCGAAATGTGATCCACACCATTGAGGACGCTTATTCACAAACTGGTGGTTTGGCTGTTTTGCGTGGGAACCTTGCGCCAGATGGTGCTGTTGTAAAACAAGGAGCCGTTGCTCCAGAAATGCTGAAGCACTCCGGTCCTGCACGTGTATTTGACTCCGAGGCCGAAGCATTTGATGCGATCACGGCAAATCAGATTAAATCTGGCGATGTTGTCGTGATTCGTTATGAAGGACCTAAAGGTGGTCCTGGCATGAAAGAAATGCTTTCACCAACATCTGCCATTATTGGCGCGGGTCTTGGTAAAGAAGTGGCACTTTTGACGGATGGTCGTTTCTCCGGTGCTACCGCTGGTGCCTGCATTGGTCATATTTCTCCAGAAGCGGCAGAAGGAGGCCCTCTTGGTCTGGTTCAGGAAGGGGATATCATCGAAATTGACATTCCTAACCGCTCCCTGTCTGTTCGTTTGAGTGACGAAGAACTGGAAGCACGCAAAGCTTCTCGCAAGACGCCAAAGCGTGATTTGATTGTGAACTCTTATCTGCGTCGGTACGCTTATCTGGTAACGTCTTCCAGCACAGGCGCTGTTATGAGAGATCCACTTCTTGATGAAGAATAATTTGTAAAATCAATGGCTGTAAACCTTGGTATAGGTTTGCGGCCATTTTTTATGAAACTATTAAGAAAATAGAATAATGATGTGAAGGTTATAGAACAATATGGATATTTGTGGTAGGATAACGATGAGACGATTAACGGTATAAGAAAGGAGAGGGGCCTATGCGGATAATGATCGTCACGGAGGAGTTTTTGCCCGCTGCAGATGGGTTGGTCCTGCGACTGACGGAGGCTATTCGCTATTTTTTGAGAGAAGGTCATCAGGTGGTCGTGGTAACGCCGGATCGAGGCATTGACCAATTTGAAGACGCCACCATTTATGGCATTCAGGATAAGAAATTGCCGTTTGGAAAAAAATTGTTTTGGGCGCCTTCCTTAACTCGAATAAATGATGTAATGATGGATTTCTCACCACAGGTGGTTCATATTGTAAATCCGTTGCTTTTGGGAACGGTGGCGTCACAATATGCCAGCAAACTAGAAATTCCGGTGGTTGTGAGCTATCACACAAACTACATGAGCAGTTTGAAACGTCTTCATTTAAACCATCGAGTATCGGAAAAGGTGATATGGCGGGCGCGGCAGAAAATCTCTTCTGCGGCAGCGTTGAATCTATGTACATCGCATGTAATGCGTCATGCATTGGAAGAATTCGGGATTTTCAATGCACATGTACTAAAACGGGGAGTGGATTCAGAAAAGCGTCATCCAAAATTTGCGTCAGAGGATATGCGGTTGATATTAAATAAAGGCCAAAAGGACAAAAAACTGCTGGTTTATATTGGCAGTCTGCAAAAAAATAAAAATCTTGAAGCGTTACTGCCAATGATGCGCCGTCGCAGCGATGTGTGTTTGGCCATTGTAGGTGATGGCGCTCATAGAGCAGAGTTGGAAAAAGTGTTCAGTGGTACAAATTGTGTTTTTACAGGTTTTTTAAGAGGCCGCAATTTGGCTGAAGCGTTCGCATCTGGTGATGCATTTATTTTTCCAACGTTGAATGAACAGGTTGGCTTATCGTTGCTGGAAGCAATGGCTTCTGGAGTGCCAATAATTGCAGCGCGGAGTCCCTTGACTACTGAGCAGTTTCAAGATGGACGTGATGCAATTTTCTATACATCTGGCGATGAGGATTCTTTGGATGCAGCCATTGAACGCTTGGAGGATCAAAAGTTGATGCGCAGGATTCGTGTCATTGCTCGAAAAGAGGCGGAAGCCAGCAGCTGGGAAGGTGCAAGTCAACAGTTAATGGATTACTATAATATCGCCTACACGCGTGCGACACGATATAATTGATTAGAAAGGTGTGTGTCTATGAACGAGAAGATTTTAGTGGTGGAAGACGAAGAAAATATTCGTACAAATATTAGAGAATATCTGGAAAACCAGCATTATCAAGTGTTTGAAGCTGGTGATGGCGAACAGGGACTGGAAATTGTTGAGACAGTAAAGCCAGATTTAATTATTTTGGATTTGATGCTTCCTAAAGTAGACGGCATGGAAGTTTGTAAACAGGTGCGTCGCAATCATAATACGCCAATCATCATGGTAACGGCTCGTAATGAAGAAATTGATAAGCTGTTGGGGTTGGAACTTGGGGCAGACGATTACATTACAAAACCATTTAGTTTGCGTGAGCTGAATGCGCGCATTAAAGCGGTATTTAGACGCAGCAAACATATTGTCGAAAATACCGAAGAAGTTCGCACATTTGGTAAGCTGGTTATCAATCTGGATCGTCGTGAAGTGTTCTATGATGGTAAAAGTATTGATTTAACACCATCGGAATATGCCATTCTGGTCACACTCAGCGAAAATGTTGGTCGACCATACAGCCGTTTACAGCTGTTAACAGCGACGCTTGGTGAGAGTTATGCAGGATATGAGCGCGCTATCGATACCCATGTAAGTAATTTGCGTAAAAAAATTGAGCCGAACCCACAAAAACCAATTTTTATTCAAACCGTATATGGCTTAGGCTATAAGTTCGGGGATAAATATGAAACTGTCGACTAAAATTATTTCGTTGATGACGCTGATGGCGGTTCTTACAGGGCTGATTGTTGGCGGTGTAACCCTGCAATTGATGAGCCGGAGCTTTGATGAATATCTTTTGCAGACTTCAAAAGCAGAGATCAGCACATGGGAAGAGCGCTATGTGGCGTATTACTCGGAAAATGGAAACTCATGGGCTGGTGTTCAGGAACAATTCAGCAGTTCCACCTTGCAGCTGCCCTATGGGTTAATACGTCAGCAGGTGGAACTTTCCGTTATTTTGGTGGATCCAAATGGCACAATTTTAACTTGCCCGGAAGAAGAAGCCGATAAGATCGGGCAGAAAGTAAAAAATCGCTTATTGGAGCATGGCTATCCAATTTACGAATTGGGCACACA
>CALAKO010000092.1 GCA_937922955.1 uncultured Peptococcaceae bacterium | reverse complement strand
ATCACTGCTGGATCTCCGCCAGTATGCTTGAGATCGTTAATTTCCAGCATCAGTTTTTCCATGTTAGGCAGGAATTCATGCAGTGGTGGGTCCAACAAACGAATGGTGGTTGGCAGGCCCTGCATTGCATCAAGAATGCCATAGAAATCAGCCTGCTGGAAAGTCAACAGTTTTGCCAGAGGTTCTTTGCGCGCTTCTTCATCTTCGGCAAGAATCATTTCCTGAACGATTGGCAAACGTTCAACTTCCATAAACATATGCTCGGTACGGCACAAACCAATACCAGTTGCACCAAATTCGCGTGCTTTTTTTGCATCTCTAGGATTATCCGCATTGGCATGAACTTCCATGCCGCCTTCCTGAGCCAGTTCTTCGGACCATGCCAGGATTTGTTGGAAATCATCGCTAAGTTCTGGAGGAATAACTGGTACTTCTCCAAGAATGACATTCCCATTTGAACCATCAATGGTAATAATGTCATCTTTGTTCAACGTTAATTCGCCAACCTGAATGGTTTCTTTTTCCAAGTCGAGTTTCAGCGCATCGCATCCGCAAACACAGCAACGGCCCATACCACGAGCAACAACGGCTGCGTGAGAAGTCATCCCACCACGGCTGGTTAATACGCCCTGAGCGGTAACAATACCATGAATATCGTCTGGAGTGGTTTCATTACGAACCAAGATCACCTTTTCGCCATTATTACCACGTTTTTCAGCTTCATCGGCATTGAAGACAATATGCCCACTTGCTGCGCCAGGAGATGCTGGCAAACCTTTCGCGATAACATTGATTTCCGCTTTTGGATCGATGCTAGGATGCAGCAACTGATCCAGCTGGTTCGCATCGACACGCAGAACGGCTGTGTCACGGTCAATCAGACCTTCTTTATACATATCAACGGCACACTTTACTGCAGCAGCAGTGGTACGTTTTGCGTTACGGCATTGGAGCATGTACAATTTACCGTTTTCAATGGTAAATTCGATATCCTGCATATCTTGATAATGCTTTTCGAGAAGTTCGCAGGTTTCAGTAAACTGCTTAAAGGCTTCTGGCAAATCTTCCGCCAGACGAGAGATGTGCTGTGGCGTACGAATACCAGATACAACGTCCTCGCCCTGAGCATTAATCAGATATTCACCATAAAGTTCTTTTACACCAGTTGCAGGGTTACGCGTGAAGGCAACACCCGTGCCAGATGTTGGTCCCATGTTCCCAAAGACCATGGATTGAACGTTAACAGCGGTCCCAATATCATCCGGAATTTTATTAATGCGGCGGTATACAATAGCACGGTTATTGCCCCAGGAATCAAATACAGCAGTAATCGCCATGACAAGCTGTTCTTTTGGATCTTGAGGGAAATCCATACCTTTTTCTTTTGCAACAACGCCTTTGTACAGCTCAATGAGTGTCTTCAGGCTGTCTGCATTGAGCTCGTAGTCGTCCTTAACGCCCTGATCGGCTTTGATTTTTTCGATAATGTTGTCAAATTTATAGGAGTCCACGCCCATAACGACGTTAGCGTACATTTGAATAAAACGACGATAGCAGTCCAGAGCAAAGCGTTCGTCACCAGTTAATGCTGCAAATCCTTTTACAGTTACATCATTTAAACCAAGGTTAAGAACCGTGTCCATCATCCCTGGCATGGAGATTGCTGCACCGGAACGAACCGAAACCAACAATGGATTCTCTGTGTCACCAAATTTTTTACCAGTGGTTTCTTCGAGAGTACGCAATGCTTCCCAAGCTTCGTCCAAGAGACCATCTGGCAACTTATGACCTGCAGTAAAAAATTCATTACAAGCTTCCGTCGTAATGGTAAAGCCTTGAGGAACTGGAAGTCCAATTTTGGTCATTTCTGCCAAATTGGCGCCTTTGCCACCCAAAAGGGCGCGCATGTCTTTGTTGCCTTCATGAAACAAATAAACAAATTTCTTAGCCAATGATATTCTCTCCTCTGCCATAATATATTTGTAGAATGACGCTTGCCGTCTCTTCCACTGCTTTATGCGTAACATCAATGATTGGGCACCCAATTCGTTTCATGATGCCCTCTGCATGGTCCAACTCATCAAGGATACGGCCAAGATTGGTATAATCCGTCGGACTGGCTACGCCTAAGCCTCTCACTCGTTCTGTTCGAATCTCCCCTAAGATATCTGGCTGAATGGTCAACCCAATGATCTTGTGTTTTGGAATTTCAAACAATTTTTCATTAACTTTCACTTCTGGTACCAATGGAACATTTGCTACTTTAATACCACGATACGCCATATACATTGACAACGGCGTCTTGGAGGTTCTGGAGACACCAATCAAAATGAGATCGGCACCCATGATTCCCGTTACATCTTTCCCGTCGTCAAATTTAATGGCAAACTCCATGGCTTCTATCTTTTTAAAGTAACTTTCATCCATGCGCTGCACCAAACCAGGACGTCCTACTGGCTGCTGTCCCGTCAACGTTTCAAAGGCATGAAAAGGAACCTCCAAAACATCAAAATATTGAATGTTATTGCCTTTGCAAAAATCAATAACATATTGACGCAGCTGTTCCACCACTAAAGTGAACACCAAAATACTATTTTTCGGATCAATACGCTGCAGCACTTCTGTAATGTATGCTGCATCTTCGACAAAAGGAATGTGCTTATACGACACTTCTATTCCAGGAAACTGATTGGCTGCTGCTCGCGCAACATATTGCGCCGTTTCACCAATCGAATCCGACAAAATGTACACAGAAATTCTTTGAACTTGATCCATCACACGTCTTCTCCTGTATATCCATAGCCAATGTCAACAAAAGCACGGACCACATTTGTTTTTGTAAATCGACCTAAAACCTCAAACTGATCATCACCAATTTGTTTTACAACAGGCATGCCATCAATTTCATGCGTAATTAATTTCTGTGCCGCATGCCATAAGCTTTCATCGGGTGTTGTCATAATAAGATTTGGCATACGCGTCATAATCACACTGACTGGAACTTTATGCATATCTGTTGTGCCAATCGCCAATTTTAGTAAGTCCTTACGTGAAAGCACGCCATCTAGAAGGCCTTTTTCATTGACAATAAACAACGTTCCGATGTTATTGATAAACAAAGACACCAACGCATCATAGGCGGATGCTTTATCATTAACGACCACCGGCATACTCTGATAATCAGCCACAGACATCTGAATCATCTTCATATAGATGTCATAGCCTTGCCGCGATTGATTGTAATAATATCCTACTCGCGGACGAGCTTCCAAAAATCCCAGCTGCGTCAACAGCGTAAGGTCCGATCGCAAAGACGCGCGAGTCGTGTTCATTTGGGCAGCAATATTATCCCCAGTAATTGGACTTTGCGACTTAACAATATCAAGAATTTGAAGCTGTTTTTTATTGAGTTGGATAAGCCTTCTCCTCCTTTCAGTGTTACCTTGTGTCTATTATGATGCATAATTAAAGATTTTGCAACATGAAAGTGCGATTTTTCACGAAATTATGATGATTATTTAGAAATTTGAAACCAAAATACTTTTTCGTTACACTCATTATTTCTCAGTCATACTTTAGAAGGATTTACACATGCTAAATGTTTGATAAGATAAACGATGTATTCATGAGTCGTTGTTTCATTTACACACCCAGGCCCCTTAAGGCCATAGTATCATTTGAAAGGAAGAATCATTTTGAAAACACTTGGAATTATAACCGGCGTACTTTTGATGATCAGCGGGATATACTGTTTTGCACACCCAGTTCTCACCTTTTCAACCCTTGGCTGGGTTATCGGCGCCATTGTTTTACTCTCTGGATTTTCCAGTTTTGGCAGCTGGTGGAAAGAGCGTAAAACGGCCGCCAGCAACATTTGGGACATGCTGAGCGTAATGCTCACCATAATCATTGGGCTGCTCGTATTGTTCAATTTGGGCGCCCGCCTTTTTACAGACATGGCACTAATTGCATTGTTTGGGATTTGGATCATTGTATCTGGCCTTTTGCGAATCGCAGCCTCTGTGAAAATTAAATTTTCCTGGTGGGGCTTTGGTGTTTTTTGGGGTGTTTTACTCGTGGTCGTTGGCCTCTACGCACTCCTTCACCCCGTCGTATCTTTGATTTCCTTGGGGTGGTGCATCGCATTTATTTTTATTTCGCAAGGAATTAATCTTATTTTTTCTGCACTTACTATGAAGGATCCCAAAAAAGACAAGCAACATTAATAAAAAGCCTGATTTTAATCCAACGATTAAAATCAGGCTTTTTCCATATCTTCCATTAAACAATAGCAAACAATTTTAATATACCTACAATAATGGAGGCTGTAACCAACAAATAGGAAGCCATTCGTTGATTGGAGGTTTTAGCGACAACCTGCAGCAAGAGGCCTGCTGCACCCAATCCGCCTGCGCCCCAAGCAACCATTTGCCCAGCAATAAAGTTTTGCGGCAAACTTGTTGCTGCTAAAACTGCAAGCACCATGCCCCATATTGCCATTGCATAACATGCCCCTTTTTTTACACGGGGATTTTTCGATAAAAACATCACTAAAAGACCTAATATGCTAATGACACTTATTGTTACGAACATGATTAAAATAATTCCTATGACCATTTTCTTGTCCTCTCTTTCTCTTGATGGGTATATATTAACAGAGATTTATAAAGAAAATGCACAGCGATTTCTAAAGAATTCTAAAGAACCTCTTGTATATTCAATGTAATGGCCGTTACAAATTCTCCGGACTCATCAGAAACAGACAATTCTCCTCGATAATCCGCAGCAATTTTTTTCATATTCTCCAAGCCAATTTTATGGCTTTCAATATTATTGGAAAAGCGTTCGGCAATAACATTCTTTTGGACAATGTTAATGGTTCCTGTTTGACACGAAATCAGCAGTTCTACGGACGACGCTTCCTCTCCATATTTTTCGACATTTGAAATCAAATTATCAAAAATTCGTCTTAAAGAAAACACATCCAAATACCCACTGAAATCATGACAATTCGACAAATCCACACGACACACAAAACGATCTTCCAGCACTTCCACCCATTCAAAAGCCAGTTGTTCCAACAACACTTTAACATGCCCGATCTTTTCAAGATTGGCAGATGGTGCCCCCAGCAATTGATCGGTAAGGTTTTTAATGAGTTTGGCTTTTTCTTCAATCATCGTCATGTAGGCCTTTGATTCTTCGGATGTTAAGGCGTCTTTATCCTTTAAAAACTCAGAATAAGAGAGGATGGTTGTTAATGGCGTGCGAATATCGTGAGACAGCGAGCGAACGAGCGCCTCCTGCTCTTCTTTCAACCGCAGCTCTTTACTCGCTATTTCCCTCTGTGAAGCCGCGAGAAAATTGATGGTACTGGCCAATTCGGTCAGTTCATCATTGCCTTCCAAGGGAATTACGGCATTCATCTTATTTTCATGTAAGGAATGGACGCCCTGAATGATCGTCATGAGATACGACAAGCGTTGGCCCAGAAAAAACAAAAAAAGCACCAAAAATACAACCGTCGAAGCAATAACACAGAGGCTGGCTATCCAACTATCCAGCAAAGGCGCATACACCTCACTGACCACAACGCCGTTCCTTGAAAAATACGTAACAGCGACCGAATGAGATGTAAAATACAACACACAGAAAAGAAATAGCGAAATGACAAACGCCAGAAAAAAATAGCCGGTAATGACGAGCGCCAGTTTATACACTTTCTTTTTATTCCACATAATACCCCTTTCCCCAAGCCGTTCGAATGTAACGTGGATTTCTAGAGTCGTCACCTAATTTTTTTCTAATGTTTTTGATGTGAACCATGATGGCACTGTCTCCAACGGCATCGTCTTCCCAAATACTTTGATAAATTCGATCCAGTGAAAAAATTTGCTTTTGATTCATCATCAGCAGTTCTAAAATTTTAAACTCCGTATGCGTCAAAACAATGACTTCGGCCCCTTTTTTTACGGATTGAGCCTCTACATCAAGCACCAAATCTTTATATTTTATTTCATGTTCCTGTCCCGAAGCCTCAGCTTGTAGTGGCGCTGAATACTGCTGGGCTCGCCGCAGCAGTGCCTTAATACGAAGAAGCAATTCGACGTTCGAAAAAGGCTTAACCAAATAATCATCTGCCCCCGCTGAATACCCAATGGTTTTCTCGGACTCACCAGAATACGCTGTTAGAAAAATAATGGGCATGTAGTATTCCTTTCGTATTTCCGCAGCCACTGAAAAACCTGTCATCTCAGGCATATTCACATCTAAAATGCACAAATCAATGCTAGTATCCACCAGCTCAAGCGCTGCTTTTCCATTGTTTGCCGCCACAACGTCGTAGCCCTCCGCTTCCAACAGCATTCTCAACAAATCTAAAATATCTTGTTCATCATCGGCAATAAGAATCTTATTTTTCGCTTTCTTCATAGCTTTATCCTTGTAGCATGACTAAAAAAGCTACACTCCTTATCAATTTTTTCTTAGAATTTCTTTTATCATATCATTTCTTAGCAAGAGAATAAATTCAAATTGTTCGCTACTAAAGCTCTCAAACAAAAAATCCTTGTATCTATTCCAAGCACCTGCACGCACAATACACATAGCGTTTTTCAAGCTTGAATCATACTGCTGTCCGATTCATTCTTCTCCCATCACTTCATATCCTCTTCACGCCTCAAGCACCATCGTTTTAAACAGCCAGCCTGGACAAGGAAGTACGTTCACCGTCACTCTGCCAAAACAAAAAGAGGTTCTTGATTAAGAACCTCTAAAATCGATGTTGCCGGATGATCTTACGTATGGCTGATTCTGACAGTGCATATTTTTCGGCTAAGGCGCCAACACTGTCACCAGCCTTCCAGTCTGCACAAATCTTTTCGTTTCGTTCGGCCAACTCACGCCGATACCCCGAAACTTCGCCCCATTGTTTTGATTGAACAGCAGGCACATAAAGGTAACAACCTTGAACATACTCCTGCAATTCTTTGAGCAAATGCTCTGGTAAAATAGTTTTTGCGTTGATGTATTTCATGCTCGCTTCTCCTTGAAAAAATTGCCTTCAAGATGTTCAGCCAGCATGAGCCACGGCCATCGTTATGCCATGCAAATGCCGCAGCTTGCTAGCTTTGCATGGCTTTTTTCAATGTTGCGCTTCATGAAAATCATCTCCTTAAAAAAATGCCTGCGCAAAACGCGCAGGCATTACCTCGATCATTGAAAACAATACTTATGAGCGGAAATTGTTGAACTGCAACGCAATGCCATAATCGTTTTCTTTCAGCTTTGCAATGACGGCTTGAAGATCGTCAATCTTCTTTCCGCTGACACGCACTTTGTTTTCCATGTATTGTGTCTGTACTTTCAACTTGGTGTCTTTGATATCTTTCGTAATTTTTTTCGCCAAATCTTTTTCAATGCCTTGTTTAATGGTTACGACCTGACGAACCGCACCGCCTGCAGCTGCTTCAATCTTGCCGTATTCAAGGTTGTCAATTGGAACCTGACGTTTGATAAACTTGGACTGCAGAACGTCAATGATGCTTTTCAAGTGTAAATCGTCAGCGGTTGTGATCTTAACGGTTTCTTTGTCGAGTACGATTTCGGATTGAACACCCTTAAAGTCGTAACGCTGGGTAATCTCACGTTCCGTCTGATTGATGGCATTGGTGACCTCTGCCATATTTACTTCGGAAACAATATCAAAAGTTGCATCTTTAGCCATAGTTATCTTCTCCTTAAAATAAAATTGAACCTGGTGTGCGTGGGAACGGAATCACGTCACGGATATTTGCCATGCCGCTCAAATACATAAGCAGACGTTCAAAGCCAACACCAAAACCAGCATGCTGAACGCCACCAAAACGACGCAAATCCAAATACCAATCGTAGCCATCCAACTCCATGCCCAATTCTGTCATGCGGGCAGTGAGAACATCCAAACGTTCTTCACGTTGGCTGCCGCCAATAATTTCGCCGATGCCCGGCACCAGCAAATCCACTGCAGCCACTGTTTTTCCATCGTCATTGGCGCGCATGTAGAACGCTTTAATGTCTTTTGGATAGTCGGTCAAGAACACTGGTCCTTTGACGATTTCTTCAGTCAGGAAGCGTTCATGCTCACTCTGAAGATCAATGCCCCAGCTGACTGGGTATTCAAAATCATGCCCAGACTTTTCCAGACAAGCGACGGCGTCAGTGTAAGTCATGCGCGTAAACTCAGCGTTCTTTACCTTTGTTAAGCGATCAATCAAGCCTTTTTCAATGCGTTCATCGAAAAACGCCATTTCGTCTGGTAAACGATCGAAAGCAGCCTGAATCATGTATTTAATAAAATCTTCGGCCAAAGCAATGTCTTCATCCAAGCCAGCAAAGGCGATTTCTGGTTCAATCATCCAGAATTCAGCGGCATGGCGCGCCGTATTGGAGTTTTCAGCGCGGAAGGTTGGGCCAAAGGTGTAAACATTTTGGAAAGCCAACGCATAGGCTTCCGCATTCAACTGACCACTTACTGATAAATTGGCCGGCTTGCCAAAAAATTCTTTGTCTTCCCCAGTTGTGATGCGGAACATTTCGCCAGCACCTTCAGCGTCACTAGCCGTGATGATTGGCGTTGTGGTGTAAATAAAACCGCGTTCCTGGAAGAATTGATGCACCGCATAAGCAATAACGGAACGCATGCGAAAGACGGCAGAAAAAGTATTTGTGCGTGGACGCAAGTGCGCCTGAGTACGCAGAAATTCAAAACTGTGACGTTTTTTCTGCAATGGATAATCGCTTGGCGCCTGATTTAAAATCTCTAATTTTGATACCTGGATTTCAAATGGCTGTTTGCCGCCTTCTGTTAAAACCAAGATCCCTTCGCAAGAAAGCGCACTGCCAACGGTCAAGTGTCCCACTTCTTCGAAATTATCCAATCCTTCGCCATACACCAACTGCAAGTTGTTCAACGTGGTTCCATCGTTTAAAGCGATGAATCCAAACGCCTTGGATTTTCGATTCGAGCGCACCCACCCGTTAATTTCCACAGTCTGATCTGCATAAACAGATGGATTTGCCATCAAATCTTTTAAAAGCATACTTTTCCTCCTTATTCCAACGTGATACGCCCAATTTTATTATCACGAAAATCTTTTAATATAATATGTGCGGTTTTCAAATCGTCCACTTTATTGCCGCGAACGATTGCACCACGCTTGCGGCCAATGGTTTGCATGAGTTCATAGGTGTCCATATGCGCCACATCGTCTTCGATAGAATAGCGCTCTCTCAGGAGCCCCGCATAACGTTCCTGCGCAATCTGCAAAAAGCGAAATGCAACGTCTTCCCACACAAACACATCATCGCTGATGGCACCAGTCATGGCCAATTTATTGCCAACTTCCTGGTCCTCAAATTTATGCCACAGCAGCCCCGGCGTGTCAAGAAGCTCAATGTCATCGGTCAAACGCACCCACTGTTTCCCCTTCGTAACACCCGGTTTATTGCCCGTGGTTGTCATGCCGCGTCCCAAAAGCATATTAATAAACGTACTCTTACCGACGTTTGGGATGCCAACCACCATCACACGCAAGGTGACACTTGTTGCGCCTTTATCAAGAAAGCGCTGACGTTTCGCAGCGGTTAATTCATACACGGCATCGACAATGGTCTGCTGCAATTTTTTGCGGCCACTGGTTGAGTTGACAGCCACCGCCAGATTATTGCCCGCCGTGTATTTCTGCAACCAATACTGTGTGCGATTTGGGTCCGCCAAATCCGCTTTGTTCAAAATGATCAAGCGCGGCCGTTTCTTGCCAATGATTTCGCTCAACAATGGATTTCGGCTGCTCTCCGGTATACGCGCATCGACCAACTCAATGACAACGTCAACCAGCTTCAGCTCTTGTTCAATCATACGACGCGCTTTGGTCATATGTCCTGGGAACCATTGAATGGTAGCCATTAATCTAACCTCCCCATATGATCGAGCGGCCAATAAATGAATTGCGCTTTTGCAATAAGATATTCAGCCTTTACAGTGCCCCAAATTCGACTGTCGCTCGAATCGTTTCTGTTATCGCCCATCATAAAATACTCTCCCTCAGGGATTGTGATTGGACCGTAATCAGGCATATTGGTATTGCTGTTCACATAGTCTTCTTCCAATGGGGTCCCATTAATATACACGGTGTTATTTTTAATCTCCAACGTCTCGCCAGGTAAACCAATGAGTCGTTTTACATAAACCACCGTTTCCAATCCTTGTTCTTCATAAACTGGATATTTAAAGACGACAACATCTCCGCGTTCCGGTTCATGGAGACTGTACGAGAATTTCGTTGCCACGACTTTATCGTCAATCTCTAAGGTAGGAATCATTGAGCCGGTTGGCACATAATACATCCCAACCACAAACATGCGCAACACCACAACAATGGCTAACGCAATAATGACCGGCAAGAGGTATTCTCTAAAATAGTTCGTTTTTTTCTGCTCTTCCTGTTCACTCAAAAGAAATCACCTTCCATTCCCATCATATTTTCATGAAATTAATTTCTTAATCACCAATCACTCCTTATTAGGCTACCTCACAGTATAACATGCCTGTTCATCATCGTCAAAACACTATACGCCCACTCCACACTTTTTCTTTTAACGATCACCCCATCCATTTTATTATCATGCAAACTGCCGCATAAAAATTCATTTTGACAAGAAAACATAGAGAATAGTATGAATATGGCCTACTTTAATTTGATTTGTCTTTGCACATCTTGACAACAAAGAGGAGTTAGTTTAAGCTTAAAGCATATTTATTCAAGGAGGAAAGAACATGTCCAAGAAAACCGTTCCATTTACAAAAGAAGAAATGGAAAAAATCATTGAAACCTATCCAACACCATTTCATATTTATGACAAAAAAGCCATCGTTGATAATATTCATCGCCTGCAAAACGCATTCAGCTGGGCACCAGAATTCAAAGAATACTTTGCGGTTAAAGCAACGCCAAACCCTAGCCTCCTGAAAATTTTCAAAGAAGAAGGCCTTGGCGCCGACTGCAGCTCTTTGCCAGAGCTCATCCTCTCCGAACAGGTCGGCCTCACTGGCGAAGACATCATGTTCTCCAGCAACAACACACCAATGTCCGAATACGATTACGCCATCAAGCTTGACGCCATCCTTAACCTGGACGACATCAGCCACATTGAATACCTCGAACGCAAGCACGAACTGCCAAAGACCATCTGTTTCCGTTACAACCCAGGTCCACTGCGCGACGGCAACGAACTGATCGGGAAGCCGGAAGAAGCAAAATACGGTCTGACCAAAGACCAAATCATTGAAGCTTACGCCCTCTGCAAAGAAAAAGGCTGCGAAAAATTTGGTTTGCACACCATGGTTGTTTCCAACGAATTGAACCCTGAATATTTTGCAGAAACCGCTAAAATGATGTTCGACCTCATCGTTGAAGTATACGAAAAGACCGGCGTACGCATTTCCTTTGTTGACCTCGGCGGCGGCATCGGTATCCCATACCGTCCAGAACAAGAACCAATGGATCTCGAATACGTATCCAGCCTGGTTAAGAAAATGTACGAAGACATCATCGTTCCAGCAGGTCTTGATCCATTAAAGATCATGCTTGAATGCGGTCGTATGGTAACTGGCCCTTATGGCTACCTCGTTACCACCGCTATTCATCACAAAGACACCTATCGCAACTACATCGGTGTGGACGCCAGCATGGCAAACCTCATGCGTCCAGGGATGTATGGTGCTTATCACCACATCACTATTCTTGGCAAAGAAGACGCACCACACGATCATGTATACGATGTCGTCGGCAGCCTCTGCGAAAACTGCGACAAATTCGCCATCCAGCGCGATCTGCCAAAAATCGACGAAGGCGACATCCTCGTCATCCACGACTCTGGTGCTCACGGCCATTCCATGGGCTTCAACTACAACGGCAAGCTTCGTTCCGCTGAACTTCTGCTGAACGAAGACCACAGCGTCACCCTCATTCGCCGCGCTGAAACCGTTGACGACCTTTTCGCTACTCTGAAATTCTAATCATCATCCATTCGACACTCATCTACACAAAAAAACAGCGTTGTTCTACCGTCGTAGACAACGCTGTTTTTCTTTCATTACAACCACGCCTTCAAATTATTTGCTTTTACGACCTAAACCACGCTTTCATGGTATCCAACACCTGAACCAACTCGTCTTCTGTGATAATATAAGGAACCATCGCATAGAGGTAGTTCAAGAATGGCCGAGCGAACACGCCTCGTTCATAAGCGAATTCTTGATAACCTCGCAGCGTTTCTGCGTCATGGACTTCCACACAGACACAGCCACCCATGATGCGTATCTCCTTAATGCGCGGGTCCGAGAATCCTTCCATTTCGCGTCGAGTGATCTCCTCAATTCGCTTTATCTTTGCCATATAGTCCTGCGTTTCAAACAATTCAATGGACGCCAGAGCTGCGCGACAGGCCAGCGCATTGCCCATGAAGGTTGGACCATGCATTAAAGCGTGGCTATCATCGTCGCTGTAAAATTCCTCATAGACTCTTTCATTTGCAACAGTCACTGCATGCCCGATGTAGCCACCTGTTAAGGCTTTGCCCAAAACGAGAATGTCCGGCAATACCAGATCAGCCACAAAACGATGGCCCGTGCGGCCAAAGCCTGTCGCCACTTCATCGAAAATCAACAACACGCCGTATTGATCGCACAATTCTCTCGCACGTTTCAAAAACGACACATCATACATGCGCATGCCGCCGGCGCCTTGCAAAAGTGGCTCCACAATGAAGCCATTCAGCCGTTCATGATACGCTGCAAAGATACGCTCCAATTCCATTTCGTTCGTTGGACAATGAATCACCTGGCGATCTTTCGAGCATGCTTTCAAAATGGTGTGATAGTCCTCATCATCGCCGATTTCCATGGTTCTAAACGTGTCACCATGATAAGCGTGCTCCAACGCGAGCACCATGGTGCGTTGACTATCGCCACGATTCATGTAGTATTGCAGTGCCATTTTCAACGCGACTTCAACAGCCACGCTGCCCGAATCCGAAAAGAAGCAGTGATTCAAATCTCCTGGCAGCCAAGATGCCAATTTGCTCGACAATTTTTCAGCCGCATCATGAGTCAGCCCACCCAGCATGACATGGGCAAAATCATGAAGCTGGTTTTCGATGGCCTGATTCAGTACAGGATGATGATAACCATGTATAACACTCCACCACGACGAAATGGAGTCAATCATTTTACGTTCTTCCGTGTAAAGATAGACACCCTCCGCTTTAACAATTTTGTAAGGCTGTTTCATCGTTTTCATTTGTGTGTATGGATACCAGATCATTTGCCACCTCCAAGACTAACTATACAATCTTTTTAAATCATCAATCGAAATATCAATATCAGAGTCACCGTCTTTCACACAAGTCACCACCTGCACCCCAGTCAGCCGCTCGCACATAGAACGATTATCCTCATGTAGCACATTTCCCGGCTCGAAGCGATTAAAAACGATTCCCCTGACTGGAATTTGACAGGCTTCCATGTATTTGACCGATAGCACCACGTCATTGATGGTGCCCAACCCTGCATCAGCAACCAGCAAACATCCCATACGACGTGCCTTAATAATATCCTCCAGAAAGATTTCCTGCTCGTCATAGCGCAGCGGGCAAACGATGCCACCCGATCCTTCAACCGTCACGAAATCGTACTGTCGGCAGAGGTCATCATAGTGCGCAAGAACAACATCCAGGTTGATCGGGTTGCCTTCTATTTTTGCTGCCAAATGCGGAGACACTGCGGACTCATAAAGATACGGGCACATGGTGTCCAACGGCTGAGCCACCCCCGACGTTTTTTTCACAAACAACGCATCGCCTGCCACTAAATGCCCATCGTCCGCTCGTTCATTGCCACTCATCGCTGCCTTATAATAGGCGCACACATCATTATTCTCTACGATTTTTTTCAGAATAAGACCCGTGATGTAAGTTTTTCCAACATCCGTTCCTGTTCCTGTAACAAACAGGGATTTCGCCATGTTGCACCTCCATATTCATCAACTCAAAAGCTACACACTCATCCTTGGCAACAAAGGAATCAATCGCTTTCCAAGAATAGCCGCAAGAATGCACAATACAATGTCCCCTGGAACAGCCAGAAGGAAGCAATAAATGAACAGCGGCATCAAGCCGATCGGCGATCCAAGATAAAAATTGCTCATTAGGTAGTAGTAAGTCATTCCAAAAATGTAAACAATGAACAAGCCAATAAAATTGGCAGCCAACAAGCGTGTATAGCCTGGCCTTTCAACACCACGAGCGATCCTTCCCGTTACATAAGAAGCCACTGCAAAACCAATCAAATAGCCAAAACTTGGCTTGAATAGGTACATAAGTCCGCCACCCTCCGCAAAGACTGGAAGTCCCATCAATCCCATTGCGATATACACACAAACAGACATTGCGCCCAGTCGTCCACCAAGCAACAATCCGGCCATCATCGTAAATAAAAGCTGCAGCGTAAATGGCACCACCGGTATTGGAATACGAATAAATGCGCCAACAGCAATTAACGCAGCAAACAGTGCGCACAATATGTAATCTCTAGAATGTCTTTTACCCCTCATTAAATACATCCCCTCCAAATACTCCATTTCTATCGAATGTAAAATTTTCGTATGATCAATAACCTTCTTCATAAATTAGTAAAACGAGTATCCCATAAACTCACACGATTGTCAACTATAAGTATAGCAAGGTTTACAATCAAACAAAAAAGGAAGCAGAAACGATCTCTCATTTCTGCTTCCTTTTTTCATAACGTCTTTTTACAATGCCATATAATTGATAAGCCAGCCATCCGCTTAACACGCCAAGAACGATGCCACCCAATACATCCGTCGGATAGTGCACATAAAGATACAATCGTGAAAATGAAATCAAAACAGCCAGCACCAGAGCTACAGCCCAATACTTATACTTGCTCAGAAACAAAGCTGTGACAGCCGCAAACGATGCGCCTGTATGTCCAGAAGGAAAAGAATAATCCATCGGCTTTGGAATTAACAGATCAATTCCTGTTCTGATATCGAATGGGCGCGGAACGGCAAACATATTTTTCAAAATAACATTGCAAAACAGCGATTCAATTAGTAGCGCAGACAATAGCAGAAGGCCAGCAGCCCGCCAGCGTTTTCTCGTCACCAGCAGCAGACCCAACAGGATCCAAATCATCCCTATATTGGCTAACGACGTGATAAATGGCATCACCACATCGCCCAACGACGATCTGAAATGCGTCTGAATAAAATCAAGAATGGCGAAATTCCATTGATTCACCAAATTCATCGCACACCTCACAGAAAATAATCTTCCTTATAACTTGAAGACAGCGTCTGCTAAAAGTTTCTCACGCTGAGATGGATCAATGTCCATTGCCTCAAGCGAAAAACATTGACTGTTATTGATTCCCAGCATTTCGGCAAAAGACTTCACATATTCAAAGCCCAAATGGTGCGGCCCTACATATCCTCCGCAGCTGGAAAAATACAGCAACCGATTGGCCTTGCAAAAACCAATATTTTTCCCGTCAACATCGTATCCAAACGTCAAGTCACAAACCGCCACGTGTTCCAAGTAAACCTTTAGTAAGGCAGGAAACGACAAATCCCAATAAGGCGCTGCCACCAGAATTTCATCGGCGTCTCTAAACTGACGCGCGTAATCAAACAGTGCGTTGTCATACGCACCTGCATAGCGGAGTGCATCACGTTTTGCCAAATAATCTTGATCAATTGGTGAAAACGCTTGATCGGCAAGAAACAGATAGTCGGCATTTTTAATACCATATTTGTTCAGATACGCTTGATAATATTTTCGTGTCCAAGATGCGTCACCACGCACACAACAATCAATAATCAGCATTTGGATCTCCTCCCTTACACATTCCATTTTTCTCGTATAACAAAAAAGACAGGATATAACATCCTGTCTTAATAAGGCTCCCCGAACTGGGCTCGAACCAGTGACATCATGATTAACAGTCATGCGCT
>CALAKO010000091.1 GCA_937922955.1 uncultured Peptococcaceae bacterium | reverse complement strand
GGAGCATGTGCAGCGAGAAGATGTGGTGCTTTTGTTGGGCGATCTTTTTTGGGGCAATCGAGTGGAAGAAGCGCAATTTGCCCTAAATTGGCTGGGCTGTCTGCCGGGACGAAAGGTGATGATTCGCGGCAATCACGACAACTGGTGGCAGAGCATATCGAAGGTGCGCGAGGCACTGCCAGAGGGGATGTATGCGATTCAAAACGATTGTGTGGTGATTGGTGGCGTGGCCATTGCTGGCACCAGAGGCTGGACCTATGCGGATCCAGAAGGACCGGAGCATCAGGAAAAGATGCTGCGTCGAGAATATGCGCGGTTGGAAGCGTCGTTGTCACAAATGCCAGCCGATGCCTATTATCGCATTGCTATGTTGCATTATCCACCGTTTTCCGGACAAACACTCGAGCCGACGATTGCCGCAATGCTTGAAGCGCACCGAATTGATTGCTGTGTTTTTGGTCATTTGCATGGAGAAGATGCGGCTCAATTTCGATCAATAGAAAAAAACAATATTAAATATGTCCTCGCAAGTGCGGATAATATTGATTTTTCTCCGCTGGCGATTTATAATTACCAATATAATCATGACCCTATAGGGAATGATTGAGAGTGGAGGTGAAAAAATGACAAAACGAGTTCTTGCAACTGAAAAAGCACCAGCAGCTTTGGGTCCGTATTCCCAAGGGATTGCTGCAAGCGGAGAAATGATTTTTGTTTCCGGACAAATTCCAATTGATCCGTCAACAGGTGCGGTCGTTGAGGGTGACATTTCAGTACAAACCAAGCAGTGCATGGATAATATTGCTGCTATTTTGGCAGAGGCTGGTGCTACTGTAGAGGATATTGTTAAAACGACAATTTTTCTGAAAGATATGAACGATTTTGCAACTGTTAATGAAGCGTATGGTAAGTATTTTGAAAAGGATGCGCCAGCGCGTGGTTGTGTGGAAGTGGCTCGCCTGCCAAAAGACATGCAGGTTGAGATCGAAGCAATCGCTGTGCGCTAAGAAATATGGAGATAATGGAAAGGGAGGATGGTTATGCTTGATGCATTACTGTTGGCACGGTGGCAATTTGCCATTACAACGGTTTACCACTTTTTGTTTGTACCGTTGACACTTGGCTTGTCCATCATGACAGCAATGATTCAAACAAAATATTTTAAGACAGGCGACCCGAAATATAAAACCATGACAAAATTCTGGGGAAAACTTTTCCTGATTAACTTTGTAATGGGGGTTGTTACCGGTCTCGTTCAAGAATTTCAGTTTGGTATGAACTGGTCAGAATACGCACGTTTTATGGGTGATATTTTCGGCGCTCCGCTGGCAATTGAAGCACTGCTTGCGTTCTTCATCGAATCAACATTCCTGGGAGTGTGGGTATTCGGATGGGATCGTTTGCCAAAGGGCGTGCATCTGGCTAGTATCTGGTTGGTTGCCATTGCGTCCAACCTGTCGGCTATGTGGATTTTGGTTGCAAACTCTTTCATGCAGCATCCACAAGGCTATGTGCTGAATAATGGCCGTGTTGAATTGGATAATTTCGCGGATGTTGTGGGGAATTCTTATTTCTTCCACCAATTTGCGCATGTATTTACAGCAGGCTTAACGACAGCGGCATTCTTTATGTTGGGAATTAGTGCTTATCATCTGGTACGCAAAAAAAATGTACCAATTATGAAATCATCTTTTAAATTTGCTGCTATTATGGGGCTGATTGCGTCACTTGCTGTTGCAGGCGTTGGTCACATGCAGGGGCAATACCTCACTGAAGAGGTGCCAATGAAGATGGCTGCCATGGAAGCGCTCTGGGAAACCGAAGAAAGTGCTCCATTGGCTTTGGTAGCAAACATTGACACGGAAAACCGTGAAAACACTTTTGAAATTTCTGTGCCAGGTCTGTTGAGCTTTATGGCTCACAACAATTTTACCGAAGAGGTGCAGGGGATCAACGATCTTCAAGCTCAATATGAACAGGAATATGGTGAAGGGAATTACATTCCTGATGTTCCGCTGATGTTCTGGAGCTTCCGCATCATGGTTGGTGCTGGGTCACTTCTGGTATTGGCTGCGTTGATTGCTTGCTTCATGGTGAAGACCAGAAGAGAAGTGAAAGGCTCCAAGCTGATGCTGTTGTTTATGCCGGCTATGGCACTGCCATATTTGGCGAATTCGTTCGGCTGGATTCTCACTGAAGTGGGCCGTCAGCCATGGATTGTGTATGGCTTGCAAAAGACGGAAGATGCTGTTTCACAGGTCGTTTCGGGGAATGAAGTGCTCATTACACTGGTAGGGTTTACATTGGTTTATTTGATCCTTGCCATCATCGATGTGGGCTTGTTGGCTCGTGCGGCTAAGAAAGTGGACGATGACGATAAGAAGCCTAAAGCGGCTGAGGAGGGCTCGTTATGGATTTAAATGTACTTTGGTTTATTCTCATTACGGTGCTGTTCATCGGCTTCTTTTTCCTGGAAGGTTTTGATTATGGCGTTGGTGCGTTGATTCCTATTGTAGGGAAAGACGACGATGAACGCCGCGTGGCGTTGAACACGATTGGGCCTTTCTGGGATGGCAACGAAGTATGGCTGATTACTGCTGGCGGCGCCATGTTTGCTGCTTTTCCACATGTGTATGCAACCATGTTCAGTGGCTGGTACCTGGCATTGTTTTTAATTCTTTTGGCATTGATTCTGCGTGCAACAGGAATTGAATTCCGTAGTCAGAAACCAAGCTTGACATGGCGTAAGAATTGGGACATGGTGATTGCGATTTCATCCATCCTTTCTGCTGTTCTCTGGGGCGTTGCAGTATCGAATCTGGTCATTGGTGTGCCGATTGATGAAAATATGCAGTATGCTGGAAGTTTCTTCACGCTTCTGCGTCCATTCTGCTTGCTTGGCGGCGTGATGCTGGCGCTGATCTTCCTGTATCATGGCGCCTGCTATTTGATGCTGAAGGCTGGTGAACAGACGGTTTTGGATCGTGCACAGGCGATTGCCAATAAGCTTGGCCCTGTGATGATCGTTGTGACCGTTGTTTGGGTTGTGTGGGCATTTTTTGCCAGCAGCATGTTTGAAAATGTTCTGGCAATCGTGGCAATTGCTTTAGCTGCAGTGCTGATGGTTCTTTCTGTGCTGTGCACACGTAAGCAAGCTTCCGGTAAGGCGTTCATCTTTATTGGTTTGGCAATTGCTTGCTGCGTAGCTGGTGTCTTTGCTGGCATGTTCCCGAACATTATGATTTCTACGCTGGACCCAGCATACAGCCTGGATATTTACAATGCGGCATCTTCTCCAAAGACGTTAAGCTTTATGACTAAGGTGGCACTGACCATGGTACCAATTGTTTTGGCTTATCAGATTTGGTCTTTCTATGTATTCCGTGCCCGCGTAACCAAAAAATCAGTGAAATATTGATGGGCTTTGTGACGCCTCTCGTTAAGAGAGGCGTTTTTTGCTATATGCAGGAAGGAGGGATTTTATGGTAGATAAACGATTGCTGAAGGAAGCGCGAAGCCAACGCATTTTGTTTGTTTTATCGGTGGCATTCAGCTTGGCAGCATCGGCGGCCATTCTTTGGCAGACATGGATGGTGGCAAAGATTGTTGATGGTATGTTTCTGGGCCATGCAACAGCAGCAACGCTGAAGGGGGCCTTTGCTCTGGCGTTGTTGGCGTTGGGCTTACGCATAGCTTTTGACTGTGCGGAAGACTATTGCAGTTTAAAGTTGGCGACGACGATCAAGATGGTTTTGCGAGGGCGTATTCTAGACAAGCTGGGCGTATTGTCGCCGGTACAGGCCGCAGAATGTCAAAGCGGCGGGCTGCTGAACTTGTTGTATGATGGCGTTGATACGTTGGAAACCTATTTCAGCGGATATTTGCCGCAGCTGTTCAAAGCGGTGTTTATTCCCGTGCTGTTCTTGGCGGTGGTGTTTCCAAAAGATCCATTGAGCGCGGTGGTCATGCTTGTTACGCTGCCATTGATTCCTGTTTTTATGATATTGATTGGCAAGTGGACGAAACGTGAAAGCGTGCGGCAATGGGTGCTGCTGACACGATTCGCCGCTTTTTTGCAGGATGTGCTGCAGGGGCTGATGACGCTGAAAAGTTTGGGGCGCAGTAAAGCCCAGGGCGAAAAGATTGGTGAAATTAGTGAGGCGTATCGTCGGGCAACTTTTCAGGTGCAAAAGTGGGCGTTTATTTCATCGTTGGCGTTGGAGTTGGTGGCAACGATTTCCATTGCTATGGTGGCAGTTGGCTTGGGCCTGCGCCTTTGCAATGGAACCTTAACTTTCCTGATAGGCTTTTATATTTTATTGCTGGCGCCGGAGTATTATCAGCCGATGCGCACTTTGGGCCAGTATTTCCATGCTGGGATCAATGCGCAGGAGGCTGGACAAAGCATTTATGAATTTCTGGAGATGGAGCCGTGGGACATGCCGAATGGCGATCAGGAAATTGACCAAGTGAAGAGTATTCGCCTGGAGCATGTCAGTTATCGTTACCCTGGCGTTGTTAATGATGCGGTTCATGATGTATCGATGGAACTGCAGGCTGGCCAGTCGGTGGCCTTTGTGGGTGACAGCGGCAGTGGTAAAACCACTCTAATGATGTTGGCGTTGGGCTTTTTGCAGCCGACGAGTGGAACGGTGTATATCAATGACAGACCGCTCTCACAAATAAGTCGCGACTCCTATCGCCGTTGTGTCAACGCTGTGCTGCAGACGCCTTATGTGTTTCAGGGGACGGTGCTGGAAAACATCGTTTTTGCAGTGGCGCCGTCTGAGGCGGAGGCGGCTCGTGCTGAAAAAATTGCGGACCAAGTTGGCCTGACGCATCTTCTGCGTACCGTCCCAACGGGTTTGGACACCAGAATTGGCCAGGGAGGACAGCAGCTTTCTGGTGGTCAGACGGCGCTCCTGCTGGTGGCGCGTGCTCTCTATCAAAAAAGTGATGTGCTCTTTCTGGATGAAATGACCGACAACCTGGATGTGGAAAGCGAGCACGTTTTGGTGGATGCTTTGGACGCTCTTCTTGCAGGTCGTGCGACCTGGATCATTGCCCATCGTTTGCAAACCTTGCGCAAGGTGGATTGCATTCACGTCATGCGCCAGGGGCGGATTGTGTTGAGCGGGCCTTATGAAAAGGTTGTTGATGCGGGAGGACATTTTTTGACGAAGGAGGCGGACGAACATGCGTAAGACAATGGTCTGGCTGCTGCAGCTGTTGAAGCCTTATCGCGGACGTGTGTTTCTGGGCAGCCTGTTGGTGGCGCTGACGGTTTTGGGCAATGTCGGTCTTTTGGCGACGTCGGGATTGTTGTTGTCGAAGGCGGCCTTGACGCCGGAAGTTTTACTGTTGATGCCGTTGATCACCGGCGTGCGTTTCTTTGGCATTGGCCGCGCGGTGCTTCGTTATGCAGAGCGCTTGCTGAATCACAGCATTGCTTTTCGGATTTTGGGACATTTGCGCAAAGATTTTTATGACAAGCTGGAGCCTTTGGTGCCTAATGCCATGCCAAACTATGCCCAGGGCAAACTGTACAATCAATTTGTGACGGACATCAATGTGCTGCAGTATTTTTACTTAAAAGCGGTATCGGTGCCAGTGGGAAGCTTGTTCGTTTATACTGTGTGTGCGTTATTTTTAGCGTTCTATGAGCCGACTTTGATTCCGCTTCTGTTGGTTGGTCAGCTCTTTGCTGGGATTATCGTGCCGGTGCTGGCTGTTTCTAGTGGCCGTATGCAAAAGCATGAAGCGGCAGCGTGCCAAGGAGACCTGTCGGCGCAGTTTCTCGACTATAAAAAGGGTCTGGTTGATCTGCATCTTTCAGGCAAGCTGGCAGAAGTGCAGCGTTCGCTGGTTCAAAAGGCGCAGCGGTTTACGCTGCTTCATGCTCGCATGAGTTTCAAGAAAAAAATGGTGAGTCGTCTGACGTTTGCGCTTAGTCATTTGAGCATGATTGCCGCTCTTTGGCTGATGATTCCTTCCGTTCAAGAAGGCCGCCTGGCAGGTGTTTATGTGGCTATGCTGGCGCTTCTTGTGCTGGCCAGCTACGAAGCGGTGCTGCAGATGCCGGAAGCGGTGCTGCAGATGGACGAGTCTCTGGCGGCAGCGGAGGAAATGCGCGCGGTGTATGAGATGAATGGGCCAGTGTTAAAGCCGACTGCAACGCCGCAGGGCAGGTTGGATATTCTGGCAGAAAATGTGGACTTTCACTATCATCAAGTTGAGCGCTGTTTTATTGAAGGTTTGAACATGCACATTCCTGAAGGCCAACATGTTGCAGTTGTTGGTGAAAGCGGCAGTGGGAAGTCTTCGCTGGCGCGAATTTTTTCCGGTATGTGGCACATTGACGGCGGCCGTTTAACGCTGGGAGGATGTGCCTATACCGACATGGCGTATGATACTCTTCATCGTCTTGTGGCCAGTGTGGAGCAGGAGAGTTATTTCTTTTACACCACCATTCGTGAGAACATGCAGCTAGCCAGGCCGACGGTCAGCGATGAGGCCATTTGGCAGGCATTGGCAATGGTTGAATTGGACGACATCGTGGCGGCCTTGCCGGAAGGGTTGGATACGGTGCTGGCGGAAAATGCTGCTATGTTTTCCGGCGGTCAGCGACAGCGGTTGGCCATTGCTCGCATGCTTGTACAGGAACCGCGCGTGGTGATTCTCGACGAAGCATTGCAAAAATTGGATAAGCGTTTGGCGGAACGGATTTTTGAACGTCTTTTGGCATGGGGCGAAGGACGAACCATGATTGTGATTAGCCATAGTTTAGAATTGATAGAGAAGCTTGACTTTTCATACGTTCTTTCGTATGGTAGAATCATTGAGCAGGGAACGCATAAGAGGCTTCTTGCTGAAACACATGGTCATTATCGGGCCTTGTATGACATTGAACAATCGCAATTTTGAGGAGGAGAATCATGTATCAATTACAAACAAACAACGGCCTTGTTTGGGTAGAAGCAGATGCCCTGGCCGAAGTACCAGAAATTGTCCATGCTTTTTCTACGCGCCATGGTGGCCGTAGTGGTTTTCCTTATCAATCGTTGAATTTGGGATTGCATACCAATGATGACATTATGATCGTACGCAGCAATCGGGATCGTTTTGTGACAAATTTTGGCATTAGCCCTGGTGAAGTGGTCAGTCTTCATTTCATGCATTCGAACAAGGTGCTGGAGGTTGGTAAAAAAGATGGCGGTAAAGGCTTTCATTCCGCGAAAGATGCCTTGGGGGATGCCGATGGCATGATTACCAATGTGCCGCGTCGGGCTTTGTTTGTGACCTATGCAGATTGTGTGCCAGTATTGTTTTACGATTCGGTGCACCATGCCATTGGTGCCTGTCACGCAGGCTGGCGTGGAACAGTTGCTGGGATTGCCATGGAAACCGTGAAGGCGATGCAGAATGCCTATGGAACCGCACCGGAAGATCTGACAGTGGTTGTTGGGCCAGCCATTGATCCTGAGCACTTTGAAGTGGGGCAGGAAGTGGCGGATTCTGTTTCCACACATGCTGTTGTGCCAGAACGGCTGCTGCAGTCCCGTAAAAATGGAAAATATCTGTTTAACATTTGGCAGGCAAATATTGATCAGTTGATGGCAGTGGGCGTGCCGCGAGAAAATATTACGCTGGTGGATTTGTCAACCTTTGCCCGCGATGATCTGTTTTTCTCGCATCGTCGCCGTTTTGGTGGCGAAGTTGGCCGTCAGGCTGCGTTCATCATGTTACAATAGGAGAAGGAGAATGCTTTCAAAACGACTAGAAGCGGTGGCATCCTTCGTGCCAAAGGGCGCACGCATGGCTGATATTGGCTGTGATCATGCCTATCTTCCTATTGCGTTGCTGCAACGGGGGCAAGTCGCACATGCCATTGGTTGTGACATTAACGTAGGCCCGCTGAATGGGGCAAAAAAGAACGCTCAAAGCGTCGGGCTTGATGATGCGTTGCTGGAATTGCGTCTGGGCAATGGTTTGGCACCGCTGGCACCAGGAGAAGTGAACGTGGTAACTTTGGCTGGTATGGGTGCGGGACTGATGACGGATATTCTGGATGCATCACCGGATGTTGTGGCTCAGCTGCAGCGCATTGTTGTTTCGCCAAACGTAGCACCATGGCTGATGCGCCGTTGGGGGATGGAACATGGCTTTGCCGTGGTTTCGGAAATGGTGGTACAGGACAATGAGCACTTTTATGAGGTGTTTGTTTTAGAAAAACAGATCGAGCCGATTCGATACGATGAGCAGACGCTGTTTTTTGGCGTTGAGTTGTCCCATCGTTGTGATGAAGTGACCCAGGCCTATTTTGAAGAGCGTTGGCAAAGCGATGAACGTTTGTTGAATACTTGGGCGCCGCTTGTGGAAAATCATCCGGAGCTTGCTGTTCGATACGAACGTTTGTCAAATTTGTGGAACGGTTGGAGGAATGATCAACCATGCAAGTAAAAGATATTATGCAGAAGTTGGAGTGTTTGGCCCCGCCGACACTCAAGGAAGATTGGGACAATATTGGACTGCAGATTGGTGATCCCGATGCAGAGGTGAAGCGTGTTCTCTTGGCGTTGACGCCGTCATTGACAGTGGTGCAGGAAGCGGTGAAAAAAGATGTTGATTTGATTGTGACGCACCACCCATTTATTTTTAAAGGTGTCAAAACCTTGCGTACTGACACAGCGATCGGGCGCATGAGCCAGCTGTGTATCAAGCATGATGTTGCCCTTTATGCGGCACATACCAATCTTGACATTGCGGAAAATGGTGTTAATGATGTTCTGGCTGAGCGCCTAGGCCTTGTAGATATTGAAGGGCTTGTGGAAACACAGGCGCGCCCGCGCTATAAGGTTGTGGTGTTTGTGCCACATACGCATTTGGATGTTGTAAAAGAAGCCATGTTTGCGGCTGGTGCGGGAAAACAAGGCGCTTATGATTCCTGTTCCTGGTCGGTGAGCGGGCAGGGACAGTTTTGTCCGCAGGATGGCGCAGCGCCTTATCTCGGACATGTTGGCATGGTGGAACAAGTGGAAGAAGTGCGGCTGGAAATGCTGGTTGATCCAACGTCGCTGCATGCGGTGTTGCGTGCATTGCGTGAGGCGCATCCATACGAAGAACCTGCTTTCGATGTTTTAGTGAATGAAGGCAGTGTTGTTCGTGAAAGCTTGGGGCGTATCGGTCGTTTGCCAGAAGCAAGGCCGTTTTTGGATTGGGTGGCAGATGTGAAGGCTGCGCTTGCGCTGCCAGTGATAACCTATGCTGGTCCGAACGATGGAATGGTGGAACGTGTCGCTCTTTGTGGCGGCAGTGCTACGGAATTTTTGGCACGCGCCAAGCAGTCTGGTGCAGACGTGTATGTAACAGGGGACATGAAATATCACGATGCGCAGCAGGCTGTTGAACTCGGTCTTCCAATGGTCGATGTTTCGCATTATGCTGGAGAGCGGCCCGTATTAGAAAAATTGGCAGCTTATCTAAGCGATGCTTTTGAATCAGAAATCGATGTTATGATTTCGCAGGATGAAGAAAATTTTATGCAATATTGTTAATTTATTTAGGGGATGATTGAAATATGAGAAAGTGGATGAAAAAAGCAACAGCACTGCTCCTGTGTGGAGCAATGGCGGGCGGCCTTCTTGCCTGCGGCAACAATCAAGCACCAGCTGACAGTGCGCCAGAAAGCGCGCCGCCATCTGCAGAAGAACAGTCTGCAGATGTGATTCGTGTTGGCGTGTTAAATATCGCCGACAGCCTGCCAATTTTTGCGGCTGAACAAGAAAACATGTTTGCAGATGCGGGGCTGAATGTTGAAATTTATCCGTTTTCCAGCAGCTCCGATCAATCAAAAGCTGTAGAAGCTGGCGAACTGGATATTGTCATGAATGACATGATTGTTCAGAGCTTGATGAAAAAAGCGGATACCAACACCAAAGTTGTCAGCATGGCTTTTGGTGCGACTCAGCAGGAAGGACGCTTTGTTGTGGTTGCAGCACCAGATAGTGGCATCACAACGCCAGAAGATTTGCAGGGAAAACGTGTTGCAATTTCCACAAATACCATGATGGAATACCTGATGGATCAATATGAAAAATACTATCATCTTGATGCGGAAAGCATCGAACTTGTGAACATGCCAGACTTGATGCTTCGTGTGGAAACACTGTTGCAAGGTAAAGACATTGATGCGGCCATCCTGCCGGATCCATTGGCTGCCTTTGCATTAGCCAAAGGTGGGATCAGTGTTATTGATGATACTACTTTGGATGAAAATTATTCCCAATCTGTTTATTTGGCTACCGATGACTTTATCAGCAACCATAAACCATCTCTGGATAAGTTTATGGAAGTTCTTTTCCAGGCCATGACGGATATTAACGAAAATCCAGACAAGTACCGCGATCTTCTGATTGAGAAAGCCAAAGTTCCAGAGGAACTGCGCGACAACTATCCAATGCCAACCTACACGCCAGGGGCTGTTCCTAGTGAACAAGAAGTGGCGCGATTGGAAGCGTGGTTGGTGGAAAACCAACTGTTGGATAAGGTTTATAGTTATCGTGACCTTGTCGATACATCTTATATGAAAGAGGCAGAGCAGTGATTTATCATCTGACCGATGTCGGGTTTACTTATAAAGAAAGCGCCAACACCTTGTTGGCGCATTTTGATTGGCAAATTAATGAAAAGGAACGTTGGGCGTTGATTGGTCCTTCTGGCTGTGGTAAAACCACCCTGCTTTATCTGTTGGCCGGGCTGAAAAAACCGAGTGAAGGAACTGTTGTCTGCCAGGGCAAAGTTGCCGCTGCGCCGATGGAAGGTGTTAGCTTTATTCAACAGCATTACGGGTTGTTTCGATGGAAAACTGTGAAAAAAAATTTGGCGTTGCCGCTGGCTTTGAAAAAAATGCCACGTCAGAAAATCGCAGAAAAAGTGTCGCAGGAAATTTCGCGCCTTGGTTTGCAAGGCCTGGAAGATAAATATCCATCACAGCTTTCTGGCGGGCAGTGCCAGCGCGTCGCCATAGGGCGTGCTCTTATTGATGAGCCGCAGGTTTTGTTGATGGATGAGCCGTTTTCGGCGCTTGATGCATTGACCAGAGAAAAGCTGCAGGAAGAAATTTTGCAGCTTTCGATTGAAAGCGGTGTGACCTTGGTGTTGGTTACTCACAGTATTGAAGAGGCCGTTTACGTTTGTGATCATCTGTTGGTTTACAGCAAAAACAGTGAGGTACCAGTGGTTGTCGATAACAGAACGATACCAAAAGATCGTTATGATGCAGCGTTTGTGGCGCAATGTGCGTACGTTAAGCAACTTCTGGAAGGAGGCGAAGGGTGATGAAGAAAACAGGTTCTGTTGTTCTTGCGTCCATTGCGCTCCTGCTTTGCTGGCAACTGGCCAGCTGGGCATTGGATAAGGCGTTTTTGCCAGGACCGCTGGCGTCCTTTCAGGCTTTCATTGCTCTTTGTGCCGAAGGTGAAATGTGGCCGCAGTTTTCTATCAGTGCTGTGCGCGTTTTGGCAAGCACTGCTTTGGGTGTGGTTTTGGCGGTACCGCTTGGAATGATGTGTGGTCGATCGGAGCGGCTTTACCAAATTAGTACACCATTGGTGGCGATTCTCTATCCGTTGCCAAAAGTCGTTTTTCTGCCAATATTGGTGGTTCTTTTTGGTCTTGGAGATTTGCCAAAAATTGTTTTAATCACCCTGATTATCTTTTTTCAAATTTTTGTGGTAGTGTGCGACGCAGCGCATCAACTGCCGCAGGAAAGTGTGGATTCCATGCATACGATGAGTCGCCGGGTTTGGGATGTATTTTGTCACCTTCTGATGCCGGCCTGTCTGCCATCGGTTCTGACATCGCTGCGAATCTCTGTTGGCTCGTCGATTGCGGTGCTTTTCTTTGCTGAAACATTTGCTTCTTTCGATGGTCTGGGCTATCTGATTCTTGATGGGATGGAACGCCGCGAATATCCAGACATGTTTGCTGGTATCATTGGTATGGCGCTTCTTGGCATACTGTTGTATGAATGTATTTATTTTGTAGAAAAACGATTCTGCCGTTGGCTGTAAGTCGTTTTCGACCTGAGCAAGTCGTAAAAAGGCTTATTTTTTGTTGAATTTTGAAGACAATGTAGATATTTGGTGTTAATTGTGTCGAAGTACTTTTCGAAAAAGGAATTGTAGGCTATGATATAATAGATTGATAATGAGAGGGAGGCAACATGAAAAAAATCTGTTTACTGTTGGTGACATTGTTAAGTACGATGTTGCTGAGTGGCTGCTCGGTGTTCTTTGAAGAGCCGTCGGCATTGATTCTGCCTCCGGCGAGCGACCAGGAAGAATACGTGGAACGTACTTTGATCAATTCTTTTTTGAGTGATGGGGAACACTTGGTCGTTCCGGAAGATATGGAAAATCCAGCGGCCTTTATAGATCTTGACCTTGATGGCGACGAACGAAACGAAAAAATGGTGTTCTGGTCGAACAACAATGGCCATGAAGTAGGCGTCTTGCTCATGAAACAGGGAAATGATGGCGCATGGAGCGTTCTTGATCAGATTCGCCAATATGGAAATGCCATCAATTATTTTAACCTCATTGATCTTGATAATGATGGCTCAAAAGAAGCTTGTGTTGGCATTGACGTGGGTGGCAACAATGTGTTGTCTGTTTATAAATTAAATTCGGATGGTTTCAGTGAAGCCGCGCAGTTGAACTATTCGTTTTTGGAAATCGTAGATATCAATGGAGATGGCATCAGTGCCATTCTTTGTGCCCTCAACGACTATAATGATACGGCATCGACGACCACCTTGACGGTTTATGAAAGTCGAGAAAGCATTGAGCCGGTTTATCAAAAAGTGTTCGATGGCAACTGCTTAGAGATGACATTTGGAAACGTCAGCTCAACCGAAAAGGGTTTGTATTTTATTAGAACCAATAATTACAGCGATTTAAATGTGGAGTTGCTCCTGCCAACTGAAGAAGATGGCTTTGAAGAACAGCTGACCGCGTTGGTTCATTATGTGAATACGGCCGCTTCGCGTGACGCCATTGTAGCGGATGTCACCGGAGATGGGGTGCTGGATGTGCAGTCTATTATTGAGCCGATCGAATCATCTGGTCGAGATGAGGGTGACTATTTGCGCGTTTGGAAAACCTGGGATGGTGCCAACGCGATGAAGAATGTATACGGCATATTGGAAAATACAACAGACGGTTATACCTTTGTGTTGCCGCAGTATTGTTTGGATTCTGTGCGTTACCAGTTTGTTAGTGACAAAGGCAGTAACCAGGTGCGGTTGTATGATGGCAATAAAGCTGAACCAGCAATTATCCTCTATGCATTAACGGCATCGGAGGCTGAAAAAATACAAAACATGGAAGGGGTAATTTCCTTAGGAACATCCCCTAGTTCTCAGCGCGCTTATTACGCGTTGTGCAATACGGATCGATTTGCTGGGCAATTGATTGATAAAGAAGCCCTTAAGCAACTCTTCCACATTGAAGGAGGACAATGACATGACCAATAAAATTTTAGTCGTAGAAGATGAAGAAGCCATTCGTGGCTTTATCAAAGTTAATCTGAAACGTAATAACTTTGACGTTATTGAAGCTGGAAGCGGCGAAGAAGCATTGGAAAAGCTTGATGATACCGTTGACATCGTGCTGCTCGATGTCATGCTTCCAGGAATCAATGGTTTTGAAGTTTGTGCAAAAGCGCGAGAAGCTTATCCTCAGCTTGGCGTCATTATTCTGACAGCAAAAGGCCAAGAAGAAAACAAAATTGAAGGTCTGGAAGCAGGGGCGGATGATTATATCGTCAAACCATTCAGTCCAAAAGAATTGCTGGCACGCATTAATGCTCTGTTGCGGCGTTTATCCATCCAGGTGGATGAATCTGGTGAGGATGCCAAAGAATTGGTCACCGGTATTTTTACCATGAATATCGACGAAAGACGTTTCCTGAAAAATGGGAAAGAAATAGAATTAACGCCGATTGAATTTTCCTTGGTGAAATATTTTATGGAAAATGCCAACAAAGCCGTTCATCGTGACGAAATACTCAACAATGTCTGGGGCTATAATTACGTTGGCGATTTTAAAATTGTTGACGTCAATATTCGACGCATTCGTCAAAAGATTGAAGAAGATCCATCAAAACCAAAGTATATTGAAAAAGTTTGGGGTTATGGCTATCGCTGGTGGGGCGGTGATTGATTGTGGCGTCTGGTCTTGGCACAAAGTTGTCGTTGAGTTATGTGCTGATTAGTCTAATTACGCTCATCATCATGGAAGGTTTGTTCTTTTTTGCCATCTATCAATACTACATTACAGGCATGGAACAAACCCTGACAAATAACGCCGAAGCCAGCGCATCAATGTATAGTCGATATGCACCGTCAGGCAGCATCGAAGAAAAACAAGACTTTATTTTTGAAAATATGGACAGCCAGGAAAAAGCCTTGGTAGAAGTTTATGACGCCAATGGCCATTTTCTGATTAACAATATTGGTGATACAGAAAACGCCACCGAATTAACGGACGATTACAATGCTGCCGTAAAAGGCGATGTGGAATCGTGGCGAGGAAAAATTGATACCAGAGAAGCGATCATGTCGGTTTCAGTGCCGATTTACGATGGTAAAATTGTGGTTGGCGTTTTGCGATATGTTTCGAGCATGTCAATGGTCAATGCCCTGTTGAAAGAAAATTTTCTGGCAGTTTTCATGATAGGTCTTGTTATCTTGGCAACAGCGGCTATTATTGGGAGAGTAATGAGTGCGCTTATACTGAGGCCTATTCGCAACCTGATTCGAGTAACCCGTGAAATTTCAAAGGGAAATTTAGAGGCTAAAGCAACTGTTTATAGTAATGATGAAATTGGGCAGCTATCAAAAGCCATTAATAGAATGACCGACGAAATTGCCCAATCTTACAAAACAAAAAATGATTTCATTTCAAGCATTTCTCATGAGCTGCGCACGCCGCTGACATCGATCAACGGTTGGGCAGAGACCATTGAGGATTCGCCGGAAGATGTTGAAACGACACGCATGGGTATGGAAATTATTTCTCGTGAAACCAAGCGGATGATTCGATTGGTTAACGATTTACTTGATTTTTCAAAATTACAGTCTCATCGTATTGTTTTGGAACTTGAGCCAATTTGGATGAATGATTTTCTGGAAAATCTGTATAACCAATTTCTGCCACGTGCGGCGCAAGATGAAGTGGCGTTGCGACTGCATCTTGGTAATACTGATGTTATGATTATGGCGGATGATAATCGATTGAGCCAAGTTTTTGTGAACATTTTGGACAATGCGTTTAAATTTGTTAAAGGGCGCGCTTATCCAGAAGTTATTATTCAAGCACATATGTTGGATGATCAGGTTGTAATGACCATTGAAGATAATGGGCCGGGCATGTCGAGTGAAGAACTCCTGCGTGTCAAAGAAAAATTCTACAAAGGCTCTAGTAAACAGAGTGGGACAGGCCTTGGTTTATCCATTGCAAATGAAATTGTTGCCTTGCATAATGGAACATTTTATATTGATAGCATCCGTGGTGTTGGGACAAAAGTATCCGTTGTGTTGCCGTTTGAAGACTCGACAACGGATGAAGATTCCTATGATCTTGCTAGCGAACCGCCAGCGGATATTGAAGAAAAAGCCGACTAGAGAAAAAATGCGCCCCTGCTAATGAGGAACATCCGCATTAGCAGGGGCGTGTTGCATGAAGCTCTAGTGGGCTTTTTTGCATATCGGAGGTATAGAAATGGATCGAAAATAAGAAATAAAAAGCACTTATTGATACAGATGAATTTTTAGGTGCAAATCTGTATCAGAACTGTTTAATTGTAAGAACGAAGATTTGAAAGCAAATAGATAAAAATTTAATGAAAAAAAGAGAACAAAAGAGAATAAATAAACTGATAAATATGAATATTGAATGAAAAACATAAGAATATAAATCTTGCATTAGAGAAGGTGATGGTATCATAAGAAAATGTGTAGTATAACAGATCGAAAAGATTAAAACTGTTATACTACAAAAATGCGATTTAGGGTTGAATTCTCCGAAAATATGGATATAATATAGATAACGGTTGAAGACCTGAGAAGTTATAGAATAAAAGTAATGAAGAAAAGAAGGTGTGAGTAGGCGTGATTGGAGCAGATATCTTATTAAAATGCCTTGAGAAGCAAGGTGTTGATTTGGTTTTTGGGCTGCCAGGGGGAGCAGTTATTCCGTTGTATGATCGTCTTAAACATTTTAGTGTAAAACATATTTTAATGCGCCACGAACAAGGGGCTGTGCATGCAGCTGATGGCTATGCACGTGCAACGGGCAAAGTTGGTGTTTGCTTTGCAACGAGTGGCCCTGGGGCGGCAAATATGATGACTGGCTTGGGCACGGCGTCGATGGACTCCATTCCGTTGGTTATGATCAGCGGTCAGGTGGCAAGTTCTTTGTTGGGCAAGGACAGCTTCCAGGAAGCGTATGTTACTGGTATGGCTGATGCTGTTACCAAAGCCAGTGTAATGGTAACTGATGCAAGTCAAATTCCACAGGTCATTGCAGATGCGTTTTTAATTGCTTCGCAAGGACGTCCAGGCCCTGTTCTGGTGGATATTCCAAAGGATATTTTTACTCAGGATGTGAAAAATCCTGATTTGGATGTTGAACCAAACGAACGTTATAAACGCAAGCTGAAAAATGGTGTCATTACTCGTGAACAGATCCGTAAAGTTGCTCGCATGCTTGCTGAAGCGGAAAAACCGCTGATCATTATTGGCGGCGGCGTGAACACCACTGACGAGGTTCGTAAGAACGTTTTGACGGTGGTGGATCAATTGGATGTTCCGATTAGTCAGACTTTGATGGCCAATGGTGTGATTCCTGGGGACCATAAAAACTTTGTGGGTATGGTTGGGATGCATGGCACAACAGATGGCAACTATGCTATTCAAAATTGTGACTTGCTTTTGGCCGTAGGGATGCGATTCGATGATCGTGTAACAAGCGACACATCGCGCTTCTCACAGCGTTCCAAGAAAATTCATGTCGACATAGATTCTTCAGAAATTGGTAAGAATGTCCAAGTTGACATCCCAATTGTTGGTGATGCAGCAGAATTCTTTGAACTGCTTGCTGGAGAATGTATGGATGAACAGGCCGATCACAGTGCATGGCGTCAGGAAATTGCGGATAACTATCGTCCGCTGCGTCATGGTGATCCAAGCACACTGCCACCAATGGAGCTGTGTGACATTATCAACAAAGAGCTGGATGAAAACACAGTGGTTGTTACTGATGTTGGACAACATCAAATGTGGGCGGCACTGTTCCTGCATCCAAAAGGTCCTCGCCGTTTCCTGACTTCAGGCGGTTTGGGAACAATGGGTTACGGTTTGCCAGCAGCTATTGGGGCGCAGTTTGGCAAAAAGGATTCTCGTGTTGTTCTGATTACTGGTGACGGCAGTTTCCAGATGAATGAGCAGGAACTTTGTATCGTAAAAGAATTTTCCGTACCGCTTAAAATTGTGATGTTCAATAATGGCTATCTTGGCATGGTGCGTCAATGGCAAGAAATGTTTAATGATGCAAACTATGCTGCGACACCTTTGGATGTTGGCCCAAATTGGGAAAAATTGATGGGTGCCTATGATATACCATATCGCTGCATCACCACTTTGGATGAAGCAGAAGCACAGTTGCCAGCGTTGCTTGAGCAGGAAGGCCCAATGTTTATCGAATGTAAGATAAACAGATTGTCAAATGTTTATCCAATGATTCCAGCGGGTTGCTCGTTAGATGAAATAGTGGGGGAATTTGAAGATGAAGCATAAATTAGCAGTAACAGTAGAAAACAACCCAGGTGTTTTGTCACGTGTTTCCGGTCTGTTCTCCAGGCGTGGTTATAACATTGACAGTCTTGTCGTTAGTGATACTGAAGATCCAACAGTCTCCCGCATGACTATTGTGGTTCATGGTGATGAAGTAACCATTGAACAGGTGACAAAGCAACTGCATAAGCTCATTGATGTCATCAAAGTCAATGACATTACTCATGAAGATACTGTTGAAAGACAGTTGCTGATGGTTCGCGTATCCTGTGATCGTGAAACCAGAGGCGAAATTAAAACTCTGATGGATATTTTCCATGCGCGTATCATTGATGTTGGTCGCCGTTCTATGATTATTGAAGCAACCGGTGACGATGATAAGATTGATGCAATTATTAAGACCCTGCGTCCATTTGGCGTTCAGGAAATTGTAAAAACTGGGATTAGTGCGATGGTTCGCAGCCCAAAAGAAAAGTAAAATCTACCGCATTAGCGGGTGATTTATATAATCCATTTATTTTTAGGAGGCAATTTTAAAATGGCAGCAAAAATTTATTACAAAACAGATGTTCCTCAAAATGTATTAACAGACAAA
>CALAKO010000090.1 GCA_937922955.1 uncultured Peptococcaceae bacterium | reverse complement strand
GTTTTTTGCTTGTTTTTTATTGCCTCACCCTCTTGACTTCATACCATTGGACTTTCATTGTTGTCTCTTCAAGGCTTGCTCCAGCAAGTCCTGCAAATATTTCAAACGTTCCTGCGAGGAGGCAGGCGTTGTGTTGTTTGTTTCGTTGGTGGTGTGTTCCGCTTCCGCGAGCGCCCCCAGGTTCAGATCTTCCACACGACGCACGCCAAAGCCAACCTTTCGCACATAAATCAGGTTCATCGGCGAAACGTTGTCTGAGGTGATGCCAAAGCCGGTCAATCCGCTTCCTAAGGTCATGGCTGGGAAAAGGTTGGTGGTCATGCCCATGCTGCCGTACACTGCCGGCGTGTTGACCAGCACGCGCGCCACCGGCTTTTTCAAAGCGAATTGCTCGATGACGTATTGGTCCTTTGAATGAATCACCAGCGTGTGACCCTTGCGCTCAGTCAGAAGCAGCTCGATGCATTTCTCACAGGCGTTCAGCCAATCGTCTTCCACGTAGTAGCTCAGCACCGGACAAAGCTTTTCTTTTGAATACGGATTGTTCAGCGACACGTACTTCTGCTTCACAAGCAGCACCGTCGTTTCCAACGGCACCTCAATGTGTGCACGCCGCGCCAGCTCCAGCGCCGTTTTTCCGATTGGCTCCGGATTGGCGCTGCCGTCCTTAAAATAAAACAGGCTGCCCAATCGTTCCGCTTCGGCGTCGCTCAAAAAATAGCCGCCGTGCTTTTCCAGCAGCTGGCGCACCGTTGGCTCCACGCAGCCGTCCACCACAATGGACTGTTCCGCCGCCGACACCACGCCATTGTCAAAGGTCTTGCTGGCAATGATGTCGCACACGGCCTGTTCCAGGTCGGCGCTCTTTTCAATGAAAGCCGGCCCATTGCCAGCCCCACCGTAGATGACCGGCTTGCCCGAACGCTGTGCGTCTTCGAACATGCCCGGCACGCCCGTCACCAGAATCATTGCTGTGGCTTCGTGATTCATCAATTCTCGCGTGCCGTTTTTCGTCACCGTCTGCAAATACGACAGCGCCCCTTCCGGCAGACCGACCTCTTCACCGGCCTCAATGAGAAGGTCCAGCACTCTGGCGCTGGTGCGTTCTGCCCGTGGGTGCGGGGAAAACACAATCGCATTGCCGGACTTAATCGCAATCAGTGCGTTGTACACCGTTGTCGAGACTGGGCTTGTGGCTGGGCAAAGGCTGACCAGCACGCCCACCGGCACCCCAATGTCCATGAGCTGCTTTTCTTGGTCGTTGTGAATGATGCCCACACACTTCATCGACCGCAAATGCCGCGGCAGGTACTCGGTCACGAATCGGTTTTTGAGCAGTTTGTCCTGCCAATTGCCATAATCGGTCTCATCGGCTGACATCATCGCCAGCTCTTTATTGTGCTTGGCCACCGCTGCCGCCAAATGATCCACGATCGCATCCAGTCGGCTCTGAGAAAACGTCGCCAGCTGCTTCTGCGCTTCGCGGGCGTTTTCCGCCAAAATTCGTGCTTCCTGAACCGACAACAGGTCGTTGTCAATGATATTAAATCGCATCTTGTTCACCCCTTTGCGTTTCCATCGTCAGCCAAAGGCTTGGCCGTTCTCAATAAGGCAGCAGCTTTTCCAGCGAATATTGCGAGGTGATTTTCTTGATGCCAGGATGTGGTCTGGCAATGACCACCGAGCTGTACACGCTTTGCCCCAGGTCTTCAACCGCTTTCACACCAGCAGCGACTGCCGTTTTGCAAGCACCGACATCCCCTTCCACAATGGCGGAAATGTAGCCAGACGCCGTGTTTTCAAATCCCACCAGCGTCACATCGGCAGCTTTGCACATGGCATCAGCGGCACGAATGCAGTAAACGATGCCAAAGGTTTCCAGCAAGCCCAGCGCTGCCGTTGTAAAGGCCTCGTCGTCGCTCGCGTCGCACTGGGTGTCTATGTCATAAATCGACACCACATCGCCAATCGGTCCGATCGGGCGAGGAATGGTGTCGGATGCCGTCACCTTGCCAATGGCCGATGCCGCTTCGACCCCAGCTTTGATGGAGGATTCCACCGCCGCAACGTCGCCTTTGACAAACATCGTGACCAACGTGGAGCCCACATTTTCATAAGAAATCAGTTCAACTTCAGCCGCTTTCAGCATCTTGTCGCAGGCTTCAATGGCCGGCACCATGCCTTGCGTTTCCAGCATGCCCAGCGCCTGATCCGCGTAATATCTTGCCACTTTTCAGTCTCCTTCCGGATGCATTTTCTTAGCTAAAATTATAGGTAATGACCTAAGAGGAATGTCAAACACCTCCTGCAAAAAATATGACCATTCGATCCGCCTTTCATCGATGATTTTTTAGCGTTTTTTCTTTTGTTTTTTCATAAAAAATCCGCTTTTTTCACAGTATGGACCCTGATTTCAGCCAACGACCGATCACCAACTTCCACCAATATCTCCACAACAAAAAAAGAACCTTCCCCTCAAGGGGAAGGTTGCCAGATACAGGCTCAAGATTTTTCAATTTCAATCAAAATTTCGGTTACAAAATCCTCGCTGCGCTGGGTCGTCCAATAGTCGGTGACGTGCCGTTCGATGGAGGCTGCGCCGCATTTATAGCCATGTGTTTTTGCCCAATCCTTGATTTTTTCATAGGTCTCGTTGATCGTCTCATGGGCACCGATGTGATAAGCCGCCAGCATCATTTTGCCGCCGAAAGTCAGGGTTTTCGATGGGTCAATGTCCATCACGCCCTTCTGGAAAATGCGCACCTTCGTTGGCAGCCCAGCCATTTTTTCGCGATGATCCGGAAAATACAGATACACCGCGCCAGTCACCTCGTGCCCCAGGGATTCCAGGTAGTTGGTCCAGTCGATGTTGATGATGGCGTCCATGTAGTTGTGGTCAAAATCCTGCTCCAGGTAACACGCCGTAATCGGCTCAATGTATTTTACCGACACCTCCACCACATGGTTTTCGATGACACCTTCCGCCTCACGAATCAGGTTGTACCAATCGTTGACCGAGGTGTAAGCAATTTGAATCTCTTCGCGCATTTTTTTCAGCTCATCGATTTTATCGCGCAGCTTCTTGGCGTGAAAATCGTAGCGGTCGCTTTCCATGAGATTTTTCATTTCTTCCAGCTTGAAACCCATCTGTTTGTAGTATTTGATGACCGGTACAAACAGCAGCGTTTCACGGCTGTAATAACGATAATTGTTCTCTTCTGAGATATAGTCCGGTGAAATGATTTCTATTTTGTCGTAGAATCGCAGGGCTTTTTTGGATACATTGCAAATTTTGCTGACTTCCCCTATAGAATACAGTTTGTCTTTCTGCACCGCATTCTCGCTAAGTGGATTCTGTTTCTCAATATCCACCATACCATCGTTCCTTTCTCTATTCTTAAACCTCAGTCTTCAGAAGCTTTCTCTTCCGCTTCTTCCAACGAGCGATAACCATACATGCGCACCATCATGCGGTGAATGGTCACAGAAATGTTCTCTCCGCCTTCCAGATCCAGCTTTCGCAGATGCTGAGCATACCGTTCCAGGGTCTTTTCCGAGTAGGTTTTCAATTCCCCTAAGGCATAGATGCTCACCGACACCATTCCTTCGGCCACGCCTTGCAGCGGCCGCCCTTTGCGGTGCAAATTCGGATATTGCATCGCAAAGGCACGCTCATCCTTAATCAACAGCTGCACAATTTCATCCACCAGCTGCTGCTTTCGTAAAGAAACGCTTGGAAGCTGCTCACGAATCGATGATGCAAAAAGAACAGGATCGCTGTACTCCATCATGTAAGCGTATTTTTCCGTAAGCAGATTGCGCCCTTCACGCAGTGCCCTCTGCAGATCTTGCTGATAGCTTTCCAACACCGCCAGCGGCAATGCTAGAAACTGGCTGCAGCGCATCACATAAAACGTCCAAGGGTCCTCCTGACAGGAAGCCCGTCCACCTAGCCCGTTGACCTTATCAAACATGGCCCATTCCACGGTCACAATATCGCGAACAAGAGCTTCCTTCTGAGACAACTGCTGGGATTCAAACAATTCGTTCATGGTCTTCCTCCACTCGTTCAAACATCTGCCATAATATGCAGCGCTCGCAAACGATTGTCACCAATGCTTCGCATCAATTCCTCCGCCTGATGCTGCAGGAACGACGCACTGGTCTTTGTCCAACCTCTGTTATTCAGCGCCTGAACCATGTCGTCGCAAACACTGTTGATCAAACGCTCTTTTTCTGGTGCCTGCTCCGGACTGTCGCTCAGCTCAGTCAAAGCCTTCAGCTTTTCAACAGCTCCTGTCAGGCTGCGCAAAGACTCTGTACCACGAAACAGCCATTTGTAATACGGCGCATAGCACTCATTGAGCAGATAAATTGCCGCCAATGCGTTTTGAACAAAGAGGTTGCATGCCAAATAAGCAGCATAGCGGTCTCCGCGTTTCATCGAGCGGCCATAATTGTACTGACCCGATTGAGCCATGAAAGCGCATTTTGCAGCCAGCTTTTTCTTGACGACATCTTCCGGATAAAAACGCAGCAAAACATTGCGCCACTCCGTAAACATTCCAGGTTGATCCCAAAACACCTGTCCATTTGTCGCCACCGCAAGAAACGATTCAGGAATCTTAAACCATTCCATATTGTCGCGCGGCGGATGCGTTAAGCCTGTGTACTTCTCATAGAATTGTTCAATCGACCACACGCCAACACGTTTGCCTGCCTGCGTCGTCTCCATGCGCCGATGGCCGCCAAAATCCTTTGGCAATCGTTCATACGCCTGCTGAAGCGCGTCACCTACCTGTCGGTGAATCAACTCCGGCAGCCAAATGCAAAACCCCGGACCGTAATCGTGATCCACAGAAAGCGCATCGTCATAGCCAAAGCACTCTGAGCCTTCGCCCACCAGACCAACCGCCATATACGGTTTATAGCTCGCAAATTGCTCATCGATCATCACACGGCCATACGTCTCAAAATACGCTCGTGCCAACATCATTCCCTGCATCGTTTCTCACCTTCTTATCTCTTTGCTTTTCGCTCCATGCCAGCCAACTAACCAATGAATTTTCGAATCATTGCTCGGCTGGCCGCATTCGCTGAATAATACACACGCAGCTCGCCCTTATCGTCGAGGTCATAGCCAGCCTCTTCCAGCAGGCCATTCTTTTCAGCAGTCATCAATGCCTCAATCACCGCCGGTTTCCGCAAGGCACGAAAACGACCATACTCTGGCTTAAGTGCATCGATGACCTCATCGGCACACGCGCGTTCCACTTCTGTAAAATAAAGGAGGATGGCATAATTTAAAGGTTTCATCGTTTTGTCCGCCCTTTCTTAATAAAGTCCAACGGATTCACAGCAATGATAAAGATCCCGATGACCATGACCACCGCTGCGGCCCAGCCAATTGGTGCAATGGCCCAGCCTTCCTGACCACAGCCCAATCCCAGAACAATCCAGCAGAAGAACGGTCCCCAGAAGGAAAAGGCCCCGTTGCAAGCCATACCAAGAGCTGCACCACACATGCTGTTGCCTTTATACCAAAGGCTGTAGGCGAACATGGCAAAGAAACCACTGATGACAAAAAACCAAATCGAACCGCCATCGCTGAAGGCCTGCCCCAATAACTGCCAGGTAAATCCAGCATTTTCACCGGCAATCATGCCAAAAATTGGCAGTAAAACAATCATATTCGACAAACCAGACGTCAGCTGGCGAATGGTGATGCCAATCTGATAGTCAATCATCGACGTCCCATAACCAGCGATGCAGCCTTCCAAGCCCCAGCCAAAAGCAGCAGCAAGACCAAGCACCAATCCAAGCGCCATGCCTGGTGCGGCATCCCCACCCAGGCTGGTGCTGGCGATCATAAAGCTGGCAAAAAAGCAAATCGCGATCCCCAAACCCATGCGTGGAGTCAACGGCTGCTTAAAAAAGATGCGCGCCAGCACCGCACCAAACGCCGGGCAAAGCGCCGATATCGGAATGACGATGGAGCCTGCCTGCTGCAAAGCGATGACGTAACAAGAGCTGGAAATCGGACCGCCGACCAGAGCGGCACAGATCATAACTGCACCAGGTTTGCTCTTCAGCGTGCGGAAAAAATCGCCAAGTTTTCCTTTGATCGCCGCCGTCAGCAAACACCATAACGCGCTCATGGTGTCGTTAATGGCACTGCCCATGGCACTAAGCAAGTAGGTGACAACAAACACCGACAACACGGTTGTTGCTGGATCCATCCATTCCACCCAAATGCCAGAAGCCATGCCCAAGGTTAGAAAAGCAGAATATAAACCATAGCTCATGCCCGAAAGAATAGCAACGATCAAGCCTTTTCGGAAAAATTGACGATCCAATTGAGCTTTTAATGTTACGGCATGGCGATGGGATTCAGTATTTGCATTCATAGAAAACCATCCTTTTCATATTAAAAGAAGCAGACCAACCTTCGCTGGTCCGCTTCTATGTCATAGAGGAGTGTAATATTAAAGTTCTTCTTCAAAAATCTGATAAACTGGTGCCCCTTCGCATTGTGCAGGGAAACGAGTGCCAAGCAAACCAGCAATGGTTGGGGTAACGTCAACCTGACGGATGGTGCGTGGGGTGGTGAAACCAGTCTTCACGCCGGTACCAGCTGCGATGAACAGTGGGGATACGGAAGTGTTGAAATACCCTTCAGAGGTGGACAGGCTATCACCGTGGAGACGGTTGAAGCCTTCTTCGATGGAGAAGAAGATGTCGCCGCATTCTGGGCCGTTAACACCGAGGAGTACGCCGTCTTTGTTGCGCAGGCAGATGCCGATAACGCGACGACCGGTAGCTGGGTCACGATAGTTGTAGAGATCGTTGATGATCTGTTCTTCCAGTGCATACTTATCAGCTGGATCAACGATGCCGTATTTGTCGCGGCCTTTGAGGTTGATGTAAATATAGTTGGAACGAATCTGAACGGCACGGGTCTTTTCCCAATCCACTTCGGTGGTATCGTTGCCGTTTTCGTCTTTCTTCATGACGGTATAGCCGAGCTGTTCCATGACAGGAACGTTGAGGCCGCCGTATTCACCGATCAGTGGTGGTACTTCTTCACCAACGATGAGGCCGTGGTCAGAAACGATGAGAACGGTCCAATCTTCGTCGAGGTAGTTCAGGAATTTGCCGAGATAATCATCGGTCTGACGATACATGTCAACGATCAGTTCCTGATATTCTTTTTCGTCGGTGTGAGCCCATGGTTCGAGGGTATGACCAAGGTGCCAGATCTGGTGACCAGCGCAGTCAACGTTGTGCAAGTGGCTGAAGATGACTTCATAATCGGCGTTGTCTGCAAGATATTTGAGGCAGTCTGCCTGCCAGTCGCAGTAGTTGTCCCAAGATGGGATGAAAACGTCGCGTACGAGGTCGGCTTCTTCACCACCGATGAGGGATACTGGAGGAACTGGTCCAACGTGTTCAACGATGTCTTTGTAGAGATCTTTGGTGTGCCAGAGCATGTCGTTGGTGGTATCCAGTGCGTTGGAAATCCACATACGAAGCATGGAACCATCTGCATTCAGTTCGAGAATCTTGTAGCAGCGGTTAGCTGGCTTGGTTTCTTCTTTCTTAGTCACATCGTCGATAGCAGTAACGATGGTGCCGTCGCCAGGAACCACAACGATTGGTTCAGCAGCGCGCTTGTTCTTATAGATCGCTACGCGATCGTATTCGCCAGCTTCGTTCTTGAGGAGGAGTGCTGGACGGCGGGTGAAACCGCTGGAAGTGAGGATGGTGAATTCCTTAGCGCCCTCTGGAGCGTCTGCCCAACCTTCAGCGTCTTTCAATGGGGAATTGATGATGTCGTAAGCAACCTTTGCACCGATCATCATTTCGGTATCTTCCAAGCTCATAACTGGAGTACGGATTTCGCCGCCTTTACGAGCTTCGTCGCCCCACCAGAGTTCCATCATTTCATCGTCGTTGTCACCAACAACCATGTCGTCGATGTCGGTCATGATGCAGCCAACGCCAGCTGGTTTTTCAACGCGTGGTGCGTATTGTACTTCTTCAATGTTTGGCGTAGCAACAATGATTTTTTCCCAGTCCATCTGAGCAACACCCATATTCACAGAACCAGGCTGAGTCCCATCGACAACGGAGAGTAATTCGCTGTCAGTGGATGGTGGCCAGCTGGAACCAGGCCAATGCCATACGAGGGTCTTCTTGCCAGCTTCGGTGGTAACGTTCCACATCTGTTCTGCTTCGCAGTTACGGCTGTCCATGTTGTAAACAACAGCATCCAAGCTTTCTGGAGACTGACGCCAGTAGCAGGTGATCCCATGGGTACCAGGATATGCACCAGTAGCCAAGGTGGTCCAGCATGGCGGGGTAATGGTTGGGATTGCGCCCAACAGATGCAGGTCTTCACGGCAAGCGCCTCGTTCAACGAACTTCTTGACGTTTGGCATCTTGCCTTCGTCCATCAAATGTTTGGTGATACGAGCGTCCATACCATCAACACCGAGGACCATGATTTTTTTGGTCATTGCTTCTCTAGCCATTTTAAAATTCCTCCTTAAAAATTATACGGCTAAACAAAACTCTTGATAAAACGGAAAGGATGATGAATTAATAAATTGATCGATTATAATACACCGACGAAATGCCACCATGGAATCATCACTGCAGCAAGTACAATCGTTGCCAAGAGCATCTTCAACCCAAGAATCTTCATAAAGTCTTTCAGTGCGATGAGCCCAAAAGCATAGAAGATCATGTAGGTCAAATATTCATAAGGCAGCAGCACCTGATCGGCACCAAGGAAGAGACTGTACATCGCGCCCACAGGATTGAGGCCAAGCCCAGCTGCAATTTGAGCAATTGGTTCAGAGAAACCAGCAAGAATCGCCAGTGGTGTCAGCAAGAAATTGAGAATTGCTGCTACAGCATAAATAGCAACCATAACAAGGCTGGAATTCAGTGGTTCAAGCATTGGAACGAGCAGCTGTGCCACCAATTCGCCGATCCCCAGATAACTGGAAACCGTACCGATGGAGAGGCAGGCAATGCAGAAGAATACCATGCTCCAGTCAACGCCTTTAACATCTTCTTCGGTCGCAATCTTAATACCAGGGAAGAACATCAGCCAAGGCAATACAATGAAGCCCCAGTCCAGTGCAATGCCATGCAGGTTACCGGTCATCATGAAGGCAATCAGCAGAACGGTGAGCACCGCACCAATTTTTTCGTCGCGGGTCATCTTACCCAGCTTCTGATACTCTTCTTTGAAATAGTCCACACCAGGAAGTTTGTGTTTTGGTTTGAAAATCTTTGGCAGAAGCCAGATAAATACCAGGCAGAAAATCAGATAAGGGAGATTCTGCCAGAAAAATTCAACCCAAGTTGCACCATATGGTTCAGCGCCTTCTGGTAATGTCTGGTTCGCTGCATTCCAAAGCAAGTTCATAAAGTATGGAGAATAGATGAACATGCAGGAAGCCCCGGCAGAAAGACCGCCCACCAACATAATAATCGCAGAATCGATGGACTTGCCAAGATCAAAGCCCATGCAGAGCCCGAACGTAAAGGCAGCCATCATAACCCAAGCATTACCGCCGGTAACCGTATTTAAAATACAACCGACGATAAACACACTGTATAATAAACCATAATAACTACCGCGTACTTTGATGAAGCACCAGTACGCCATACGTTTCAGCAAGCCGATACGGTTGAGAACCATGGCAATCATGTAACCACCGATAACAACCAGCGGCATGGTTTGCAGCCAGGCTGAATATGCCACGTCCATCGGTACCAACCCTGTCACCATATAACCGATTGGGAAAAGCATCGACACCGCCATCAGATGCACCTGTTCAAAGGCAACCATGAGAATGCCGGTGATGGTGACAATCAGAAACATTTTTACATTATAAGTATAGGTCTCCGTTTCCGGAATCAGGAACAGAATCAGTGGAACAGCGATGTTGATCGCCCACTTGATCCATGCCCCCTTATTCACATTGACTGTCTTGGTAGACAAATTCATTCACCTCTATCTGTTTGATCCGCAATGTTTTTTAATCCGAATACGACAGGCCTTATCGTTGATTTTATTATAGTGATAATGTGAATTTATGAACATAAGCAAAAGTCGATACCAGATATAGCAAAATCTTTTGGCTTTCTCTGCTCTTTATGTCATAATAAGAGCCAAAGTACACGCATCAAAATCGTATCCTTCAATTCAGGAAAGGAATTTACCATGAAACTCGACCAACTCCACTGCTTCTTGGAAGCATGTAAGTACCACTCCATCTCTGTCGCCGCTGAGAAAAATTTTATTTCCCAGCCATCGTTCAGTTCAGCGATCACCAAACTTGAAAAAGAGCTCGGGCTTACCTTATTGAACCGCAACAGCCGGGGCGTTACACCAACCCCAGCCGGCGTCGCCATTCTTGAAAAATCTCAAGAAATCTTTTCGCTCATCAACGACATCAACGACATTGCCACCGCTCATTCAGTACTTGGTACAGTCCGCTTGGCCACCATCCCATGTCTTCTTGATAGTATCCTACCGATCTCCGCTCAACTTGCCAAGGAAAAAAATCTGGACTTTCAACTCAATATCCATACCTCTGAAAGCGATGAAATCTATCACTCCGTCCTCTCTGGCGTTGAATCTCTCGGCGTCGTCTTTTTCTCAAGCAACGTGAAAAGCCCGGAACTTCGCTTCACGCCTCTCTTTGAAGACGAATTTGTGCTCTATGTCGGTCCACGCTCGCCTTATTGGAACGCCAAAAGCATCACCATTGAAGAAGCCATGCGGGAACCCTATATTGCGTTCCGCGCCGAATTCATCAAAAACAATGGCGGGGTCAGCGACATCTTCAAAGGCATGACGCCAAACATCGTGCTGCGTACCGACGAAAACGAATCCATCAAAAAACTCATCAGCCGTGACAACTACGTTGCCTTTTTCCACCGCTATATGAACAGCAAAGACATCTATCTGACCTCAGGTGCCATCCGCGCCATCCCCATCTCCAATTACGACACCCGCACCCTGATTGGTTACATCGAAAGCACCAAATATAAACCGTCCAACGCCGACCGTGCCTTTCTCGAAATTCTCAAGGCCGCCGTCCGCAACGTTGTCCAAGACATCGAAACAATGCAATAACAAAAAAATCCCTGCTCCGTGTATGGAGCAGGGATTTTTTACGCTTACAGATTATGAAACAGCATAAACACGCCATCGGCCATCATGACCACGCAGATGATTTTACGCATGGTTAAGGCATCCATGCGGCTGACGAGGGCTTTGGCAATATAGAGGCCGGCCGCCATGGAGACGACACCCAACAAGGTATAGCCGACAAGATCAACGGTAAACATGCCATTGATGACGCGCAGGAGAAAATCAATGGCCAGCGTCAAGCCAAGCACAAGCTGCGAGGTGCCAAGATAGTATTCCTTGCTGTCGGTCGCTTCCAGAAAGAAAGCCGCCATCAAAGGACCACCAACACCAAACGCCCCCATGATCAAACCGCTTAACACACTGAGCACCACCAGGCTGCTCATTCCAGGCTGAACATGGATGATTTTTTGTCCCCAAAGCAGATAGAGCGCCATAAGAATGAAGATGCCGCCCATGAGTGGATACCAGATGGGATGATCGCCCACACGCTTCAACACCAGCACGCCCATCAAATCAGCCACCACGTATACTAGGAGCCATTTTGGAATCCAGGTCCAGTCGATGGTTTTGCGATAAAGAAAAGCGTTGTAAAGCATGACCAGCGTTGCCATCAGCGCTGCCAGCACCAATGATTTGGTATAGCCAAAAAGATAAGGAAACACCATCAGCACCACCATGCCGAAGGCAAAACCACTCACCCCCTGCACCACTGAAGCTGCAAAAACAATGCCGCAGAAAGCGGCCAAGGCTCCTATCGTCATCGTTGTTTCCCTCCTTAATGCTTTCTTATAGAATTTCACGTTTTCCCCAAAAAATCAATGCCCGGACGCTTATCATTCACAGCCATTCATCAACCATCGATCAATGGAAAAACATCACAACTCCATCAACCATGATAATCAAACAAATAACACGACGCAGGGTTAACGCGTCCATGCGTGCCACCAAGCGCCGAGCCACCAATAACCCCGCAACCATAAAAACAATACCCAATAAGGTGTACCCAACAAGATCCGCGGTAAACATGCCATTGATCGCTCGCAACAAAACGTCCAATCCCATCATAAACAAACAAATCAGCTGAGTCGTCCCAAGATATGCATCTTTTTCCTTCGTTGCCTCTAGAAAAAACGCCACCATAAATGGCCCGCCAATGCCAAAAATTCCCGTGAATATCCCACTACCGCTCGCCAAGAGAATCAATGACACTTTGTTGGCTTTGACATGGATCACCTTTTGCCCCCATAGCAAATAAATTGCCATTAAAACAAAAGAAATCCCCATCAGTTTATACCAAATTGGATTGTCCCCAACTTGCTTCAAAACCAACACACTCGCCAAATCCGTCACCAAAAACACCGTGAGCCATAGCGGCACCCACTGCCAATCCACCGATTTGCGATATAAATAAGCATTGTAGCTGACGACCACTACAGCCATCAGTGAAGCCAGCACCAACGCCTTAGTATAACCAAAAAGATAAGGAAACACCGTCAGCACCACCATGCCAAACGCAAAACCGCTGATGCCTTGAATCATCGATGCCAAAAACACAATGCCACAGAAAATGACCACCGTTTCCAATCCCATCGGCTCGTCCCCCCTATACTGTCTCATATAGATTCAGTATAGCACACTCCCGCTAAAAATCCGACGCTCGTCAGACACAAAAAAACAGACCCCTCGCGGAGTCTGTTGCGCACCTGTCCGTGCCCCTGCATACGCTGCATGGAGCCGTCAGGACTATCTCGGGCCTGCTTCTCTGGCAGCAAAATGAAAAGCTGGCAACGATTCAATGAGAAAACACCTATGATAAAAAACCATATCCTGTCGTTTAAACCGCCAACACCCGGTTTCAAATCATTTCTGTTTTTACAATATTCAGTATAGCGCAAAATCCATTTTATGTCAAAGTTTTCAGAAAACGCTATATTTGTCGCAAACCCTATTCATTAAGCGAAAAATGGGCATCTCCTAGGAGATGCCCGTCATATTGGATTCTTTTATCAATACCATTGAATTAAAGATACAACTTTGCTTCCTTACGAATGCTGCACACTTCACGCAAGCGTTCTGTCAAGCCTGCGAGCATCGCCGCATCAAGACTTCGTGCCTGCGTTGGGCAAACAGCGATGCAACGCATGCAGGAAATGCAGCGTTCAGGATCCGCTGTCTCCATGTTGTCAGCAGCAATGGCGCCATTTGGGCACACTTCGACACATTCGCCGCAATGAACACAGTTATCATTGGCTTGTGGCACCATTCCCCCGCATGGACCTTCTTTGTAAGGACGATTTCCTGGCACATCCGGCTGACTGTTGTCGTCACGACGCAGTTTATCGGCAATTTCTTTCGCAAAACCACTCAATACCTTCGCATCGTCTACATCTGGGCGACCGGCCGCATAGTCACGTGCAATGGAATGCTCCGCCACCGCTTCAACAGCAGCAACAACAGTAAAACCAGCCTCTTTTGCCAAATCCAGCATTTCCACCAGCTGATCGTCATAGGCACGATTGCCATAAACCGCCACGATCACCGCACGCGCACCATTTCCATTCATACGACGGAAACGCTCCGCTGCCAGCACAGGAACACGGCCACAATAGCAAGGCATCGCAATAATCACAACATCATCCGCAGACAGCATCACTTGTTCATACTCGACAAAAGGTGCTGTCAAATCAATGGAAAACGGCTCCACATCCAAATCACGCGCTAAAATATCCGCAACCGCTTTGGTGCCGCCAGTTGGACTGAATACGATTTCTTTAATGTTCATTTTCTCGTTCTCCTCTCTTTACTCCGCTACCCAGGAAATGTGATAGAAGGTGTCTTCTGGTATGCGTACGCCTTCCAATGGCGCTTGGACAAAATGTCCTTTCAGCCCCAATGCAAGGGCCGTCAAATGGAAATGGGCAATGCCAATGCCAAGGTCAATCTGGCGCAGTCGCACCTGCTCCTGGCCCAGACTCGGTTTGTGTGTCTCGTAAAAATGAAAGACGTTGCCACACTGCACCACGCGCCACGGCTGCCCATTGCCAGCAGATGGGGCCAAACGCAGCATTTCCAGCGGCTGTGCATAGTCACCAGCAGCCTCTTCGGACAACTGAATCTGGAACCCGTCCTGTGTGAACAAATCGCGCCACATCTCCCGTTCATCGGCCTTGGTCACATGACGCAGCGCTTTTTCTGCCGTAGAGCGACGGCGCGCCGCATACCCCACTGGCACAACCACTGGAAACCAGGCATCTTCCGAAATACCCATGGCCTTCGCAAAGCCAGCCCGTTTAAACGTGCCGCCCAGCCATACCGTGCCCAGCCCTTGTGCCGTTGCACCCAAGACAAGACTTTCCAGCTGATAGCCCAGCGCCAGCGGCGCCAAAGGCTGCCACATTGTCTCGGCACCAATATAAGCGCTGGCATCACGAACAACACCATAAGTGCTAAGTTTTTCGGCACTGCTGCTCTCAATCATGTGCATGCGCACATCAACACCAAAGGGATTGTCCACCGCCGCCAACAATGCTTGTAAATAAGCGCGATCCTCACTGGACAGCGGCATCTTGTCATACGTGCGCACACTTTTACGCTGACGTATGGTCTCCATGATGTCATCATTCACCATGAATGTCACCTCTTCCTTACTCTCTTCTTAAAAGAGTACCATCTCCGACCAGCCGCGTCAATTCGACCATTGGTGAAGTTCTGCATTTACATCTTCAAGGCCAGACGGTACAATATAGAAAATCCCAATAAAAGGAGTCTGCTATGAAACACCTACTTATCTCCATGCTCATCTTGCTGCTCGTTCCTGCGCTTTGCGCCTGTGGCAGCAGCGCCGAAGAACCTGCTGAAAAAACCTATGCCATCGCCGAAGCCGGCAGCTGGACCGATGGCACCTACACCGCTCAAGCCGACGGCTACGGCGGCAGCTTTGACGTTACCGTCACCATTTCAGGCGGGCAAATCGCCGACATCACCGCCGGCGATAACAACGAAACGCCGGAATACGGCGGTGCCGCCATCGAAACAATGATCCCAGCCATGATCGACGCCCAGACCTACGACGTCGACGCCACTTCTGGCGCCACCACCACCTCCGACAGCCTGCGCGACGCCGTCGCCCGCTGCCTGGAGCAAGCCTCTAAGTAAGAAGAAAAGACCGTTCCCTTTTGGCGAACGGTCTTTTTTATACATCGCTATGCTTTACATCCAAAGCGTCATGAAGAGCCCAACAAGAATGATGGTTACACCAATGGCACGGCAGATTTCGTGAGACGGAACATACCCAACAGCTTCCACCGTTTCCGGGGTAGCCATTGGCCATTTGGCGACAACAAATCCCAACACTGCTACACCAATCCCCACCATTGGCTGATTGCCGGTCACTGGACCGATGAGAATAAGAAACAAACTCAACGCAATACCCAGAAGCAAATGTTTAACGTCTGGCAATGTGCGGCCTGTGGCCGTATTGTACTGCATCCTACATTCGTCACTGCAAAATGCTCGACCATCGGTGGTTTCTCTGCCACAATATTGACAGCGTGCAGGCATCTACGAGCCCTCCTTTCTTAAAAGCGGCTAGCGCCGCAGTCTTACAAATGGTTGTCTATTCATTATAACAAAACAGCTTCCGATTGTGAACAAAAAAACCGGCAGAATCCTGCCGGTGTCGCTATTATTCCGTCTCTGTGCCCCAGAGCTTGCCTAGAATATCTTTGAGAACGAGGAAAGTGTCTTCCTCGTTGTAGCCATAGTCGCGCTGCAACTGCTGCAAAAGAGCACGCAGTGCCTCGGCGTAAGGCGCTGTGTCGACTTCCTGCGGATAACGCGCAAGAATCGGGTATTTCTGCGCCCAAACCGCGGTCCAATCCACTTTTTCGGTCACTTCATCGCTGACGCTGTTGATCATTTCCGTCAGTTCCTGAACGTCGATGTCAAAATTGATAAGCTCATCGAGCGTCCTATGATAAAGACTCGCCAGCTTCTTCGACTGACGAATGTCCGGCAGCGTCTCATCCGTTTCCCATTTGCTGATGGTCTGACGGCTGACGCCGAGTTTTTCGGCTACGGCTTCCTGCGTAAGACCAGCTTTTTTACGTGCCTGTGCCAGGCTTTCTCCTAATTGCATGATGCGCACCTCCCTGTGATGTTGCTTTTATGATACACACTGCCCCCGCGAAAATCCAGCGCACACAGGAGACACTTTCGCCCGTCTCACGGGCGGACAAAACATTGACGAAAAATAATCACAATGGTAAAATACATGTATAAAGAGGTATCGTTGAAAAACGAGTCACCTTTCGTTTAGCGAAATAACCGCCATGGTTTTGGGATCCCGGCGGTTATTTTTTTCGTCCAATGGAAAGACCAAGCCCAACGGCTTGAAGAATCAATGCTAATAAAGCAAGGATTTCGATCGTTTCCATGGCATCACCCCCTTTGACCTTGATCAAATTGAACAAAGGACATCAGAGGTGACCCGCCTTCCGTTTTTTCGATACCTCATCTTTATTGTATAATAATCGTGCTGCGTCGGCAAGTTTGCCGACGCTTTTTTCATATCGGCAAAAAGCCGCCAATCCAGATGCCCAGCAGGATGCAGATCACCGCCAGCACACGGCCGAGGATGCGCGAGCGCTGATAGCCAACCATGCGCACCGTTTCTGGTGTGCAGAACGGCCAAATCAGCACGCCCAGCCCCAAAACGATGCAGCCAATACCGGTCATCTGAGTGCCTGCCAGCACACTGCCAAAAACAATGATAAGCATGGACACGCCAATGACGCCCATCAGGTATTTGGCCTTTGGCATATCACGGCGCACGGCTTCTTCGTACGCTTTGGCGCACTCCTCCGAGCAAAAATTGCGCTCCTCATCCACAGGAAGCCGCTTGCCGCAGTATTGACAACGAGTATTCATAAGTTTTTTCTCCTTTCAGATACCGCCACCTGAGGCAGGCAGAGCGCAAAGGTACTGCCCTGTCCAGGCGCGCTGGTCAGCTTGATGTAACCTCCCTGCCCTGACGCGATCTGTCGTGCCAGGTAAAGGCCAATGCCCACGCCGGGCGCCGTATAAGCGTTGGCCGAGCGATAAAAGCGAGCGAAAATTTTTGCCTGCTCCGTTTCAGGAATGCCAGGACCATCGTCGCGCACACGGATGGCGGCGAACAGCTCGTAATTCATCACATCCACATGCACCTGCCCACCTGCCGGGGTGTATTTGACGGCGTTGTCCAACAGATTACAGAGAGCTTCCTCGGTCCACTTAGCGTCGCATAGGACCTGACCGCTGCAATCACCGCTGGTCAGGACAATCCCTTGATCCGCCGCTTTCGCCGTGTACTGACTGAGGGCGCTGTGCACCAGCGGGGCCAGCTCGGTCACCTGCGGATGCAGAGCAATGATGCCAGTCTCCAGCCGCGAACTCTTGACCAGCGCAGTGATCAGGTCGTCCAGCTTTTCGCTCTGGCTTGCGATGGCGTCGGCGCATTCCTGCGCCTGCGGCGACAACGGCTGCTCCGCCAGAAGCTGGGCATAGAGGCGAATGTTTGCCAGCGGCGTTTTCGTTTGGTGCGACACATCGCTGACCAATCCAGCCAGCTGATCGCGCTGTTCGGCTAAGCGCCTTGCCCCATCGCTGCCCGCTTGGAGATATTGCGCAAGGCGGCTTTCCAGCGCAGAACACTGCGTTTCATCAAAATTGCTTTCCGAAAAGTCCCCGTCGATGGCGGCAGAGAGCATCGCATCCAGCCGCGCCATCAAACGGCGCTCATAGCGCCTGCGCCAAAGAAGCACGCCCATCGCCGCAAGCATTGCCACCGCCGCCACGATCCACCCCATCATGGTGCCACCGCCCAAAGATAGCCGATGCCATAGACGGTGCGCAGCCACGTTGGGTGCGCTGGGTCGTCCTCCAGCTTGGCACGCAGCCTTTTTACTGTGACCGACAACGCATTTTCTTCTACATAAGTGCTGTCGCCCCAGACGCGGTCAATGAGCGTTTCTCGACTCACAGCATGACCGCGGTTTTCCACCAACACATGCAGGAGCCTCTGCTCGGTTTTCGAGAGCGTCACCTCGTCCCCGTCACGCTGGAACACCATACGCGCAAAGTCGAAGTAAAACGGCCCCAGCTGCAGTGCCTGCAATGCCTGTGTCTGCGCCGGTCGCAGCTGCACCGCCACTCGCACTCGCAGCACCGCCAGCG
>CALAKO010000089.1 GCA_937922955.1 uncultured Peptococcaceae bacterium | reverse complement strand
AATTTATCATTTCTATGTTTTTTGAACAGTTCTGTATTAGAAAGTAATGTAACATCTGCTCTCATTACATATTTTCCAAATAATAGAAAACCCAGCATAAACAAAATACCTAAAATAACTGTAACAACTGTAAATTGAACATAATTAACATTAAAGTCTTCATAAAAACCACTCATTAAGCGAACATAGATAACTGATATCCCTTTAAATGGCAGCATTGCAGCACCTACATTACACATAACACTTATTCCGGCAATCATCATAACAGGATATTTATCATACGGTTTATATCCGACCTGCTCACATGCATGTAAAAAAATACTCCACAACAATACTATCGATGCATATAAACTTACTAGGCATCCCATCAGCCACGCCGCTAATAAAAACATAAAACTTAATACCCAAGGTCTACCTTCTGTTATCTTTCTGCTTAACAACCAGTTAGCCAAGGCTGTAGACAAACCACATGCCTCTACTGCTGCCGCAAACAATAACAAGAAGAAAATCAAAATAGTTGTTGAATCACCAAACCCAACACTCAACGCTTCGGTACTTGTTGTATATCCTGATAACGCCAAAAATAGAACCGCAAAAATACTTGGTAAAATAAAACCTAATGTACTCCAGCCCCAGATCATGCCAAAGAAAATACCTATAATCTCCATCCCCAATGGCGGCAGGCCGCCAAATGGGGGGATAAATTTAAAACCAAACATGAGTAGAAACATTATTAAAACATGAAGATATTTTTTATTGAGGGTGAATTTCTTAGTCTGTTCCATTTTAGGTACCCCCTACTTAATGATGATCTCAATCTTTATAAATTCATTGCAACTTCAAAACCTTCTTGAACGGCATTCATTACTTGTCCAACTTCTTTTGCATCTCCAATTGTTATTAATTTTTTATTTTTTATTTCTGGTTCTAAAGCTTTTGATAACTCATTATTCTCTTTCATCCCGATCGCGATAACAACAGTATCTGCAGGTATTTCTATTACTTTTTCCTTGCCACTTTCCACAAGAACGCTGTTCTTTGTAATATCTTTTACACAGCTATTTAATAATACTCGAACATTGTTTTGCTTAATCGCTTTTAGCAGAAATTCTCTTGGATGGGCCGTTTCTTTACTAGCTAATTTGCCAGTCATTTCAATTAATGTTACATCTTTTCTATGAACAGATAAGTGCAATGCTGTTTCCGTTCCGATCTGTCCACCACCAATAACTACCGCATTCTGACCACAAAAAACTTTTCCATCTAAAATATCAGAAGCAAAAACAACGTTATCATTACCGATTCCACTAATATCTGGTACTATTGGACAACCACCTGTTGCTAGAATAACAACATCACTATCATCATTTTCAACAAAGTTTTCATCTATCTTTTGATTCATAACAACCTTTACATTCAATTTTTTCAGCATAAATTGTTGCCAATATAAAAATGACGCAATCTCACCTTTATTTGGAGGAATAGCCGCCAGTCTAAATTGACCGCCTAAACGATTCTCTTTTTCATAAAGAGTAACACTATGCCCCTGTTCTGCAGCCGTAATCGCAGCCTGCATACCTGCAGGCCCACCTCCAACGATCATCACTTTTTTTAAATCAGAAGCTTTTTTATTGATATAGTTATATTCTTGTCCAAGCATAGGATTAAGAGCACAACAAATAGGCTGATCCTTTAGCAAAATTCCCATACAACCTTGACTACATCCAATACAATACCTAATTTCGTCAAAATTACCTTTTTTTGCTTTTTCTGGCATATGTGGATCACAAAGAGAAGCACGTGCCATTGTAACAAAATCGGCTTTTCCAGAATAAATAATTTGATCCGCAATGAATGGATCATTAATTCGTCCAACAGTGATAACCGGAATATGAACGATATCTTTTATTTCTTTTGCAAAATCTGTCAACCATCCATGTTTAACCGCTTGAGGTGGAGCGATCGCATAAGAACTCCCGTAAACACCGGCAGAAATATGTAAGAAATCAATACCTGCATTTTCTAAAATAAGCGCGATTGTCTTCGTGTCCTCCTTAGTTCTACCACCTGGCACAAGCTCATCTGCAGAAATTCTAAAACCAACAATAAATTCTTCACCAACTGCTTGGCGAATAGCTCTTATCACTTCTAGCGAAAATCTCATACGATTTGTTAAAGAGCCTCCATATCGGTCAATTCTTTTATTTGAATACGAAGACATAAACTCCGCAATTAAATACCCATGACCACCGTGGATTTCAATTCCATCAAACCCTGCTGTTTTGCATCTTCTAGCACAATCTGCAAAATCCTGAACGATTTCCTGGATTTCTTCAGCAGTTAATTCATGTGGGATCTGCTTATTAGCTGGACACGGAATTGGCGATGGAGCTTCTGGCGGATATCCTGTTACACCTTGGTGTGTTTGTCGCCCAGCATGATAAATCTGAGCAATAATCTTACTGTCATATTTATGAACACGTTTAGTTAACTCGGAATGACTTTCTATCAAATCATCGCTCCACATACCAGCCACGTTACTAAAACCTTTTCCTTGAACACGAACAGCATAATCTTCGGTAATAATTAATCCAAAGCCACCTTTAGCTTTTTCCTCATGATATGCAATATATCTTTCAGAAGCAGAACCATCTTGGTTACAAAAATTAGTAACCATAGCAGATACAACCATTCGATTCGAAAACGTAACATTTTTTATTGTATATGGAGAAAAAACATTATCTAACATATAAACTCCTTTCTACACCTTTTAAATGCCCAAAAATTCCACAGCATTTTGATACATAATTTTTGGAAGAACATCTTCTTTAATACCAAGTTTTTGAACATAGTATTCCACTGCATCTTGCATTGGAGCAATTGGATAAGCAGAGCCAAATAGGAATTTATTTGGTATCATCTGATTCATTGCTGCAACATAATCTACGGTACCTGGACCACCCATACAATACAAATCCGGACTCAAATAAATTCCCTGACGTTTTAATGCAAGCCAGCAAACTTCATTAACCCAAGGCCAGCCACCATGAGCCAATGCGATTTTTAGTTTAGGAAATTTTTCTGCAACATTATCTAGCTCAATAGGATTCATATATCTTAAATTCAATTGGGTAAGTCCACCAAAAGACATAAGAAGTGGCAATTCTTTTTGTTGACACATTTCATAAATAGGAAACATTCGCGGATCCATTGGCCCCATTGGATCCTTACAAAGCCCAGGTTCAACAACAACACCTACACAAGGACCGTTTACAGCATATGTTTCAATTTCATATACTGCGGCCTCTTCACCAAGGTTAGGATCAACACCTGCAAAACACAAATAACGTTCTGGATAATTCTCCATAAGCCAAAGAAGATCAGCGTTATCCATTCCAAAATATTTTCTTCCTGGAACAACACCTTGGCTAACACCCGCTGCATCCATTTCTTTAATACTTAAGTCCATATCTCTTTTTTCAGCACTTACTGGAACAGGCATCCCAAAATGCGCTGAGAAATTTGTCATATAATCTAAATCTGCATATAAAAAACCTTGCAAGAAATTACTATAAGGAGGTCTACATCTAAAATCAATAATTTTTCCTTCGTACATAATCATCTTCCTTTCAAAAGTTTTTCAATTACAGTGCACTGATTTTCCATCTAATATTTTTATTAATTTCATTATGTCAATTTTTGTTTTCATCTTCAATTTACAATAAAATTAACGTGTTTCATTTGAGACATTTTCTCTCATTCGTCTATAATAGATAATGAGGTGATACCATTGGCTTTTAATATTGACGCAAAAAAACTATTGGCTGACGCTCTCTATGATCTTGTAAAGGAAAAAGATTTTGATGTTATTACAGTTAACGATATCTGTAAATATTCAGGTGTTTCTCGCGCAACATTTTATAGATATTTTCGCGACAAATATGAATTAATGTCTTACCACTACGAAAATTTTGTAAAAAGCATGTTTTTAGATGTAGAAAGCTCTTTAACTTGGAAAGAAAAATTATACGAATATGCAAATTTTTATATGCAACACAAAGAATACTTTAAAAACATATTGAATTACGACGGGCAAAACTCTTTCGATGAATTTCTTTACACATATAGTCTTTTTCATTTTACAAAACTAGCAAAAAAAAAATATAATAGTTCAACTCTATCAAAAGAAATCGTCTTTGCCATAAAAATGTATTGCTATGGAAATTCAATGATTGTACGAGATTGGCTTAACGGAGAATTAGATTTAACGATAGAAGAATTTTGTACTTATCGTTATGCAACAATGCCACAAATCATGAAAGATTTCCTAGACTAACTAATTTTTCTCGATTATTCAATCAGCTTTCCCTTCTAGATTTCGCCTTCTCTCACCAATACATGAAAGGACGCACTATGAAAAAATGGCGATTGCTGTGGACCGTTGTTAAACGATGCGCAGCCGATAAAATGCTTTACTCCTTCATCATTAATTTCTTTGTTGTGGCATTTCTCATTACGCTTGTTGAGCCGAATATTGACACATACCGCGAAAGCATCTGGTACACATTTGTGGCATGCAGCACCATTGGCTTTGGCGACATCACGGTGGTTACTTTCTGGGGCCGCATTCTCACGGCCTATATTGCCATCACTGAAATCATGACCGTTGCTGTGATTTCCGGTGTGGTGGTGAGCTATTATCTCGAAGTCATCCATCGCCGCGAGCAGGAGACCACCACTATTTTCCTGGACAAGCTGGAGCATTTGCAGGAGCTCAGCCCGGAGGAACTTGCCGAATTGTCGCGCCAGATAAAGCGCTTGAAATGAACAAAGCCCTTCGATCAAAACGATCGAGGGGCTTTTCTTTGCATCGTATTAATCCAGCTCGAAAGCGCCAGTGTAAAGTTGGTAGTAGGTGCCGCGTTCGGCCATGAGCTGATCGTGGTTGCCGCGTTCGATGATGCGGCCATGGTCAAGGACCATGACAACATCGGCGTTCTGGATGGTAGATAAGCGATGGGCAATGACAAAAACGGTGCGTCCTTCCATGAGGGCGTCCATGCCGCGCTGCACGAGAGCTTCGGTGCGGGTGTCGATGGACGAAGTGGCTTCGTCGAGAATCATCACCGGCGGATCGCTGACAGCGGCACGAGCAATGGAGAGCAGCTGGCGCTGTCCTTGGGAAAGACCAGCCCCATCGCCCGAAAGCACGGTGTCGTAGCCATGTGGCAGCATGCGAATGAAGCCGTCGGCGTTAGCGAGCTTGGCGGCAGCGATGCATTCTTCATCGCTGGCCTGCGGGTTGCCGTAGCGAATGTTCTCCATGACGGTGTCGCTGAAGAGGTTGACGTCCTGAAGCACGATGCCAAGGGAACGGCGCAGATCGAATTTGCGAATTTTCTTAATGTCAATGCCATCGTAAAGAATGGTACCATCATCGATGTCGTAAAAACGATTGATGAGGTTGGTGATGGTGGTTTTGCCAGCGCCGGTGGCACCAACAAAAGCCACTTTCTGCCCTGGCTTGGCGTAGAGGCTGATGTCGTGAAGGATTTGCTTCTTCGGTGTGTAACCAAAATTGACGTGTTCCATGACAACATCGCCACGCAGACGGCGATATTCCGGCTGGCCGTCAACAATGCGCTTCCATGCCCAGAGACCGGTGTGTTTGTCGCTTTCGGCGAGGGTGCCGTCCGCATTTTCTGTGACGTTCACCAGGACCACGTGGCCATCGTCCACTTCATCGGCTTCGTCCATCAGCGCGAAGATGCGGGAGGCGCCGGCAAGGGCAGTGATGATGGCGTTGAGCTGGCTGGAAATCTGGGTGACCGGCATGGTGAAGTTGCGCGCCAACGTGAGGAAGCTGGCAATCATGCCAACGGTCATGACGCCGCTGCCTGTGAGACTGATGTTCATAGCACCGCTGATGGCCATGGCTGCCCCAACGAGGGCCACAACAATGTATTGCAGGTATCCAAAGCCATTCATGATCGGCATCATGGCCATGGCATGACCATTGGACAAATAGGCGGCTTCTTCCCATGCTTTGTTGCGCTTCTTCATTTCATCCTTGGCTTTGCTTTCGTAGCCAAAGACTTTAACGACCTTTTCACCGTTGATGATTTCTTCAACGTAGCCGTCCAGAGCAGCAAGCGTGGTCTGCTGCTGCATAAAATACGGGCCGGAAATGCCGGTGATGGCCTTGGCGATTTTGATAACACAGAAAATGCCAACAACCATGAGCAGAGAAAGCCACACACTGAGCGTAAGCATGGAAAAAAACACGGTAATCAACGTAAAGAACGAGCTCACTGCTGCAGTGAAGGTCTGGCTCATCATCTGACGCAGAGTGTCGACGTCATTGGTATAAAGGCTCATGATGTCACCGTATTCGTGACCATCGAAATAACGAATCGGCAAGCGCTGCATTTTAGCAAACATGTCGTCGCGCATGCGTTCCATGGTGCGCTGCGCCACAAAAGCCATGATCCAACTATAAGCCAACGTCGCGCAAACCCCACCGCCGAGCAGCAGGCACATGCGAAAGATGGCATAAAGCAGACCACTCATGTCTGGGTTGTCTGCGCCAATCAGCGGCGTGATGTAGCTGTCAATGAGGGTACGCAGGAACAGCGAAGAGGCCGCCGAAGCCACTGCACTCATCAGCACGAACACAACGACAAGCACCAGCAGAATTTTGTAGGCGCCAAAGTAATTAAGCAGGCGTTTTAAGGTGGTTTTGTCAAAGGTGCGCAACGCCGCGCGCGATACCATTTGACGACCTGGTCTTGGGCTCATTCTTCCAACGCTCCTTTCTGCTGAGATTCGTACACATCGCGGTAAATGTCGCAATTAGCAAGCAGCTCTTCGTAGGTACCAGTGGCATTGACGCGTCCGTCATCGAGCACGACAATCTGGTCGGCATGGGCCAATGAGGACACACGTTGCGCGATGATGATTTTGGTGGTAGCAGGAATGTATTCTTTCAAACCTTGCTGAATCAGCGCATCGGTGCGCGTGTCAACAGCGCTGGTCGAATCATCCAAAATAAGAATCTTCGGCTGCTTGAGCAATGCACGCGCAATACAGAGGCGCTGCTTCTGCCCGCCAGACACATTTGAGCCACCCTGGTCGATGTGAGTGTCGTAGCCATCCGGCATTTGATCGATGAATTCATCGGCACAGGCAAGGTGGCAAAC
>CALAKO010000088.1 GCA_937922955.1 uncultured Peptococcaceae bacterium | reverse complement strand
CTATTAATACTATTTGTTCTTTTTCATTTTCACCTAATTTTGTATTATCAATTTTTACTATATTATTATAAACATCTAATGTTAATGTTGTGTCTGTTTTTTCCACTGTTGTTCTTACCGTTTTTCCATTTGATTCATAAACTGTTATTTTAACTTCTTCTTGTCCTATATTATTATCTTCAATTTCTTTTATTTTTTTATTACAAACATAAAAAAGCCGTGCATCTGACACATTAATGTCAAATGCACGGCTTTCTTTTGTTATGTACGGTTATACTCCGTAAATGCCAGCACGGTCATTCACTACCAGCATTCTACACAAATCATACGTCAAATCTAACTTGCCACCTTCTCCACCAACTAACAGCCCTTTATTAATTAGTTTCTGCACAGTTGGTTGCGCAAATGTCGGGCATTCTGCCAGTGTATCATAGGTTTTCTGCATTTCTTTAACAATTGCCTGTACTTCTTCTTTCGTCATATCAGTATCCCCCTGTTCGTTACCGTTGTATATTTCCATGGCTCTGTTATAGATGTGATCTAACTGTGTGTAATACCTATACGGGCATCTTGTAGCACTAAAATCTTTATGCCCGTAGATCGGCAGTGGTCCATAGACGCTAAAAATGTATGCCACCAGCTCGCATACTGTCTCTAAGTCTGCGGCACTCATTTCTGGCCTACACTCAATACCGATACTTGTAAGGTTTGCACCCCAGTCCCCTGCATGATAAGCAGTATCGCCAAGATTTACCAAGCAAGCGACCTTGCCAGCTTCCGCGACATAATGAGCCGAAGTGGTGCAGCTAGGATTGCAAAACCATGCAACGACATCATCAAAAGTCTGGCCATCTGCTCCCCAGTGGTGGATCACGATTTTGTCTACGTTATAGTTGATATCATGATACATGCGGCCAGGCATATAGGATACGGCATCATAGTCTGTGATATATTCGTAACTCAATCTTACTCCCCCTTTCTAGGTACTGTATATGTCATCGCCTGCTGTGAGTCTCCAAATCCAGCGGTTGTTGGATCAACAAATACTGCCAAAACAGCTAATGCCATAGTGCCCAATTGAAATGGGTTCATCAAAACAGTCATGGCACCGTCCTTCACCGCTTCCCACGAAGTCAGTGTGGATGGATCAAGCCCAATCGCTGTCAGCGCAATAGATACCACACCAACCCAAAACCAAGGGTTCTTAAATCGTACAGGAACATTAATTTTCATCTTCATTCACTCTCCATTTCCATAATTTTCAGCTTCGTTGTTCTGTTGTATAAAGCCTTACCAACACCATTTCCCCCAAGACCAGCATATGCTTCGTAAAGATCCGTTATCATTTCGTACTGGCTCGGAGTGATATAGCCTTGTGCAAGAATGCTCTCACACTCTGCCAGTAGCCGATAACGCCCTAACGCCAGCAGCATCGCATCTTGTCGCTTGTTATTTCCCAGCCTGTGCGCCAATACACCGATGACACCACCTAAAACAAGAGGCACAAAGTAGCTGATAATGCTACTAATAAGCAGCTGTTGCGTCATGCAACACCTCCTATTCTGCCCCCCATAACGTCCTCGATTGTACCAAGGTCTGTCCATCCTGCTGGATATGCTGTCGGCGAGTACACATTTGTAGCCAGATTCGATCTCCACACATGTCCCTCCCAAGTGCAACATTCATCCATGCGATAATAGCTTTCGGACATGTGCGTCTCACTGTCCAGAAAAGGCTTAGCCTTGAGTGGGTCAGTCGAATACACAAAACGCCAATGGGCTGCCAATGCCGCATCTTCTGGTTCCTGAGTATAAATATCACTATCATATGGTTGGATCAGTCGCACAACATGTCCAACTTTAGAACGACAAATAAAGCCGTTATCCTGCCCCCATGGTCGTTCCAGCATATTTTTAACCTTGACAGCCTCAGCAAAATCTGGAATCTTTTCCTCCTCAGCATACATTGCCGTACCGTCCATCTCAGCGGAACGCTGTTGGAAATCCGCTGCATCTGCGGCACCTTTGGCGCGCATGGCTTCTAAATACAAATCATTCGGCATATGCATTAACCCCCTCACGATAAGCGGCATCAAGCGTAGCCGTTGGCACCTGATCCCCTTGCATTGCAGTTAACATGTCCATAATGTCTTGATTCGTAGGCGGTTCGTCTGGCTCTGGTGGGTCAGGAGGGTTCGGGTTGTCTACCCATTCACTGCCAGTCCACATTTTACCGAGCAACTCAGTTTGGTAGCTTTCTATTTCTATCATGTAATTTTCTAAAACTTCTCCGCTTAATTGAGAGATTTCTTTACAGATATTTTTTTCATCTATTACTGCATAATACTTGATCATGAAAAATAACACCTCTTTAATAAAATTCAAGAACAGTCCATGCCAATGATATGTTTATGTATCCTCCAGATACACTCACCCAAGATAATGTCAAATATTGTCCATCGCTACTTATAGAAGGAGAAAGAGTTTTTCCGATAGCATCAACGCCAGTCCCGTTTACAAATATAATAGACTTTTCTTTGTTAACTTTAGATATTTTTATCTTATGAGCATTTGGATGTGTTACTCTAACTTCATTAATAACTCCACTTTGAACGCTTTTAACAACGCTATCAGCATTAAACAAAGTGCTACCATCAATAGAAACCTTAAGAGATTCAGTGTCAGATTTTATGTCATCCACAGAAGTATTAACATTTCCAACGTCAGTCTTTACGCCCTCAATCGCATTCTTTACTTCCATAAAATCAGCATCTAACGAATCAGTCAAACCGCTTACTTTATCGCTTACACCATCCAGCGTTGTTTGCACGCCCTTAACACCTTTTTTGACAAGGTTAATCAGTCCCCATGTAATCGGATCAGCCATTTACTACGCCCCCTTCGCCACCAGCATCGTTAATTGTGTGGCTTGATTTACTTGTTACCCCGTCGATAACCGTTGTCACGTCAATGGTAGTATCGCCGTTCTCTGCTTCACTTATGACCGCTGTCATCGTTGCTTCCTTCGGACAATCCTCGCCAAGCGTAACCGTAATCGTGAGAGCACCGGTATCCGCTGCGTTCATTGACCAAATGTAGCTGTAAGTGTTCATCAGCTCATCAAAAGACTGTGCTTCAGCGTCCAGCTTGTCCCAATTATCATTGAGCATCTTCGTGATATTAAACGTATCCTTCGCATCTGCGATAGGATCTGCTTTATATAGACCTTTATTTGGTGTATAACTCCCCATACCTTACTCCTTTCCGAAAGCAAATTGCTCAAGCGTTAAGCTTTCCATCTGCTCCAATGTTTTTACTTCATGAATGTCTTCAATCAGCAGATATTTGAAGATGTACCCAATGCCCAAATGCGCTGGCTTAATGATTTTGATTGCTGCCTTCAGCCCTTCCAAATCGGTCGGAATACCAAATTCAGATATAAACTTCACGATAATGCGACCGCCGATAAACCCAACCTCCGTGGCACCGTTTTTCCAACTGTCTGCAGCCGCTTGAATCTGCAAAATATCAACCTTGCCACCACGCTGCCATCCAGCCGTTACTGCAGACCGTCGATCATCTAAGCTTTTGCCTTCTCCGGAAAGCAAGAGCTGTTTTTCATAGGTCGGAAGCATATATGTTGCCGTGTCAGAAAACATCTGGTCATAGGCTTCATCCGCACGTTGTCGTATGCTGTCTAGCGCGTACCCAATTGCATCAAATATCGTGATGTGAAATTTGTCCTTGCGAAAAATGCGATGCACCATCGCCAACAAAAGGTTACTGCTGCGCATCGACATAGGAGATCACCCCCAGCACCGCCACCGATTTATCAGGAACAGCAACGTTTTTAACATCACCGTTTATGGTTAAATCGGAATAATCTATGATGCCTTCTGTGTCAATAATGGCATTCGACAAGCGCGCATAGCTCACATAGTTCTGCTTAAATGCAATCTCACGCAGATAGGCTTTCAGAGATTCTTCTATCGCTTGCCTCAATGCTTCCGTATCAGCCCCCACCAGCTTAAGAGAAACAGCAATCTCTAATGCTTCCGCTGCTGTCACAGTGCAATAAGCGCCTATCGGTGCTTCGCCAAGTCCCAAGCCAGAACTGTCCGGATCAATATGTTCCTGCACCTCTTCCACCAGCTCATCCGACGGCACTTCGCCATTTGCATCGACAATAACCACCTGTACGGTGTTGTCCCCTTGCCACAACGAATACACCTTCGCATCACCAACACCGACCACTTCTTTTGCCCACTGGATGTAATGGTATTCGTTGCCAGACGTTGCCGGTTTCTGCAGGGCTTCATAATAGCGTTCTCTTAAATCGTCATCACTTTCCTGATCGTACCCTCCAGCGGCTGTCTCTGTATTGGTTACGGACACAATCCCCGGAATAGTAACCGGCATGACGACAATCGACCCCGCCGCCGCATTCCCGCTTCTGCCACCTACAACCGCTGTCGCTGTAATATCTGCACTACCAGATACAACAGTTGTCTCATCGGCAGCAAACTGAATACCGGTTGCCGTTTGAAAGATATCTCCTTTGTTAACAGTACCATTACCAGTTACTGTTAACGTTACCGTCGCCTTGCTTGCGTCTTTGCGCTTGATGCCTTTGTGCTGGAGTACAAATCTTGTCAGATCGTTGCCATCGAGATTGTCAACATCAAGACGTGACACGTGGTCATCTATGCGATCTTCCAAAGTCTCCATTACACGAGATGCCGCATTCAGAATGTCGTACACTGGAAATCCCACCGTTTTTTGATAAGTGTCGCTCACCTTCGACAACATTTCCTTTAGCAACATTTCTGCCGTTCTTTTAATAAATCCCATCTGTGTTGATCACCATCCCGAATATATCTTTATTTATCATGTTCACTGTGAATTCAACGATCAACCCTCGCGTTGTACGTGTTAGAACAAAATTGCTGATTCCTTCAATAGCCGGATTAAGCTGCGCACCCTCTTCGACCTCTCGTTGAAATTCCGATTCAATAAAACCGAAGGGCAACGACCGATAGCCAATGTACCTATGGATCGACGTTCCAAAGCCTGTTCCCTTATACACAACGTATTTATCCAGTGTTGTGCGCACCAACAACTCGATCCACTGTTTCGCCGCTTGAAGTTCCGTAGTTTCCTGCACTACACCTCCAACCACCTGCGTCTGTCCAGTCTCAAAATCAAACACAAATGAACGGCCAAGTCGTGTACGTTCTTCCGTGGTAAAACTCCCATTCACTGAATTAGGAAAGATCATGACCAACCACCTGCCAATACATCCACAACAACAAATTTCTGTCCATACTGAATCGGGACAACCAGAATCTGCTGTCCAACCATCAACACATCACGCAGCGTAATAACCCCTCGCTGCGCTGTAAAACCTTCTCCAGAATGTTCACCGTGCGATACGGTTCCATTGATGGTGTCATAGTTATAGGCCTCCTGAATGGCAGACTGACAGATATAGGTGTTTTTCTTGCTCAACACAAAAGCGCCGCCGCGAATGGTTGCCTTAAATGGCTCAACACTCACAACGACGCCGATGCACGGGTCTAAATTCCTTCTGACTTTTGGAGATAACGCTCCCACAATATCATGCTCCCATTTATTTACCATATGATCACCCCTTAAAACACATTGCCAGGATAAACACCCCAACCATTTTGCACAATCTCCATGTGCAGATGCGGCCCAGTGCTGTTGCCTGTGCTGCCAACAGCGCCAATCGTCTGACCTTTTGACACCGCCTGACCAGATGCCACATTGATCTGCGACAAATGCGCATACAATGTATAACGCCCATTACCGTGTTGAATGCGGATGCAGTTCCCATAGCTTTGATTACCCCATCGTGAATAACCATCCCAATACTGCACCCAGTCCACCACGCCGCCATCGGCCGCCACAACAGTTGTACCATATGAGACCGGAAAATCTCCAGCGTTGTTGGTATGGCCCGCATATGTCGTGATCGTGCATGATGCTCCAGGAAGTGGCCAGGTATATTGACCGGTTGCAACGCCGTCGCCTTCTTCAAAGGTCCCGCCTGTTGCATCGGTATCATCAGAAACATCTTCCGATGGGTCGACCGCTTCCACGCTGGCATCCATGCTCTCCGCATCCACCAGTGTGACGTGCACAGTATGACCATTGATGCTGTATGCATGCTGGCAATTGGTAATTAAAAATTTGCCCACAAAGTCCGTGACATTACCCTCTGAAAATTCAAGAATGCGGCCACTTCGAATCTGATTATCCCCCAGCAAATCCACTTCTCCACTGACAACAACTTTGTTCATGTCTTTTAACAGTACCTCAGCATCGGCTTCCGGATCATCATCTACCGTGTAAGTCTTATCGCCAAACTTAGCAATGGAATCCTCATCCTTCGCCTCGCTGACCACTTCACCGTCCACTTTGACAACAACATGGTTATACATATCATCCAGGCTTCGAGTGATCGTAATATGGCCAGGATTGTACACAACATCAACTGGCGCAATGTTGGCAGCAGAAATAAAGGTCGGTGTGATGATAAGGTCTTCATAGTCTTCTACAACGACTGTAGCACCACGCACCTCCAAACGATATTTCTTGCCACTTTGATGCGTCGCCATGCCTATGAGGTGCTTCAGAATGTCGCCCAATGTCTCATCATAATAGTTATGTTCGACAATCTCTGGAATCTCAACACATTGAACCTTGATACCATTCTTCTTCATCAATTCTTCAACGGCTTGTGACGTCGTGCAGCCATTAAACTGAATGTCGGTTTTCGTCTCATTCAGCCAATAACCATAGTCATATCCCGTCACAGCTACAGTGCCTCGCATGGCATCCGACGTTTCAACAACCAATCCCTCAATGATGACTTCCTCACCGTCAACGTACTGAATATGATCACCTGGTTCAGTCAACATATCTGTTGTGTACTTGTCACGCCTGTTATACAGATAATCGAAAGCAATCTCTTGTCCAAGGCCATCAATGTTGTCTGATCTGGATACATTGCCCACCCGATGGCTCACATTGTAGGGCGTATCGCCATCAAAGAGCAGCACTTCAATGCTCATCAGCCAACACCCCCAGGCTGCACGGTCCCCTCACCAACAACCGGATAGGTAACAACAACGTTTTCTTCCACATTTTGCACCGGTTTTGCCGTCGCAAAGATGTATTCTGATGCCGACAAATCGTACACATAGTCTCCTGTCGAATCAACGTGCCAACTAAAATCATCAATCAGGCAAGCCATATTCAATTTGTAGTATTCGTATACGATAACCACACGCATCGGCAGCATTCGGCCCCTGCATTGCTCAAACCATTCTACATACGACCAGCCATTAGACGATGCACCAGCATGGATGAGAGGCGATGGCTTCGATGGAAAATACGAGCTTATCGACAACGATCGTCGGCCCTTCGGCCCAATAATGGCCATCTTTCCTTTTAACCCGTCGAACTCTGCATTTTCCTGGGGGCTAGTCACCACCACTTCTGGACAAATAGGCAGGACACGCACAGATTCATTGTTATTGATGCTGAAAATAATATCCATGTGTGTCCCTCCTATCTATTCTTCACAACTTTTACAATTTGTTTCGCCACAACTTTTCCTACGTAATTCGCAAATTCACCATTTCCAATGACGTTCCCTTGAATATGGACGGTAACATTAATATCACCGCCACCAGCCGCTGCAGACGGCTGCCTGATTGCCACATCATGTGGAATAATCTGCGTTCCTGATGGCAGCACCACAGTTTCTCCGCGGCCACCTTCATTGATGCGTGTCGGTCCCCCAGAGAAATAAGGTGTACCTGTTGCATGGCCGCTCACAGAAGATTTTAAGGCATTATATCCAGATGAAATCTTACTGCCAAGTGATGTTACCCATGATGGCAAGCTGACATTATTAAGCCATCCAATCAGCGATTGAAACTTATCCAACGCCCATTGTGCACCGTTTTCAATTTTTGGAAGGTACGTATCTGCCAAGCTAGAAATCCACGATGGAACCGAAAAAGAATGGATAAAACTGCTGAATTCATCAAACTTTTCTTTGGCCTTTTGCGTCCACGATTGAACAACGCCAAACACCGACGACCAATTGACACCTAATGCCGTCAGAAGAGTAATAATACCGCCTATCGTGGCAGCAATAATAAATATCGGACTAATCGTTAATGCTCCATTGACCAACCCAATACCAGCCGCCAACAACTTGAACCCATTAACAGCACCATTGATGATGGAGTAAGCCTTAAATGCAGACCATACCCCAGCAACAATTGGTAAAAGCCAGTTCGCATTATCAGCAACAAACTTAAATCCGCTGCCAACTTTCTGTAGGATAGGAACGGCGAAGTTCCCAATAGTCTGTAAGGTTTGATCAAACCTCTGAGCAAATCGTTCAAGTGTTCCATCTTGCTGCCATCTTTCAAATGAGGCTCCCAATTCTTTGACTTTATTCTTAATATAGTCAAGTGCAGAGCCAGAGCGTAAAGAGCCATCAGAACTCATGCCAACAAGCGTTGCCAGCGCACTCTTAGTAATGCCAGTAACTGTAGACCAAGCGCCACGCACAGTTTCGGCCTGGGCTTCCATGCCACCACTGAACTTATCCTCCATCAAAGCAATAAGAGCTTCATTAAATTTTTCCTGATTGACAATCTGGCCCTGGTTGTTAATGATTTGCTGGTCGGTAAACATCTTTTCTGCCTGATCAGCGATCATGGCTTTTGTAATTCCAAACTCTTTTAAGCGTTCCAGCTCTCCAGTTTGGGCATCAATCAAGGCTTCGGTGGCTTGATCAAAACCCTTATTGGTTGCTGCCGCCATATCACCAGTGCGTGTCAGCCACTTATTGGCACTCATACCCATGGCTTCAAATTTTGCGGCCCCTTCAACCAGTTCGCCTGCTTCAAATGGTGTTTTATTGGCAAGATTAACGGCGTACTGCATGATCTGCGACGCTTTCTGCGTGTCTTTCGTTGCCGTGTTAAGTTGTTGCCGATACCCTTCCAAATCTAGTGCTTCACTCAACCCTGTTTTTGCACCCAAACCAGCCAAGGCTGCACCGGCAACCCCAACCGCTTTTACAGAACTACTAGCGAAATTGGTAAAAGCATTCTTTGCGTCAGCACCGAATCGCTTGATCTGGTTTTGTAGACGCCGCGTTTCTTTCTCGGTTGTTTTTGCCGCTTCTTGAAATTTTTTGAAACCGCTGGAAAATCTGTCGGTCAACGACAAAATGACTGCTACACGTTTACTCGCCACCGTTTCACCTCCTCATTTTTTCCAGTTCCCTGTTTTGAGCTTCTATTTCATCAAGTTCTATCGACATAGAAGCAAAATAGAAAGCTGAATGCACAGCGTCCAACGCTTCAAGATGTTCAACCGGTATCCCCTTGCGAAGATACCAGCTGTACATCGCTGCTGTAGCGTCGGACTTTATCAGTTTTTTAGGTTTTCAATATCTAGCGCACTGTCGTAGAACGTAAGAATCTTTGTGCCAACACGGTCAATTTCCCCCATATCGCCATTAAAAACTTGCTCTACGATATCATAACGGTCGCCTTCGATGTTATAGACCTCTTTCAGCTTCGGAGACTGCAGTAGCTCACAGCTTTTGTATATCAATTCCTGATAAGCCTCAAACACTTCCAGCGTCCCAGCTTCACCGCCCGTCAAACGATCCATAATGGTTGCCACGGAACGAAACGGCAGTCGCTTGCACAACAGCTCCCCTCCCAAAGCATCCGAATGAATGGCTTTAATATGTAAACGATCCTCTTCGGATTGTGCTTTACGATCCAACAGATCTTCAAGTGTTAAATACGCCATGGTTCCTCCTTAAATCATGTCTAAGAATTTGTAGCTCTGCGCCTTAAATGGCACTTCCTCTTCAACGATGGTGTTATTTTCAAATTTCAACAACGTCAACTCATCAAACACCACGCCATACAACGCCACTCGAATGTGTCCAGCTGCTTGCGGATCAGCCAATCGACCAACAACCGTAACATCAGGAATGTTGCCAGTAACAATACCCTCTGCATACTTTTTTGCAAATCTGGAATCGATCTGCATGCCTGTCATTGTGCCCTCTATCGTGTAGCCTTTGTATTTATACCCAGGCCCCAATTTTTCTGGCTCTCTAATAGCTTCCCAATCCAACTTTGACTTCGATTCAAACGAACGTACCATGCCATAGTCCTCATCATCGACCCAAACACGGCCAAAGGTACCATTGATTGTTTTGGAAACATTGCTCAATTAAATCACCTCACTGCATATAAATAGGGAATTTCAAATCTTCCATGCCTGCCAAAATGAAAACGTTTGCTTTAAGAAACACTGTTCTTTTGAAAGTATTCTTCTTCACAGTCATGTCATCCCATTCAGACGCTTCCGTT
>CALAKO010000087.1 GCA_937922955.1 uncultured Peptococcaceae bacterium | reverse complement strand
AAAAACAACTTATTTTTCCTTCTCTCACCTTCTTGACTTCATACCATTGGACTTTACAGGATGTATCCATCTTGCACTAATTGCAAGAATATTCCGATGTTATCTGCTTTCATTATACCTTCTTTTCTTGGAACATACCATTTTCTTGCGTCAAGATTAATCTTCTTCATGAAATATTAATAAATAAAAAACCACGCTGTGCGATCGCAGGATCACACAGCGTGGTTTGATTATATCCGCTGACGGAACAGACCATGGTGGTTGCAGTACCAATAGAGCCAGCCGTGACCGCGGCCACGACCAAAGAAACGCGCTTCGGCGTTGCCTTCGGGATAGAGTTTGGCAATCTCAAAGCGGCTGCCGTTGCAGTAGGCGATGAACGAAATGTAATGGTCTTTGCTCATTGGATGATCAATGGAAATATAGTATTCGTCTTCGATGAGCTCACACTGAGCCTGATGTGCATCGTCCGGTGTTTCCGCTTCCAACGGCGGCAGCGTGATGCCACAGCAGGAGACCATTGCCGGCCCCATGGACTGGAGCACATTGCCGCAGATTGGGCAGACATAGAGCTGGGCTTTGAGCATGTTGGCGGCGCGATTGGTGTTGATGATCTGTTCGCCAGTAAGCAGCTCTGCCACAGACACCTGCAATGCCTGTGCCAATGGCTCCAGCAGAGTGATGTCCGGAAATCCACGGCCTGTCTCCCATTTAGAAATGGTCTTATCGCTGACGCTGAGCGTTTCGGCCAGCTGAGCCTGAGTCAGATGCCGCTGTTCACGCAGAGTACGAATGGCAGCACCAGTGATGTAATGATTCATGGTTCATTCTCCTTTCACCATTAGGCTACCACGCCAAAGCATGATCGACAACCTACGCTCCGTAGACCTTTGATGCGTTTAAGCCACTTGCATGCGACACTGATAATCGTACAAAAAGAAGGTCATTTCTTCTTTTTTCCCATTAATATCCATTTCCCATTTCTTCTCGCATCGTCTCGTTAAACCCATATGCTCGTAAAACCGGTAATTGCAGCTGGTATCCGTAAATAGATAAAATGCTGAAATGCCGCACGCCTTCATTTCATCAACAAGGGCTTGGAATAACTTTCGACCAATTCCCTTGCCACGACATTTTTCAGCAATGGCAAAAAAGGCTAATTCGCCTTTGTATTTCTGAACGCAAACGGCAAGAAGCTCTTGGTCAATTTTATCGACCTTTTCAAACATCCTGGAAATCGCACGTCCTTCTTTTGAAACCATTAACGAAACAATGGAGCGCACCCATTTAATAAACAATCGAAATGGGCATTTATGTGCCGCAATGTCTTTTCCCATGATGACGCCGACAGGCTCACCATCTACTTCGGCGACACGAATAAATGTCTGGTTAACAAGGCAGCTGTTCAAGTAGACTTTCGCAATTTTTCTGGCTGTGGTTGGGGAACAATACCGATCGTATTGCCAAGCTTCTCTGATGACGTTCTCTAAAGCGCTGTCATCGCTCTTACGGTATTTTCTAATGATAATTTTCTCATTCATAACAATTTTGACCTCTTCTCATAGGTTTTAATGTTCGATGTGTTCCTTTCCCTTTTCTTGAATCGCATTTTCTGTTGACTACGTGCCCGTGTTCTCACGCTCCTTACTTGCTTTCCGTGCCTACATGACCTATAATAAACCGTACAGTAACTGTACGGTCAAGGAGAAAGCCATGTTTTTTGACACATCCACACTATTCACCATCGGCCAATTTGCCAGACTCCATGAAATCAATAAGAAAACGCTCATGTGGTACGATGAAATTGGTTTGTTAAAGCCTGCATTCATCAAAGATAACGGCTATCGCTGCTATACCTATCAACAAAGCTCTGTTCTTGAAACCATTCTCATGCTGCGAGAATTGGATGTGCCACTTGCGGACATTAAATATTTTTTGGACAATCGTTCGGCCCATTCTCTGGAAGCATTATTCGCGGATAAAGCCGCCGATCTAGAAGAAAAAATCGCCCAATTGCAAACGCTGCAAGCAAACTTAACCGAAAAGCAGCAGCAATTGTCGGCATTGCACACGCTGGATGTCGCAGAAATTTCCATTATTGAAAAAACAGCGCCTCATTATTTTGCCACCATCGCCACCACACCCGATGCACCCTTTGAACACGAAATCGGCTTGGTCATTGCCGAAGCAAAGAAGCATCATTTGCACCGTCTTCACGACGCCTCCTATGGGGCCATGTTGTCGGTGAGCGACCTTTACGCAGGGCATTATTCCAACTACACCACTTTATTCATTGAACTTCCTGCTGTGTCTTCACAAACCGCCAATCATATCCAAGCCCCAGGCACCTATTTACGCGCCTACTGCAAAGGCAATTGGGACAACCTGCCTAAACGTTACGAAGAACTTCTTGATTATGCCAACAGCCATCATCTTCAATTTACCGGTTTCTCCTATGAAAAAGGTCTTAACGAAGCACTCATAGATACCTTTGACGACTATATTACGCAAATTGACATTCCTGTTCAAAAAATAAACCAATAATGTAACGATAAAAGCTGCCAAAACAAAACGTTCTGGCAGCTTTTATTTTTTTACAACCACTTTACAACTTTTCTTTTATTATAAAAAACGCTTGACAAACAGAAAGTACGATGCTATTCTAATTTTAGAATTATTCTAATTCTAAAATTAGAATAATGAGAAACACAGAGCCAATCATTGACTCACAAATTGTGAAAAGGAATTTATTTTGTCAGGGTTCTGTTTCAGCAGCTGTAACAAGTGAGAACGACAAACACCGGTGAAAGTTGTCCAGGACAGACGTTCTCAATATGCAGCGTTTTTCTGCCCAAGGTGATGGACCTATGGAAGATTCATTCAATGGCGACGGCCACGATGTACACGGAAGGTCCTGGAATTCCTTCCAACCAACCGGTCCCTCACAGCAACAATCATAAGGCCGGGGCAATTGTCCCGCCAAGCATGTATTTTGAGGAGGATGATTTATATGAGAAGCATTACAACACTTGAACTGCAATACGCCCATCGATTCTATGGTTTTAAGGGCGAAGCGCAATATCTGCACGGTCATACCGGCGTTTTAACCATTGAAGTGGAAGATACGGTAAACGAAGGCGTAAACATGGTGTTCCCATGTAATGAAATTCAAAAAACCGCCTGGGAAGTATTGAAAAACTTTGACCATGCACTCATTCTGCGCGAAGACGATCCCCTTTTGCCAGCAGTCCTTGACGTGTATGAAAAGCAAGGCATCAAAAACGGTCACCCTCACAATCAAATGACGGGCCCAGCGTTCCAAACCGAACTTGCAACCGCTTATCCAGATTGCCGTCTTGTTGTGACAAAAGAGACCATGACTGTTGAAGGCATGATCAAAATCGTTTACGATCTGCTCAAAGATAAGCTCAACATTGCAAAGCTCACATTCACCAGCGGCGTAAATGCAGCAACAAGTGAATTTATCACCAAAAATGACATCGACCGTTGCCCATTGTGCGGCATTGCGCTGGACGAAAACGGCGTATGCCCAAAGTGCGGCTATAAAAAACCATAAGATCACATACATCACACACTGACTCACTACAATAAAAAAGCACAAAACGGCGCATCTTGCCTGAGATGCGCCGTTTTGTTTTCTATGAGTGTCTCTTCAAAATCGCCTGGGGCTGAACATGAAAAAACGGCTGCTTCGTTGACAGCCGTTTTCTTGTTTATTTTAATTTTTCCCATTCGGCTTCTTTAAAGCCCGGGCAAATGACCGCATCGCTGATGAGAAGCGGACGTTTAACGAGCATGCCATCGCTGGCGAGGAGTGCGAGCTGCTCGTCTTCACTCATTTCTGGCAGCTTATCTTTGAGCTGCAGCTGTTTGTAAAGATTGCCGCTGGTGTTGAAAAAACGCTTCAACGGCAGCCCACTGGCCGCATACCAAGCAGCAAGCTCTTCTTTGTTTGGATGATCTTCAACGATCGGGCGCAAATCGCAGTCAATGCCATTATCCTCCAACCATTTCAAGGCCTTTTTGCAAGTGGAGCATTTTGCATAATAAAGTACGAGTGGTTTCATAGAAATTTTTCCTTTCTTCGTCTTTTTATGATACAAAGTATAACACAATATTTTTGCAAGACAATATGCATTATCAATCTTTAAAGCTGACAGATGTTGCTTGTATGATATAATAAATTACAACGCATCATACAACAATAAAGGGGAGTTGCTTTTTGTCCAGTTATGTAAAAACGTTTATAAATACAATTCTCCCAGAACCAACACTAAAAAATGGCATAAATAATCTAAAGCAAAATTGGTACTTTTCTCTGACATCGTTAGCATTTTTTTATCCTGAAATACAGTGGGGAAACGATTATTGCGAAGCGAATCTAACATTACCAAGTATGGTCATTGCGTTTATACTCATACTTCTGCTTTCAAGCCAAGTGTCTGATCTTTGGTCAGCAGTACGATGGATGCCTTGGGGCTTAAACTTGTTCGTAATGCTCAGTGCTATCGGTATTTGTTGGCGATTGCAAAAATATGCTTATGATTTTCTAGGGCAAGCTCCGTGGGTTCAAGATCTACAAGCAGCATATCCATCCGTAACTGACTTGCCACTTACACTAAGTCTATGTCTGGCACTGATGAGTTACCTTTTTGTTTATGTTGCCTTAGCTCAATTTTGGAAAATATTAACACGCATCCTCAAAGAAAGCAGAGTATTTGCTGAGCTTGCTCCTTTTGAAATAGGGATCTACTCCTTTCTTTTAGTATTATCCATCTTATTTGCTGCACGACTTTTTTTGCTAACGTCAGTATTTTACGATTCAGCACCTGGCGGCTACTATGACCTCATCTACACAAGTGACTCTGGCAGTTTGGTGCGTAACATGGCTTGGCTCTATTTAACGTTTCCAGAAAATGATCTTCGTCAGCCTTTGTTCGCAGTATTTTCCGCACCATTTGTAGGCGCTCCCTACGCATTAAGCCAATTCCTGGGTCTTTCAACAACTTTCGAAATCATTCTTATCAACACCTTGCAGATTGCTCTACTATTTGTGTCTAATTTAATGTTGGCCCGTCTTTTAAAGCTTACATCAGCAATGCGCGTTTGCTTCCTCGTTGTATTAACCTGCACTTATACCACCTTTCTTAATTGCCTCATGATCGAACAATATGTGTCTGCATACTTTTGGCTAATACTTACTCTAACATGCATCGTGCAGAACAACGAAAAAACAACTGTTGCACTCTACGGGGCCGGTGGTACGCTTTTAACAAGCCTGGCTTTACTTCCAGTAACCGAAACATGGTCATCATTTAAAACGCCAAAAAAATGGCTATCTATAATGGTGCGTCGTGGCTTAGGCTTTATGCTTCTACTTTTAATGTGCGGTCGTTTCGATATTTTCTATTCTTTGTTTAAAAAGATTGATTCACTTCAAACATTCACTGGTAAAGAAGTCGCAGTCTCTGATCGAATTTTTCAATTTACCGGTTTTGTTCACGATTGCTTTCTGGCACCAGCAGCATCAATAGGCGAATATACTTTGACACCTGTCCATCATATCTCCTGGATGTTAGATCCGGTTGAACAAATAAATGGGATCGGCCTGATGCTTATTTTACTGTGCTTAATAAGCTTTATCATTCATCGCAACGAACGACTTGCCCGCATAGCAGCTTATTGGATCGTTTTTTCAATGGTATTGCTCATTGGACTTGGCTGGGGAACGCAAGAAAACGGCCTTATACTTTATACACTGTATTTCGGTTGGGCCTTTTATGTTTTACTTTTCTTACTGCTTAAAAAAGCAGCTGCGAAACTCCATCAACCTTTACTTCTACCTTTGATCTGTCTCTTTTTAACACTGGTACTATTCTTTACAAACCTGCACGGTGTAAAAGATATGCTCATCTTTGGGCTAGAATACTATCCTCTGTAAATCTGCCGACATAAAAGAAAGGATGCATCCTTTAGCTGCTTCGGCTTCTGTCTATGAGCATCGTCGCTGTTGTTCTCATGCTCTGGATGAACATTCCAGCCATCCAGGCACTGATCAACTATTGCGCCACCTATTTTCCAACTTAAGGGGTCTTTCTTTTGAACCGCTATTTCAAATTGATGCGCGTGCATCATTACACGAAAAATCTATTAGTCTTTACAGCCTTGGTGTGCAGCGGACAATTTTTTGATACCGCCAAGCTCAGTGCTGATACGCTAGGCTTCCTGGCATTCTGTGCCACCTCCTCAGCCATCTACATCATCAATGACATCCAGGACCGTGACAAAGATCGTCAGCATCCGACCAAATGCCACCGACCTATTGCCGCCGGCACCGTCTCCATACGGAGCGCCGCACTCTTGGCCGTGGCACTGCTGGTACTAGCCATCCTTCTCAACGCGTTAGTGTTTCAGCTTTCTGCTGCGCTCCTTCTGGCGCTCTACGTTGTACTCAATCTAGCCTATAGTTTTGGGCTCAAAAATGTGCCCATCGCCGATATCACTGTGTTAGCCGCCGGTTTTGTGATCCGTGTCATTTACGGCGCTCAACTCACAGACATCGTCATATCCAACTGGCTTTACCTCTCTGTCTTTGCCCTTTCCTTCTACCTTGCTTTGGGCAAACGGCGCGGTGAGCTCATTCATGTAAGCGATGACCATAACACCCGCAGCGTGCTGAAAGCCTACCCCCTCGACTTTCTCAATCGCAGCATGACCATGTGCCTGACATTGGCCAACGTATTCTACGCTCTCTGGAGCATGGATCAGACAACCACCGCTTTCTATCACAACCGACTGCTCATCTTCACCGTACCCATTGTCCTGCTCATCACCCTAAAATACAGCCTCACCATCGAAGGTGCCTCTGACGGCGACCCCGTCGAAGTCCTCCTCCACGACCGTACCCTGCTCCTGCTCGTCCTGCTCTACCTAGCTGCCATGCTGGGAATATTGTATGTATAAAACACCGCCCGTGGTTACAAACCACGGGCGGTGTTTCAATGCAATTACAGCACCAGAGAAGGTGCGCTGTACACACGGGCAGCCAGTTCCTGATTGAGCAGGTAAAGGCTCTTTGGATCATCACCGAAAAGCTTATACTTTTTAATGAGGCTGTCGGCGGTCTTTTCTTCTTCGCCCTGTTCTTTGACAAACCAGTCGAGAAACTGCATGGTGCGGAAATCTTTGAGCTCATAAGCTACGGCGTAGATGTCGTTGATCAGGCTGGTAACGTAGCGTTCGTGTTCGGCTCCAGCTTCAAGCGGATCCATTAGAGTGTTGAACACTTTATCTGGCTTTTCAATGGCTTCGAGCGTGACGGATTCGTTGTTATTCTGCAGATATTCCATAAAAAGCAGCGCGTGGTCGCGTTCTTCCTGCGCCTGGATTTTATACCAGTTGGCAAAACCGTCGAGATCCTGATCGGCGTAATAGTTGGACATATCCAAGTAGAGATAGGCACTGTAAAATTCTTTGTTGACCTGCTGGTTGAGCAATTCGGCAAGCTTTTTATCCATGATGATCGTTCTCCTTTTCTAAAAATAACTGATGACACGCAAATAAGGCAGGAGGTTCTCTCCTGCCTTAGGGGTGATAAAATTAACCGAAGTATCTTTCGAGCAGACCTTTGAATGCTTTACCGTGACGAGCTTCGTCGCGAGCCATTTCATGAACGGTGTCATGAACAGCATCAAGGTTCAGTGCTTTTGCACGCTTAGCGAGATCGGTCTTACCAGCGGTAGCACCGTTTTCAGCTTCTACGCGCATTTCCAGATTCTTCTTGGTAGAATCGGTAACAACGTCACCGAGAAGTTCAGCAAACTTAGCAGCGTGTTCAGCTTCTTCCCAAGCAGCCTTTTCCCAGTAGAGGCCGATTTCTGGATAGCCTTCACGATGAGCAACACGTGCCATAGCAAGGTACATACCAACTTCGGTGCATTCGCCAGTGAAGTTTGCTTCGAGGTCAGCACGGATATCTGCTGGAACATCGGAAGCGACGCCAACAACGTGTTCTGCTGCCCAGCTCATTTCGCCGGTCTGTTCAACAAACTTTTCTGCTGGAGCACTGCACTGAGGGCACTTTTCTGGTGCTGCTTCACCTTCATAAACATAACCGCATACGCTGCAAACCCATTTTGCCATAATTATCAATCTCCTATTCTCTTTGTAAATTAATTTTAAAACAGACAATCTTACTTCTACAATGTCATTATAACTATTTCTTTGTTTTGCCTCAAGAGGTCCGCTCTTGATGATGTTATTATATGATATATGACCTTCCTTGTCAAGTTAAAATTATAATAAGTTTAATTCTAATTTTTGTTTTCCCATTCTATTAAAATGGCCGGTACATCGGCCAGACTTTTCACCTCAACATCTGGCTGCCAAGGACTGTCGTTGACCACTTGCTGAGCATTGTACCAAATGGTCTTTAGGCCAGAGCGCAGTCCGCCGCAGATATCGGCACCCAGACCATCGCCCACAATAACGGCGCGTGATTTGTCAAAGCCTTCAATCTGTGCAAAGCAGGCGTCAAAAAACGCTTCACTAGGCTTCACTGCGCCAAGATCACTGGAAACAAACAAATGCTCAAAATAATCGGCAATACCTGCACTTTGAATGCGGCCATACTGCACACTCGCCATGCCGTTGGTCACCAAATGCAGGCGATAGCGCTTTTGCAACGTCTCCAGCATCGCCTTCGCACCTGGCATAAAATGACACGTCTCCATCAGCATCGCCTCGTACGTATCCGAAAGCGCCTGAGCGTCAATCGAACATTGCAGCGCCTCTGCAAGCAGAGCAAACCGCCGCACTCCCACTTCATCAATGGATACTTCGCCCTCTTCCAATAAGCGCCACTGTTCCACATTGATGTTCTGATACAACGCCACCGTTTCTAGCGTAGGGTCAATGCCATGTGCCGCCAACGCCGGCGCCAACACCTCTGCCTCAGCCGCATAAAAATCCAAGATGGTATTGTCCAAATCGATAAAGATATGATCAATGGTCATAAATCAATCACGTCCTTTGTTCGTTTTCTTTTTTGCCTCAATGATAAAAAAAGCGCAGGCGGCTGCTTGATAAAACCGTCCACGCTAAAAACATGCATCATTAAAGAATTGGTACCTGATCCGTACTCTTTCCATCGTCTCTTGGGAACAAATGAATGACATCGTTGCGGTCCAAATTGACCAAAATAGACAGCGCAATTGGAATGCCAAACAATCCAATAACACCGAACAACTTCAGCCCAATAAACATCCCGACAAGTGTCACCAGCGGATGCAGACCAATCTGCTTGCCGACAATACGCGGTTCAATAATATTGCGCACTACAACAATGAAAACATACAGAGCAAAAATGCCGAAGGCAAATCCTCCCTTGCCAAGAATTGCCGCGATGATGGCCCATGGAATTAAGATCCCGCCAGTGCCAAGAATTGGCAAAATATCAAACACAGCCACCAACATCCCAATCAAAATGGAATTCGGTACCCCCAAGAGCGTGAAACCAACGGCCAACTCCACAAAGGTAATGGAAAAAATCAGGGAATACGATTTGATATACTTCACCAAAATATGCTTCGCATAAACCACCGTTGTCTGCACTGCACCACGACGTGAAACTGGCACCAGCTTAAAGCCCTGCTGCACCAGAAAATCAAAATCCGCAATCATGAAAAACGTTGAAATAACCGTGATCAGCACCCCGATAAAGAGTGCAGGCAACGCTGTAATTGTGCCCGTCAGCAGCCCCACCGTCTTCATAGAATACTCCGTGATGTAAACTCGCATATTTTGCATCCCATCATAAAAGATGGCATTAATTTCCTGCGATAAACTTGGATCAATTGAATGCGCCATTTCCTGAATCTGATCGTACACCATCCACAGTGCAGGCACAATTTGCGTTTCAAACAAAGCAGGAATACGCGAAATCAAATCACCGATTTTCTGCGTCAATGTCCAGCCAAAGTTCACCAGCAAATACGCACAAACAATATAAAAAAGCGCACACAAAGCGATGGCAAAGGGCTTTCTTAGTCGTGGTTCATGACGACCCACAAAACGAATCAGGGGATTAAGGATCAGCGTCACCACCAATGCCACCAAAAACGGCATCAGCACCGGCAGCAGATATTTGCTCACCACAAACAAAAGCCCAACGATGATACAGTAGAAAATGACGTTTACAATAAAACGCTCTTTCTTTTGATATCCCTCCATTGGGATTCAGTCCTTTCTTTCATATATATAGTACGTGTCTCCCACACATACCTCAATCCACTTTATCATAGCACATCGCCTGGTTAATTTCTATTGTATTGTAGGAAAAATCCATAAAAGCAAACTGTATTTAAAAATCCCTGATATCAATGTTTATTAATCTATCATCTTCAAATTTTTCTCGAAAAAAGTGCTATCACTAAAGCTAATTAACCTTCTAGTGATAGCACTTTATAATCTTTATGATCAACTTTAATATATTAACTTACAAATACGCCGTCATAATAAATCATTATAAACTCATTGCCACCATGTATTAGATTTCTTCCGAAAAAATCTGATAAGCCGGTGCACCTTCACATTGTGCAGGGAACCTAACACCTCCTAAAATTGCAACAGTTGGAGCTACATCTACCGAATGAATATATCTATCTGTAAAGTAATTTTCCTTTATCCCTTGGCCTGCAGCAATAAAGATCGGTGAAACAGAAGTATCTGCATATCCTTCAGATGCTGGTAAAGTATCTCCATGAACTCGGCCTTTATGTTCAACATTCCAGTAAATAATATCACCACATCTATCACCACCTAGCCCTAATAATACTGCATCCTTATTACGCAAAGCTAAGGCAATAATTCTTTCTCCATTCTCATCACGATAGCTGTACAAATCATCTATTATTTTATCTTCTAAGTCATATTTATCTTTTGGATCTACAATCCCCCATTTCTCTCTACCTTTTAAATTGATATAAATATAATTACCTCTCTGAGCAACAGCTGTTGTCTTACTCCAATCTGTCTCTTTTAACATTTTGCCATTTTCATCATATTTCATAATATGATACCCTAATTCATTCATTACCTTTCCATTGACTCCGAAAGGATCACCCATTTCGCTACATTCTTCATCTTCGTTTGTAATAAGGCCATGATCACTCACTAATAATATAGTCCACCCTTGATCC
>CALAKO010000086.1 GCA_937922955.1 uncultured Peptococcaceae bacterium | reverse complement strand
GCGTTATATCTTATATTAATTATCAATTCGCTTTTTTAAGCTTATTATTTCATGTTTTGCAACATCAACCCATAAAAAAACCTCGCTGTCCAATTAGAACAACGAGGTTTTTGAGGAGAAATACAGGATATAAAAATCCATATGTACGTATTTTATTAGTCTTCTTTTTCGTTTGCAGCTGCGATTTCGGCAACCTTTTCCTGCAAAGCAGTGGAACTGTAATAAGTTTTACGCTTAACGAGGAAGAAGATACCACCCAGAACGAGCCATGCAACAAGGAATGCCCAAGCCTGTGGGCTGAGGAAACCTGGGGAGAATGGCAGGATGAGCAAGCAAATGAAGAAGATTGCGAAGCAAAGCCCGATGAAAGAAATAACAGCCTGCTTCTTATCACCAGCACGGCGAGCAATTACAAACGCCGATGCAGTGGTATAAGTGAAGCCCATATCGGCCCCAACAGCGGTCATATCAACGAGCCAGCTGAGCACTTGGCGACCAAAGAATGGTGCAATAGCAGCTAATACCATCATGAACACAATACCGAAACGTGGCACTTTGTGAACAGGATCGAGCTTACCAAATGCAGATGGAATTGCTTCTGCAACAGCCATGGAATAGAGCAGACGGCTGCCTGCAAGATAGAATGCATTCAAACCGGAAATAATCCCGCAAAGCATTGCGATCGCCAGGAGAACCAAACCAAAAGTACCAATAAGCTGTTCAATAGCAGCCCCAGTTGGCCAATCGCTGTTTTCAGCAATGAAAATTTCCCATGGTTCTACAACAGCAGTTGCAATGTTAGCAATCATATACATGAGTGCAGCAACGGATACAGAAGATATGAGCAATGCTTTGGTTTTCTTATTTGAGAACGAATATTCTTCCGACGCCTGTGGAATGCAGTCGAACCCAACATAAGCCCATGGCGCCAAAGAAGCAACTGCGAAAATAGAAGCAATAGCGGATTTATCGCTTGCAAAGTAAGGTCTCAGGTTGGACCAATCAACCCCGCCAATCAATATAGCTGCTGCAATAACCAACATTGCACCAACCAAACCAACTGCTACCGCAGTCTGGAACCAACCAGCTGCTTCAACGCCACGCATGTTGACAAAACCAACAATGACAATAGCAGCAACGGCAACAATCAATTCACCCGCGTAAACGGTCCAGCCAGCCACTTCATACAGAGGCCATTTTTGCAGTGGACCAGGCATCAAATAACGCGCAACCAAACCTACGGCGGTCCCATTCATTGGAATCAATGCCCAATACGCAATAGAGATAAACCACCCGCAGAGGAAAGCGTGAGTTTTACCAAAAGCAGTATCGGCATACACGAATTCACCACCGGCTACTGGGTACTTGCTGATAAGATAACTATAACTGAAACTGATAATAACGATCATTGCAGCACCGAGAATCAAACCGATGGTCGCACCGATTGGACCTGCATCTGGCAAAAGCTGATCGCCAGGCATGACGAAGCAGCCCCACCCAATCATAGCGCCAAGCGCGAGCCCCCATACGCCTAAGGGACTTAATTTTTTCTCAAATTGTACATCTTGCTGAGACATAATGTTCTCTCCTTTACTTTTAACGTTTGTTTTTTTCGTTCAACCTATAATACATTGCTTCCTTTCTGCAGCAGAAATAGTTGGTACCCTTACAAATCAGCGTCAAAATCCACTGCATTTTCTACCGCTATCTGTTTCTGTAAGTTGGGTGAATTATAAACAAAAATTCAAGTGTTTTCCAGCGTTTTATTCCAGCATATTTTTTTATAAATCAATATATTGCAACAAACTACTGAAATACTGTATTTGATAGCATAATTATAGATACAATATATTATTCTATTGATTATTAACCAAACATTTGTTTCATAACATTTTCTTCTTATACCAAAGCATTAGATATTTATATAATCAATTATTTCCCATCTAATTATTCTTAATTTTTAATATATTTACTAATGTTTATTTTTTTGCCTTTATTATCTTGCAAACCCCTATGAATCCCATCTTCTTTTGCTTGTACTTAGACGTCCTCGCAGAGTATACTATAGAGAGACGGGAGTCCCTCCCGCCAATGAAACCAAAGGACGAATCATCATGATCATCTATAGTGAACACGGCAAAGCGCTAGGCGCTACACGCCGTTCCCCTTGCGGCTGTATGACGCAACTCGTCGTACAGGCAGAACCTTGGCGAACCATGCTTGCCAATATTTTGGTTGATTACGCTTTAAATCCGCCATTTAATGAGCCAAACACCTACCGGCTCGACCGCGACGAAGAAAACGACCGCTGGCTGGTCAAAGCCACCAGCGCTCTGGAAAGTGGATTATGGGTCGATGTTGCAGAAGTGCGCGAAAACGAAACGGGGCTGCCAACACTGAGCTTGCTGCGTATTCGGCCAAACTACACCGGAAGGAGGAAGAGACGCAGTGAACGACGACAAACCAACTAAAAAAAATCCCACCATGGTATTGGTGAGTGCCTGTCTCTTGGGCATTGCCTGTCGATACGACGGCGAATCAAAACCCAACGAACAGATACTTTCGTACAATCGTCGCTTTTCTTTTATTCCCTTTTGTCCGGAAACATATGGCGGTCTGAGTACGCCGCGAGTACCAGCTGAAATTCAAGCAGACGGACGCGTGGTGAATGCGGAAGGCATCGATGTCACCGCAGCCTATCAGGCTGGTGCAGAGCGTGCTGTCACCCTCTGCAAAGACTTTCATATTCATTACGCCATTCTCAAAAGCCGCAGCCCAGCCTGCGGACCGGAAAATTCTTATGACGGCACCTTCACCCACACCTTGATCCAGCGCCCAGGCTGCGCTGCAAAAGCATTGATGGATGCGGGTATCACCGTTTTTTCCGATGAAAACTTTGATCACTCATTAATCGACGAATAAACCAAACAGAAAAGGAGACATTGCCCATGTATGTTGTAATCGATGAAGGAGCTTGCGTCGGTTGTGGAAGCTGCGAAGCCCTCTGCCCAGATGTGTTTGTCATGAATGACCGCGGCACAGCAGAAGCTGTTGCAGAAGCCACAGATGCCAACATGGCAGACGTAAAGGAAGCCATGAACATGTGCCCAATGAAGTGCATTCACTGGGACGAAGAATAACGCATTTGTTCAAATTTGTCAGATAATGACTATTCTATAAAAAATTAAAGAGCGCTCGATGGGATGTTTTTAAAGCACACCATCGAGCGCTCTTATTATTTAATACTCGTTATTATCATTCAATTAATAGTGGTCAACTTCCCCAATAAGCTTTTAAAAGCAAAAAAGCTTCTTGCTCTTCTTTTGTGGCATGCTGTTGCAACTCAGCAGCTATTTTTTGACAAGCGCTCTCTTCAACAACTGCTGGTAATTGATTGATTTCCAAAAATGTTTTGCCACAGGGGCCTTCCATAAGCTGTGTTAAAGCAGTTTTAAATGTTTGACGTACTGCACGAATGTCATGAAGGGCAGGGTACCAATATTCTTTCCAAAAAATGGGTGCAACAATTTCGCCTTTTTTCATATGCTGCGTCCATTCTTCGTAAACGGTGCCAGCTTGTGCGTTAACAATAAAATTCCAAGGTTGATCATTCGTTTTTTTATAACCAAACCCACCCATTGTTTGGTGGTAACGTTCTTCAACAACAATATCATCTTC
>CALAKO010000085.1 GCA_937922955.1 uncultured Peptococcaceae bacterium | reverse complement strand
TAAACTAAATATTTTCCTACCAGGGGTTCTTTTGTACTGTCCGTTTAATCTGGGGGGCAGTACATCTAAACACAGGTTCTTTTTTATCAGATCACAAAGCCACCAGCCATGGTAATCACCTGGCCGGTGATGTAGCTGGCTTCATCGCTGATCAAATAAGCAATCAGACCAGCAATTTCTTCTGGATTGGCATAACGTCTCATTGGAATTTCTTCGTGAAGCACGGCATTGGTTTCCGGCCCCAGCTGTTCCACCATATCGGTATGCACAACACCCGGCGCAATCGCATTGACACGAATGCCGCTGTAGGCCACTTCCTCGGCCAGGGAACGGGTGAATGCATCAATGGCTCCTTTACTAGCACTGTAAGCCACTTCACAGGAGGCTGCATGGCTGCCCCAAATGGAACTGATGTTGATGATGACGCCTTTTTGGCGCGCCAGCATGCCTGGCAGCACCGCACGCGTGCAATAGAATGCCCCATGCACGTTGGTGTCAAAAACATCCAGCCATTCTGCATCAAGCATGTCCTGCATGAGTCCATTCCAGCTGATGCCTGCACAGTTGATGAGCACATCCATGGCGCCCCATTTTTCCTGCAGGGCGTCCAGCGTCATCTGTACCTGCGCCGATTGGCGAATGTCGCACTGCACCCCAATCACATCACAGCCTTCAGCCTGTAAAAGCCGACTTAAACTATGCGCCTTTTCAATGCTCTCCTTATACAAAAAGCAAACGCGGTGCCCATCGCGCGCAAGCCGCCGCACGGTAGCAGCGCCAATACCGCGAGAACCGCCGGTTATGAGAATATTTGCCATGTCCTTCCCTCTCCTTTGTTATGCATGGTCTTTGGTGATGTCCGCCACAACAGCACCAGACACCTTGAGAAAATCATCGACGGCAAATCCCATTTGAATGCCGCGATGACCGGCAGAAACAAGAATTTCTTCAATATGGTCGATTTCCTGCCCAACGTAGGTTGGGTAGGCTTTTTTCATACCAATCGGCGAACATCCGCCACGAATGTAGCCAGTGGTTTTTTCCAGATCTTTGAGATGAAGCATTTCCACACGTTTATTGCCGCTGGCGCGGGCAAATTTTTTCAGATCCAACTCCTGGTTGGACGGAATGACCCCTACAACAGGGCCCGTCTTATCACCAACGGCAACCAGAGTTTTGAACACCTGATCCTCCGGACGTTCCAGCTCGTCTGCTACATGAACCGCATCGAGAGCATCCTCACGCCAAGCGTAATGATAAACGTTATACGCCACCTTCGCGCGTTCAACAATGCGCATGGCGTTTGTTTTCTTTTCTTTTTCCTTACTCATGGGCCGATCCCTCCAGAAAACGCTGCAAGGATTCGATGGCTGCGTCCCCCAATCGCAGGCCTTCTGCGTAAAATTCCGAAGCCGCCGACATGCTGACGCCATAGCGATGCAAATCGCTGCTTTCTACCACCGGTGCCACAATCAATGCACGGCCTTCGCGTTCCAGCGCGTGCAGCTTTGCGAGCTCACGGTTGTAATGGAGGTGGCTCAACAGATACGCATTGCGCGTCATTGGCACATCCGTCAACGCGCTTGCAATGCCGAATGTTAAACGAGGGCGTTTCATGCTATAGGTGCGCAGATGAGTCTGAATCACAACCAATCGATCACAGCCAGCAGCCAGCGCCCGACTTACTGGCAGCGGCTCAGCAATGCTGCCGTCGTAATAGCTGCGCTCAATGAGCTGTACCGCTTCGCCCATGCCTGGGAAGGTCACACCAGCGCGCAGGAACTGATGCAGATGTTTTTCCTTCGACACCTCTTGCAACGGCCAAAACATGCCGTCACCATTATCGGAACGAGTGGCCGCCATCTCCAGGCGTCCTTCTGCCGTTAGAAAAGCCGCCATGTCCACCGGATGCGCGTTCATCACCGTATCAAGAAAAGCTGGTCCATTGATGACACGCTCGCCTTTAAGCATGCCCAAGCGGCCAATCTCGCCCTGAGCATCGAAATAGTCGCCATAAGCAGCATCCAACGCCTCGCTCTGACGCGCCCGGAAATACACCGCCGCAACATTGCCCAGCGACACAGCCGCCGTATAAGGGAAGGTGACACCAGCATCGGCCCAAGTCTTGAGCACACCAAAACTGAACGCACTGCGCAGAGCGCCGCCTTCGATGATGAGTCCTGTTTTCATTCTTCTTCCTCCCGCCAGCCTTTGCACACATCCACCCAGCCTTTGGCCTGAGACGCCGTTTCCAATTCCTGCGGGGTCAAAGGCACCATGCTTGCTGGGCTGCCGCATGCGGGATAAATGCGTTCAAAACGCTGCATCGATACATCCAGATACACGGGCACGTTCTCCGGCAGTGCAAACGGGCAAACCCCGCCAATCGGATGCCCCGTCAAATTGAGCACATCGTCGCCCTTGAGCATGCTGGCTTTATAGCCGAACTGACGCTTAAACATGCCGCTGTTAATTTTTCCATCACCGGCAGTCACAACGATCAAGGCATTGCCTTCTGGTGTTTTAAAACTCATGCTTTTCGCAATCTGCGCTTCCTGACAGCCAATCGCTGCTGCCGCCAATGGCACCGTTGCCGTTGCGCCTTCTGCAAATTCATGAACGCGTTCAGCAAAGCCGAATGGTTCCAGATAAGACTTCACACGTTCGGTATTTTCATTCATGACGTTTCTCCTTCCACTTAAAACCGCAGACTGACTTCGCCTGAAGCCACCGTTTTTATACGGCCATCTGCTGTTTCTACAATCAGCGCACCGCTGTCATCCAGCCCACGCACATGCACTTTTTCCCGATCTTTGCCGCGTTCCAGCGTCACGTCGCGGTCGAGCACAAAAAGACGCGCACGGTAACTGTCGAAATAAGCGCGCCCCGGCAAGTCCTCAGCATAGGAACGAAAACGCTGCAGCACTTCTGCCGCCAAGCGGTTGCGCACTTCGCTTTGCAAAGGTTCGGTGTAGATGCTGGTGGCAATGTGTTCCAATCCTTCCGGAAAACCACCGTTCGGTGGCGCCACATTGATGCCAATGCCCACCACCGCATAACGCAGCCTCTGCTCCTCTACACCAACGGCCGCTTCAGTGAGAATCCCACTAACTTTGCGCTCTTCCACAAAGCAGTCGTTCACCCATTTAATGCCAACATCCATGCCACAGACGGCCTCGATGCCTTCAGCCACTGCCGTTGCTGCAGCAATCGTCAGCAAATTTGCCTCCAGCACATCACAGTCCGGCCGCACAATGGCACTCATGTAAATGCCGCTCGCCTGCGGCGAATAAAACACTCGCCCCAAGCGGCCACGCCCAGCAGTCTGACTGTCTGCCAGCACGACCGTCCACTCTGGCGCACCGGCCTCAGCCAGCGTGCGGGCGCGAATGTTCGTCGAGTCAATCACCGCATGGTATTCCAGCTTAAACGGTGACGACGGCGGCAAAAACGCCGCCACACCCTCAGCGCTCAACGAATCGCCAGCCGCCACCAACCGATAGCCGCAGTTGGTGCGCGCATCGATCTCGTAGCCCTCGCTGCGCAGCTTGTCAATCGCCTTCCAAACCGCATGCCGCGACACCGACAGCCGATCCGCCAATGCCTGGCCTGAGATGTATTCTTCCGGCTCCGCGCGCAGCGTGCGCAGAACTTCTTCTTTAACTCCCATAAGCGGCTCCTTTCCGAAAAATGCAAAAAAAGGTCTTCTATATTATAGAAGACCTTGAAAAATCATTTATGCGTTTTCCTTCGCAATCTTGCAGAGATCTGCGAAAGCAGCTGCATCGTTGGTAGCGAGTTCAGACAGCATCTTTCTGTTGATGTCGATACCAGCAACCTTGAGGCCGTGGATCAGAGTGCTGTAGCTGAGACCGTTCTGACGAGCACCAGCGTTGATACGTGCGATCCAGAGTTTACGGAAGTCGCGCTTACGCAGTCTTCTGTGTTCGTATGCATACTGGCCGGATTTCATAACGGCTTCATGAGCTACACGAAAGACCTTGGAACGATCGCCGTAGTAACCCTTAGCCTGCTTTAATACTCTTTTATGTCTCTTGTGGGTGTTGACACCGCGTTTAACTCTTGCCATTTATCTTATACCTCCGATATCCTTAGATCATTTTGCTGAGACGCTTGGAATCGCCCTTTGCCATAATTGCGCTCTTGCGCAGATTACGTTTACGCTTAGGGGATTTCTTTTCGAGAATATGGCTGGTATAGCCATGGTTTCTTTTGATTTTACCGGTACCGGTCTTAGAAAAACGCTTTGCGGCACCTCTGTGGGTTTTCATCTTAGGCATTAGAATGTTCTCCTCTCAAATCGCTTATTTCTTTTCTTTATCTTTTTCGCGCAAAGGCACGAGCATCATTGTCATGTTGCGGCCTTCGACCTTCGCTTCCTTCTCCACCTTGCCAACTTCTGCAACCTCAGCGGCAACACGTTCGCAAAGCTCTTTCCCTGCTTCCGGACGGGTTACTTCACGACCACGGAACATGATCGTCACTTTAACCTTGTCGCCAGCAGCCAGGAACTTAGCAGCATTGCGGACTTTGGTGTTGAAGTCGTGATCTTCGATGTTTGGACGCAGCTTGACTTCCTTAATCGAAATCACTTTCTGATTTTTGCGGGTCTCGCGTTCTTTCTTGTTTTGTTCGTATCTGTACTTACCATAATCCATGATGCGGCAAACTGGTGGCTTGGCACCTGGAGATACCTCAACGAGATCCAGACCTCTTTCATCCGCCAGCTTCATTGCATCACGAGGATTCATGACGCCAACCTGAGTTCCCTGTTCGTCAATCACACGGATCTCACGGCAACGAATCTGTTCATTCACGCGCAATTCCTTGCTGATTGTCATCACCTCCATTAAATTTTCCCAATAAAAAAACGGGTGTAGGCCACCCGTTGACAGATCAAAATAACGATAGGCGTACACGCGCTATCTTTCTATCACTGCGACCAACAGCCACTTACGGCGGAGGGTGAGAAACGGATGGTTTCTGCTTTCTGCATCGTTATATATACTATCACGACAGCCAGCCTCTGTCAAGGATTTTCACCAGTTTTTTTCCATCTCTCACCGGCTCCCCCAACTATTTCTTTCGTTTCTTTTTCACCTGTGGAACTACGCCCACGCAGATGCCCAGCGCCATTCCCAGGCCCATGCCAGTCGCCAGATTGTCAAAAAGTAAGCCAATCCCGGCGCCAATCGCCATACCGATGCACATCCCTGCAGCCAGACGCTGCTCCGTCTGATCGTTCTCATTGTCTTCTATCGACGAATTTTCATTCTTTTCCTCGTTGATTTCCATCTGAACGCCTCCTTCACTCATCGCGCAGCTGCCGCGTGCGCAGCCTCATCGGTGTAATTAATCAGCAGCTTATCGCCAAGCTCAATGGTCGTACTGCCATCGGGAATGATGTAGTTGCCCTGGCGCTGAATCAGCACAATCAACGCATTTGGACGATGCGGCATGGTGGCAATCGTCATATTCGGCACAAAGTCCTCTTCCTCGATCACCTTTTCCATGAGCGTAATGTCTGGCGGCGCGCCGCCTTCGATCAGAGCGCAGAGAATGAGCACGTCGCCAGCCTCCAGCACCGTGTTCCCCTTTGGCACCATCTCCGTCTCGCCGCGGTTAAGGCTGATCAAAATCGAACCTGGCGGCAAGGTGATGTCCATGATGCGCTTGTTCACCCAATCGTGGTCCGGCGTAATCTCAAACTGAATGAAGTTGACCGGCGTTTCGTCCACATAGTCGGTAAAGGTCTTGAAAACGTTGCCGCCTTCATCGATCATGTTCAGCTTACGCGCCACCATCGGCAAAAGCGAGCCCTGAAACGCAATGGAGAACAGCACCACCCCGAACACAATGTGGAACATATCGTTTTCCATCTCCACCGGATGAATCACCGCAATAATCGCAAACACCACCGACGCCGCCCCGCGCAGTCCCGCGAACGACACCAACATCCGGCGCGCCATGCTGCCGCCAAAAGGCCGCATCAGTGCATGCGTCACCAGCGGACGTGCCACAAAGGTCAAAAACAGCGCGATCGCCAATGCCTGCGGCAGCACCGCCCAAAGCTGTGACGGAAACGACAGCAGCCCCAAAAGGAAAAACAGCATCGAGTCGAGAATGCCCGTCACGCCGTCAAAAAACGGCACCAGCGTGCGACGCTCCGGCAGCACACTATTGCCCAGCAAAAGCCCCACAATGTAAACACTGAGGAAGCCAGTGCCCCCCAATGCTTGCGGCAGCGCATAACCAAACAAGGCCACCGAAACGATGAAAATCGTCTGCGCCTCAGCATAGTGAAACATTCCCTTCGCCAGCACCCAGTGCGCCAACAAGCCAATGCCAAAGCCGAATACCAGGCCCAGAATCAGCTGTGTCGCAAACATGGAAGCAATTTCACCGGCCGTAATACCGCCAGCCATCGCCGTCAGAAGAACAATCGTCAACATGTAGGCAAATGGGTCGTTGGAGCCGCTTTCCACTTCCAACAGCGACGCCGCGTTTTCCTTCAACGCCAGGTTGCGCGAACGCAGCACCGAGAACACCGATGCCGCGTCGGTGGACGAGAGCAGCGCCCCGCAGAGCAGCCCCTCCAAAAGCGGCATCCCCAGCACATAATGGCAGAACATGCCCACCAGTCCGGCCGTCACCACTGTGCCCAAACTCGACAAAAGAATCGCCACGCCAGCCACCGGCTTTGCCGCTTTCCAGCTTGTCCCAAAGCCGCCGTAAAACATAATAATCGCCAGGGCCACCGTGCTCATTTCTTCCGCAAAACGGTAGTCATCAAAAGGAATGTTCAACAGCCCGTCCGAGCCAAACACCATCCCCAAAACGATAAACGCCAGCAGCGAAGGAATCCCAATGCGCACCGACACTTTTTTCAAAATCGTGCACACCAAAAGCACAATCGCCACGAACAGCAAAAGAATAGACAAGGATACTTCCATACAATTCCTCCTCTTTAAATAATTATTATCAACAGTACACACTGTAAAAATAGCCAGCACTTTATTTTACCACAAAAACGCCGCCTCTTGCCAGCGTCAGCGGTTGTTTTCGTCTAACATAAAAAAACGCATCTCTTTCGAGATGCGTAAAAAAGCCATTAGTGGCTGATGCTGTCGATGCCTTTGAGAAGGCTGCCGCTTCGGCGGCCATGACGCAGGACGATGATCCAAAGCAGGGCAGCAATGACAGCGAAAGCCAACAGCAGCAACCCTAACCCGTGCACGTAGTTGCTGGAGATGATCGGCGCCAGCACCATGCCAAGGCTGCCAAGGACGGTATTGACAAAGTTGATGAGCGCCGAAGCAGAGCCGGTGTCACGCTCCTGCTGATTGAGCAGAATGGCGGTGCTCATTGGACGCAGGGCACTCTCAAAGATGGTAAACGGCAGGAAGCAAAGCATAAAGACCAGCGGCATCCAGGTGCCGAAGAGCAGCAGAAGAACACCGCAGACCACCGTCACCACCAGGCAGACATTCATCATGAAACGTGGCGTGAAACGGCGCACGGCTTTGACATAGAGAATCGGCCCAAGAATCGCTGCTGCTGAGTTGAAAGCAAAATAGTAGCTGTAGCTGGTTTCCGAAAGGCCGAAGAAATCGATGTAGACATACGAACAGACAGCAATGTATCCCATATAAGGTGCCGCCAGCATGGCCGCTGAACAAAGAAACAGCGTGAAGCTTGGATTGCGGCCAACATCAATGAGCAGACCCAGGCTGCCAAGAAGCGTGCCATTGTAGCGCTCCTGCGACGGCAACGTTTCTTTGAGAAAGACAACGGCGATGGTGCAGGCAGCGCCCAGCGCAGCCAGCACAGCAAAGGTCGCGCGCCAGCCAGCGTGAGTGACAATGAACGCCCCAATAATCGGCGCCAGCATCGGCGCAATGACGGCCATGGCCTGAACCACTGCGAGGATGGAATTGCGCGTTTGGCGATCGAAGCAATCTTTAATCATAGCGGTCGAAATCGCAACCATGCATCCAGCGGCCAGGGCTTGCAGCACACGCGCCGCAATCAGCATCCAAATGCTTGTGGCCATGGCACAGCCAGCGCTAAACAGAGCATAGACCAATGTGCCGGCGAGGAGCAGCTTCTTGCGGCCATATTTGTCGCTGAGGGGCCCAAAAACAAGGGTGCCAATGGCCATGAAGAAAAAGAAACCGACGAGCGTCAGGTTGACCATCGATTCGCTGGTCGCAAAGGCAGCGGTCATATGTGGCACCGCTGGCAGATACATGTCCAACGACAAGGGCACAATCATGTTCATGCAAGCAATCAACACAATGATAAAGGTTTTGTTCACAATATTCCCTCCCAAAAATGTGCCAAAGAAAACAAAAAGGACCGGACAAGATCGCGAACACATTTATTCGCAGCCTTATCCGGTCCTTGTTAACCTCCGGCTATTCACCTTTTTCGGTCGATACAGCCATGCTGTATCAGTAAGCACCGTTATGATAACAGGATGCTCTGGCTTTGTCAAGCATCTGCCGCCACTGCCGATCGCCGCTCATTGCAGCGCTCACAAGCTAAAAAAGCATTCCCATGAGTGCTCTTATTTTACGAGCGTTTTGTTACCATATGGCAACTCCGTCCGATTTGGAATTTTTTTAACCCGATTCCACATTGCGTCAACTCTAGCCGTTCGGTATTGTATAGCTAACCAAGCTTAAAGCAAGCTTAAAAATCCGCAGTCCTGCACTGCGTCACCATCAAGGAGGATGATTATGTACAAACCTAAAAAAGCCGTTGCCGCTGTTTGCGCGGCGGCGATCCTGCTGAGCCCGACCGGTGCGTTGGGCGCATCACCAAAAGACTTTTCGGATTTTCCGAACGACTGGTCCACATCAGCCATGACAAAAGCGCTCGACAACGGCCTGCTGGGCGGCGTCGGCGACGACCTGATTGCACCACAAGGCGTGCTCACCCGCGCACAGATGGCGGCCATCATCAACCGTGCCTTTGCTTCCAGCGACAAGGCTTCACTCGCCAGCTACAGCGACGTCAGCACCGACGCATGGTATTACGACGATATGGCCAAAGCGGTGCAAATGGGCACCTTCTCTGGTTCCGGCGCCGGGCTGCTCGAACCAGAGCGTCCCATCACCCGTGAAGAAGCGTTCTCGGTACTGGCACGCGCCTTCGCATTGAAAAACGGCGATGCTGCCGTGCTGGCAGAATACAGCGATGACAGCGACGTGTCTGATTGGGCCAAGGGCACCGTCGCAGCAATGGTCAGTGGCGGCTATGTCAACGGTTCCGACGGCAAGCGGCTGAATCCACGCGCCTCCATCACCCGCGCCGAATTTGCCGCTGTTATGAGCAATCTGGTAGCAGAATACATCGACGCGGAAGACGTTCAAGCGTCCCGCAGCAACGTTATCGAAGGCAATGTCATTGTACGCGGCAGCAACGTCACTCTCAGTGGACGAACCATCAAGGGCGACATCATCATTGCCGATCAGGCCGACAAAGTCACCTTAGACAAGGTCAACGTTGAAGGGCGCATCGTCGTGCGCGGCGCCGCAGAGCGTTTGACACTGAGCGAAAGCCAGGCCAAGAGCGTCATCGTCAACAGCCCTGGTGCCGCGGCAGTGCTGGACACCCAAAACAGCGATCTGGGCACAGTAACGGTTCAGAGCGACACGACACTGGCTGGCGGCAGCCTGGATAAGGTGGTCGTTGAAAATGCTCGTCAGATCAACGTGAACGAAAACGCCACCGTAAAAGATATGGTGGTCAAAGCGAAAGACGTCACCATCGGCGGCGCAGGCACCGTTGAAAAAATAGCTGCCAACGCCAATAATGTCACCATCAACACCGTTGGCAGCAAAGTCACAGCTGGCAAGGACACCACTGGGGTAATCGCTGGCGGCAGCTCCGTTGCGCCCGGTGAAACGGTTACCGTAGACGCCAACAGCAAGCCAGGCACCAGCACCGATGGCTCATCCAGTTCTACGCCTGGCACCACGCCAGGTGGCAACACCGGAAACACCGACAATACCCCAGGCGACACCGAACAACCCGTTGCCGCCACCCTGGTCAACGCAGAATCCACCAAACTCATCGACCTCGGCTGGTGCCAATACGTCACCGTGCAATTTACGGATGGCCATAACCTCAAAAACTGTACACTGAGCGTAGACGGCACCGATGTAACCAAAGCCTTCACGCCAATCAGCGACGACGGCAGCCTGGCGAAATGGGAAATCACCAACCTGAATCCAGCGCAGCTTACCGTAAAGAGCGGCAGCGACACACAAACCGTCACCCTCTCAGATAACGCCAATCCGACCGCACCAAGCGTGAAAAGCAACACCGCGCCGGAATTCATGATTGCCCATGGCACCCTCTCTTACTTCGACTACTACCTGACCAACTACGACGACAAGGGCCAGGTGCGTGTAGACCCATCAAAAACCACCTTCAACCTTAGCGGCAAATCCACCAGCGATGTGCCAGCCTTCTTCAGCCCAACTGCCGAACGCAGCGACCAAGGCAGCGGCACCGTGTTGGTGGAGTTCTCGCAGAAAACCGACGCCGACCGCGCCTGGTTTGCAGCTGTCCCTGAAAACACCAGCGGCACCGTGCAGCTGGTCGCGTTCAATGAGAACAAAAACACCCTCAACGACAATCTTGGGTATACCAAAAACAGCGACGGCAGCATCAGCATTGCCATCGGTCAAACCAACTTCACTGAAAATGGCCGCTACTATGTGCGCGTCAAGGCCGAGGGCCACGACACCGCGCTAGTGCCAATTCATGTCGTCAACGCCACGGCACCGGTGCTTCAGCTTGATGGCAGCGGCACATACACTTCTGGCGAAAATGCTCATTTCAAAATTTTAAACATGACGTATGGGGTAACCAATCCAACCTATGCCGCCGAGCTCACTCGTCCCGACGGCACCACCACACAGCTGGAAATGATTCGTGACTGGTACCAAATTGGCGACAGCCTGATTCTCTACAACGACGTCAACGCCGAAAACGGCCGCAACAACATTCCATACAACGGCACCTACACCCTCACCATTCATTCCAATGGCTTCAAAGACATGAGCGCCACCTTCACCGTCACCGGCGGTGAAAACGCACCAAGCGCCCGCTCCAGCCGTTCCGTACGCAGTGTGGATGTGCGCTCCAGTGCCACTTCCGTCCTACCTGGTGGTGGCAGCAGCAGTGAAGGCGGTGGCGGCGGCATCTCTGCCGATTTAAAATTTGATGCCGATCTGCTGATCAACGCTACCCTGCTGAACAAGCTCGGCTTGGCCAACGATGCCGCAAAGGGCATTTTCGAACGCTGGACTTATGACATGTCCGGTTACGACACCGTCTGGACCAGCGACGGCACCGCGTACACCTGGAACGACTACATCACCACAGTCAACCAGGCACGTTCTGCTGGCAGCTACCTGAACTTTGCAGACTATGCGGAAGAGGCCAAATGGCACACCCGCGGCACCCCATATGCAATAAAATCCGTCCTTGAAGACAACCTTCTCGGCGACATTCAATACAATGGCACCTGGGTTGGTCAGCAGACGCCGGATGTCACCCTTGTCAACGAAGCCGGCGAAACCATTACCGCTGTTCCAGAAGGCAAGGACATCCTTCTCAAAGCCAGCGATGCCAACTACTTCAAGAAACTGAACAGCGTCAACCTTAACAAGTGGCCAATGGATCTTGATGAAAAATACTACAGCATCAAAGGCGACACCCTGACCATCAGTAAAGACGCGCTCGGTCTGCAGCCGGAAGGTGAGAACAGCATCACCCTTTATGCTGATGGGTACCGCGCCAAGACTCTCAGCGTGCGCTATACGCGCAGTCTGGAAACTGGGCTTTCGCTGTCCGGCCCTGGCGATGTCAGCCGTGGCGATCAAGTGCGTATGACAGTAGATGGCTCGAAAGGCGACTTCCTGCTCAATCTCACAACCGTTACCGTCTACAAACCAAGCGGCGAAACCCGCAACATCTACCCTCGCGGCGTCGGCAGCTACGACGACAACTACTACACCATCAGCAACGGCAACGTGCTGACCATCGTCGACAACGACGGCAGCACCTTCAATGAAGACGGCCGCTACACCATCAGCCTCGACGCCCGTTATTACAGCCGCCTGACCACACAGCCATTCACCGTCAGCGGCGAGAAAAAAGCCGCTCCTTCCTTTGAAAGCGCCGCCAAAAACAGCGACGGCAACATCGTTCTCACCTTCAGCAACACCGCTGCAGACTGGGGCAGCAGCATCGGCAGTGTCAGCGTCAATGGAAAAGCCTACACCAAAGCTGCCGATTTTGCCGAACTGAACAAACGCGAATACAGTTGGAAAATCGATAGCTACGGCAACTACGCACTGACCCTTCAGGGTAAAGAATTCAACCAGGACGAAAACACCATCACCATCTCGGCCACCGGCTACAAAGATGCCTCCTTCACCGTCGCAAAAGACGGCGGCTCCGGTGAGGACACACAAGAGCCAACCATCAACGACGCACCCGAGGCACCAACGCCATCAGTCACAGAGGACGGCACCATCCTGCTGACATTCGCTGATGTCGACAGCACCTGGCAGGAAAAAATCACCAAAGTGGATGTCAACGGCACCACCTATAACGCCTATGATGGTTATTTCGGCGCTCCTGAAGAAAACGAATACCAATGGAAGGACAACGGTTATGGCAAAAACGCCCTCTATTTGAACAAGAGCGCGTTCAAGGCTGGCGAAAACCTGGTCACTCTTTCGGCTGAAGGCTACAAAGACCTCATTGTTACCGTCACCGTTGAAGACGCCAGCACCACGCCACCCGTCAGCGACGCCAAGGAAGTGCCAAGCGTCAGCTATGGCACCGGCAGTGGATACAGCTACCTCTACATTGATCGCGATGGCCACAATAAAGCCGACGCACAGGCGTATATGAACGCCATCACCAGCGTCTCCATTAACGACACGGACTTTAGAAAAACAAACTTCTTCTATCCTGAAGCCAATGAATACGCCATCAGCAACAGCGGCACCCTATATCTGAACTTTGTAAGCAGCACCTTCTCCGGCAAAGACACCACTGTTTTAATCAAAGCCAAGGGCTACAAGGATCTGAGCCTCACCGTTAACAAAGACGGCGAGCTCACGGTCAATGGCGACACCACCGAATCCCCAACCACACCGGAAGGGCCGAAAGTTGAAAAAGGGGATGGCTCCTGGTACTACACACTGAAATTTAGCGGCAGTGAGAGCATCCCTGCGTATCTGTCGGATGAAAGCTTCACCCTTACCGTCAATGATACAACATACAAAAAATCCGATTCCAACCTTCTCAACAACGACGAATTCTATATTGATACCGACGACAACACCTTGATGCTGCACGACAGCAGCTTCACCAAGAATGGCAACACCACCATCACCATCCACGTCAACGGCTATCAAGACCGTGTCCTCACCATCGACAAAGATGGCGAAATCATTAAAGATTAACCCGTAACGAAAAAGTCTTCTCTTAATCACCAAGCCCCTGCGTCAAAGCCTCTGCGCGACGCAGGGGCGCTTTTTTCGCACATAAAAACGCGCGCCGCTTCTGCGACGCGCGTTTTGTGTAAGGATTAAAGAACCGCCTCAGCCACCTGCCAAAGCAAGGAAGCCGCCGAAAAAAGCAGCACAATGTTGACAAGCTTCTGGAAAACGCTGGTATCCATGCGCTGAACAATCCAGGTGCTCAGACGCACAGCAATCAGCACGGCCGCAAGCCCAACGATCATGTACGGCAGCCGATCCAGCGTATAGGAGCCAGTAAAAACATGCCCCAAGCAGGTCGCACCCATGGAAAAGGTGCCGCAGCCAAACTGCATGACGCGGAACATTTGCTTATCGCGGTAACGGTTGCGGGTGTAAATAACCGTCAGCGGACCACCGCAGCCGAAAGCCCCAGAAATCACCCCGGAGCAGACAAGCAGCAGTTTGTGCCAAGGCCGCTCATGAAAGGTCGTCTTCTTTTTGCCCTGCTGGTTGTCCAAAAGCCCCCTGATGGCGGTAACCGCTACGAACACGCCCAGCGCCCCTTTCAGAGCAAGCTCCGGCAGATATTTTAAGGAGAAAAAGCCAATAGGCATCCCGATGAAAATAAAGAGCAAAATGTGCGCCAGCTCCCGCCAACGAATCTCATGCCGCAACCGGAATGCCTGCACCGCCGACTGCAGCGCCGCAAACAGCACCAACATCGACACCGTCAGCTCCAACGGCATGAACATGCTCAATAGCGGCAGTGCAATGACGTTCGCCGCAAAACCAATCAGCCCCGCCATCGTCATCGCCAAAAGCATGACAGCTCCATACAACACCAGTTCCAATCCCATTCATACACTCCCCCTTATTTGTCTCGTATTGTCCATTATAGCACAGCCCCTGGCGTCCGCCCAGCAAAAAAGCGTGCCGCCTGTGCGACACGCTTGGACCATCTTATTCGGTTCTCAAAGCAATGACCGGATCTTTCTTCGCAGCCTTGCGCGCTGGAATCATGCCGCCGATCATCGTAATAACCACGCTGATCAGCACAAGCACCGCTCCAGCCTGAGCTGGCAGATACACCGTTACACTGGTGCTTTCAATAAGCTGCTTCAGAATAGCGTTGATCGGATAGGTCAGCGCCACTGAAATGCCCACACCCAATGCACCGGAGCACAGCCCGATGATGAGGGTTTCAGCGTTGAACACCTGCGAAATGTTGCGCTTCGACGCCCCAATGGCACGCAGAATACCAATTTCTTTCGTGCGCTCCATAACCGAAATGTGGGTGATAATGCCAATCATGATGCAGCTGACAATCAACGACACCGCTACAAAGGCAATGAGCACATAGGTCACCACGTTGACCATCGACGTCAACGAATTCGTCAGCAATGAAATGTAGTCCGTATAGGTGATCTGTTCCTCTTCTGGACGGTCGGCGTTGTAGTTTTCAATGCAGGCTGCCACGCCTTCCTTAGCCTCAAAAGTATCGGTGTAGATACTAATGGAATATGGCGCATCCAGGCTAACCTTGCCAAAACTGGTGAGGTTGTCCTCGTAGGTCACATCGCCCAGATACTGATCGTAGAAGTCCACCAGCAGCGCCTGGTCCGGCTCCGATGCCAGCCATGCATCCAGCGCCGCAGCCATCGCGGTCTCGTCGCCGCCCATGCTACTCATGGCAGCCATGGCGCTCATGTCGCCGCCTTCCGCCGAAGCATTTTCCTGCGCCGCAGAATACATCATCATCGTGTAGAGAGACGCCTTTTCGCTGATGCCCAGATTCTGCATGTAAGCCGTTGCATCAGCAGCCTTGGCGGCATCGTCGGCCGCTTCAAATTCCACACCATTGAGCACATTGATGGATGGGGTCGCTTCCTGCGCCTTCACCACCGCGCTGTTGTTGGTGTAGTCGATGAGATAGTCCGTCAGTGCGCGAGTATAAGCCACGTTCGACTGAATCGACGCATTTTCGCTGCCGTCTTTTGGACGAATGATGCCGCTGACCACCAGCTCCAGCCCGTTGTCGTACATCTGCTGCTGGTAAGACAAATCATCGTGCACATCCTTAAACGTGCCATCTCCATTATCAATGTAATAATCGCAAGCCGGCACCAAACGGAAGCGCTTGTTCATCAGATCGTCGTAACTCCAGGACGGCGTGTCCGCTTCTTCACCAGCATCCAGCGCGTCCAGAATCGCGTCGTAATCGTCACTGCTCAGCACACCCAGCTGATACAGCACCGAGCTAGGAATGCTGTTCTTGTCGTCAAGCACCAGCACCACTTCGTTGTAAGCTTCCGGCCACTTGCCGCAAACCATGTCGTAGCTGTCGCTGATCACCGGACTGATCAGCGCATCCTCGCTGCTTCCTGGAATGATCTCGTCAAAATTCTCCGCGCCCACCGTGGACCCAGCCAGCATTGGGTTCATATTGATGGCAATCTCGGAATTTTCCATGTTTGACTGGTTTTCTTCCATGTCATCCATCGTCGTCTTCGTGTCGCGGTTCGTGTTGATGACGCTGCCCGCCGTATCGGTTGTCAGCACGTCAAAATCCACGTTGTACGTATAGACCACGCCATTTTCACCAAGATACTGCTGAATGTCGCTGTCTGGATCGTCGAGATAGTTCTTAAACGCCGTCAAATCGTTCTCCGTGATGCTGGCGTTCATGTTGGCATCCATCTCCAGCAGGCTGTTGTTGGCATAGACCTTGTCGCGGTCCTCGTCCACCTCAGCCGCCTTACTCGCCATCAGCCCGGCGCTCGACATCAAGCTGGACATGTCCACCGTTTCCGCGTTAATAATAATCGGATAGGCATTCATCGCATCCTGCTGAATGTTGTTGATGTACGTATTCACCCCTGTGGACAGCGCCAAAATCAAGGCAATGCCGATGATCCCAATCGATCCGGCAAACGCCGTCAGCAGCGTGCGCGCCTTCTTCGTCCACAAATTCTTGAACGACAGCGACAGCGACGTGCGGAACGACATCGACGCCTTGCCCATGCTGCGATGCATCGGTGTTGCCGGATCAAGTTCTTCCTCAGTCACCGGGCGCGTATCATCAATGACCGACCCATCCTTCAGACGCACAATGCGTGTCGCGTACTGTTCCGCCAGATCGGGGTTGTGTGTGACCATGACCACCAATCGATCTCGGGCCACTTCCTTCAGCAGCTCCATAATCTGCACGCTTGTCTCACTGTCCAGCGCGCCCGTTGGCTCGTCGGCCAACACAATGTGTGGATCATTCACCAGCGCGCGGGCAATCGCCACACGCTGCATCTGCCCGCCGGAAAGCTGGTTCGGCCGCTTGTGAATGTGCTCCGCCAAACCCACCTGCTCCAGCGCTTCACGTGCACGCTTGCGCCGCTCCCTACGCGATACCCCGCTGATCGTCAGCGCCAGCTCCACATTGGCCAACACCGTTTGGTGTGGAATCAAATTGTAACTCTGAAACACAAACCCAATCGTGTGATTGCGATACGCGTCCCAGTCGCGGTCGCGATATTCCTTCGTCGAGACCCCGTTGATGATCAAATCGCCGTCTTCGTAGCGATCCAACCCGCCGACAATGTTCAGCAGCGTCGTTTTCCCAGAGCCCGACGGCCCCAAAATAGCAACGAATTCATTGTCGCGCAAATCCAGAGATACCCCATTCAAAGCAACCTGGGTAAAATCTCCAGTCGTGTATGTTTTGCGAATGTTTCTCAGTTGCAGCATCTCGCATCCTCCAAAAATAAAGTCCTTTCATTAGTATATCACGTTCACAAAACCCACGCCACGCGAAATCAATCCAACATCTCCCCATCATAAAGATAGTCCGTCGACACGCCATGATACACTCGGCAAGGCAAGGATGGATGCGGCTCACTCGTCAGCTTACCGTCTCGCAGCGCCACCGCGTCCTCCAGATTGCGAGCAATATACCCTGCATCAATCGGACACTCGCAGTGACACGGCAGCACCGTCGCCTCTGCTGGAATCAGCAGCTTCAACTTGCGCAGGCTGGCAATGTACCCAGGCAGATTACGCTTCGTGCCAAACATATAAATCGGCCCGCCATGCTGCACCGTATCCCCAGCCAGCAGCAGCTTCCTGTCGGCATCGTAAAACGCCACACTCCCCGGCGTATGCCCCGGAATCTCAATCACCTCAAAGCGATAGCCCCCGCAGCGGCAAATGTCGCCCTCGTGCAGCGGCAAAAGCTCCACATCGGTCGCCTGCACCAACGGCCAGTCGCCAGGATGCATCCGACACACGTCCACATTCACCAAGCCGCCGCTGTGGTCAAAATCACCGTGCGTCATCACCACATCCACCGGCTTATCCGTCAGCGATCGCACCGTCTCCAGCACGCCGCTGTCTGGAAAACCCACATCAAACAACAGCGCCCGCCCTTCACCAATCACCAGAAATTGCCGCACACGCTCATCCTCCAGCGCATACAGATTGTCCATCAATAACCGTGTCGCCAACATGGTCCATTCCTCCTAACAAAAAAAGGCCCCGAACCCTCGGGACCCCTTTCATCTCATTGACAAATTATTCTTCTTCGTCGTCGCAAACAACCTGTACGCCGAACTTGGAAGCGGTTTCTACAACGTTGTCGCAGCCATCGAAATCCTGAACATGGATGGCGTTCTTGTCGACTTCTTCCTTTTCGTCTTCATCGTTGCAAACAACCTGTACGCCAACCTTGGAAGCGACTTCCTTAACGTCTTCACAGTATTCATCTTCAACAAAATCACGTAAATCAACACGCTGAGTCATAATCGTTCACTCCTTAGATAATATAGTTATCACTCGTATTCTGTACTATTATTATAACGGTTTTACCATCAAACCGCAATAATCGTTTAACAATTCGTATAAGTTCTATTTAATGGATGAAATTCCCCCTCAAATGATAGAACAAATACACCCACCGCTTATTCCTACACTTTTGCAATGGAAAGAATACGACCGAAAACACTGCTGTCGGTCATCTGCGGCCACAGGCTAAATAGCAAAAACCCTCGCCTCCCGAAGGAAGCGAGGGTGTAATTACTTACTCGCAAAAGCAATCAGAGATTACTTCTGGAATACAACAGAAGCGGTCAGACCGTTGCTGTCGTAGAGTGGGGTTACAGTGAAGCCCATACCTTCAGCAGCGAAACGAACTGGTACATAGGTACGTTCGCCCTGGATAACAGGAGCGGTATCCATGGTCATTTCTTCGCCGTTTACAGTGTAGGTTTCTTCACCGATGGTCATAACGATCTGGGTGTTTGCATCGTAATTGATGGTAACGGTGCGAGCATCGTTATCCCAGTTTACTTCAGCATCGAAAGATTCAGCCAATGCACGAAGTGGAACCATGGTTCTCCAGTTGCTGTCTACGAATGGAGCAGCGTCACCGGTCACGATCTTGTTGTTTACAACATATTCGGTGGAACCAATGGTCATAACAACAGTGCGGTTAGCGAGTGGATCTTCAGTACCGAAGGTGTATTCGAGGTTACCTACGTACATTGCAGAACCAGCTTTTACAACAACAGCGATGTCTGCAGTGGTTTCTCTGTCGGAGTACAGAGTCAGGCTAGCTTTGCCATTGGTTACAGCGCCATTATTAGCAGCTTCAACACTAACCTTAGCATTTTCGTCACTCTTACTGTCAACGAATGCACTTACAATAGCAGCATTGGTAAGCTTAGCCACGTTGCCATCTTCGTCAACAACTTTAACGGTAACTTTGTTGTCTTCGTTGATAGGGCCAGTAGTTGGATCGAATTCGAGGCTGTAGGTGTTGTAAGAATCAACAACAGTCAGATCCTGTTCAACGAGCTGTTTGTTAGCTTGATTGAAGACCTTAACATGGATTGCAGTACCAAGCAAGGATTCGTTTGATGGGGTGTCATAAGCGGTATAGAATACGCCATCAGTTGTATTGTATTCACGTACGGCCTTACCATCGAAACCATATTCGAGCTTATCGGTTGCAGGAACGTTAACTTTGAGGCCATTAGCATCTACGTACTTAGCACTAACAGTTACTTTTTGGCCAAGGGTCACTTCGTCAGTGATTGCATGAACGCCATCGGTTGGCTTCTGCTGACCATCAAAATAGTTTTCAGCTTCCATATCAACAACCATGTCTTCAACTTTGCCGAACTTAGCAACATTGAAGGTAACGGTTGCGTTGTCGCCGCTAGCAAGAGCAACACGGACTTCGTATTTACCAGGGATCAGATCTTTTGCATAACCATTAGCCTTAGTTGCACCCTGACCAGTATAACCGAGGGTGTAAACACCATTTGCTTCATCCCAAACGAGAGCAAGGTCGCCAGCTTCAAGAGTAGAACCATCTGCAACACTTCTTACATCAATCTTAGCATCACTAAGATCAGCGCCAGTAACAGCTTCGCCTTTTTCATCGGTTACAGCGAACTGAACAGCGTCAGTGAACAATACAGGATCTTCTTTAGTTGCATCCTTGTAGGTATCTGCGCCATACTTGCTGTCGTTACCAGCGAGGACATAACCACCAGTCTTGGTGCGGTCAATGTTCTGAGCGCTGGTTTTAGCAGCAATGACACGTACAGAATATTCCAAGCCAGAAGCTTCGTCAGTCATAGTGATGACAGCGTTGCTCTTATCAGACATGGTGAAAGCGACAGAAAATTTACCATCATTTTCAGTGTTGTCAGTGGTGTTCTTCAATTCAACAACAGTGCTCTTAGTGGTATCAAAGTTAATGGTTTGCTTCTTAGCAACAGTACCATCTTCTTCATATGCAACACCATTTAAGGTAATGGTATCAATACCATCGTAAGCAAAGTCTTTGTTTACATCAGCGATATTCAACACAGCAGTATTGGTATCGTCAAAATCGAGAGTTTTAGTTTTGCCTTCAACATCTGCAGTTACTTTCATAGAATTAACAACAGTATCGTCAGTAACTTCAACAGTGGTGTAAGAACTACCAATCAGATTATTTTCAGCAGAGCTGAAATTATCATAAGCGCCAGCAACGCCAGCGTACAGTTTGTAGTTACCAGCAACACCAAACTGAACTTTTACCTGATTACCATTTTCAACCGAAGCAATCTTATAGGCTTTGCTGTTTTTATCTGCTTCGGTTTTAACACCATCTACACCAGTAACTTTAGCAAGTTCAGTTACCTGGTTGTTTGCAGTATTAACAGCCCAAATATAAACATTATCTAAAGTATCACCAGTGGCATCACCATTAATGTCGTTGATCTTAAAGGTGGTGGTCAAATCATTGCCAACAGCTACAGTTGCTTCTGTCTGGAATTCACCATTTTTGTAAACGCCATACTGAGAAGCATCACCTACAGCAGGACCTTGTGCAACAACAGAAGCTGATACATTCGAGGTACCTTTTACTGGCATTTTCTGCAAGTCATCAAGATCGTTAGTACTGCCAGATTGTTCATTTAATGCTGCATAGATGGTATATTCTCCAGCTTCAGGGAAAGTAGCGGTTACTTCGTGAGCACCAGCACTTTTATCCGTGAAGACTGCAGCGCCTTCCCAATCGGTGGTTTTATTAGCACCAGTGAAAACACTTGTAGCAACCAAATCATCATTTTCATCTTCAGCCCAAACCACCAAATTTGCAGTTTCAGAAGCATCTTGTTCACTAACAGTAACAGTGATTTTAGCGGTATTGTAAGCAGTTTTTTCTACTTCAAAATAAGAACCGTCTACTTGACCCGCTTGAGCGAAAGCAGCTGCAGGAACCAAAGTCAGAACGAATGCTGCCATGGTAACCAGCGCTACAATCTTTTTAGAGATCTTATTCAATATATTTCCCTCCCAATAAATTTTCTGCGGTGCTTTGCCGCCCGCATTCGGCGTTGGGGTTCTTCCTGCCCAACTCAGGGTGGCTTCTCCTGGGACTCGCCGCCCAAGAGATGCCTGTACGTCCACAACCGCGTCAGCGGTTTGGTTGCCAGAAAGTCTTCGTCGAATCTTCTTTCCTCAGATAAGATCAGATACGCCGCCCTCGGCATATCCTCTTTCTTTGGATCGGCATCTGCACCTTCTTTGTCAGATGCTCTTTCTTGCTTCCCGGCTTGGAGAAATGCTGTGGCCTTACTCCCCCCTTCGATGACTTAGCCAGGCCCATGCAAAGGTCCAGCCGCCGCGGAGGCTGCGCGCGAGACGGCGGCCCCCGCCACTGCCTCTTGGCTCAAAAAGGGAAAAGAACCGGTTGTGCGCAATCGTTTGCTAAGATAAAGCGTTCTTAGCCAACGAAACGCCCAAAAAAGAAAAAGCCCCCCGCGGGGAGCTCGTGGCCCAAAGCCACGAAAGGCCAAACGGACACAAAGGGAAAGAGAGAAAGTAAAGTCCCCCCAAAAATTGATCATCCCCCCACCGCGGCGACAGGGAAAATAACAAAAGCCACTCACAAAAAGGGAGTGGCTGACAAGTCTAATATTATATAGAAGGTTTTTTCAAAAATCGCTGGGGCCATAGCGCACGGTCACAATATGCACCTGTTTGTCATCCTCCAGCACACGATACACGATTACATAGTGCTTCACACGCAGCTGGCGATAGCCTTGATTGGCATACGCCCCCACGCGTCGTTCCGCGCCGCGATGCGGCAGCGTTTCCAAACTGAAAATGGCTTCTTCCAGTTCATCGATCATGTGCGCTGCTGTATCAGGCGCCTGGAGCGACTCGGCAATGTAGCCATAAATCGCATCCAAGTCGCGATAGGCTCGCGCATAGAGCAACACCTTGTACTTATCCAAAATGTTTCCTCCGCAGCTGCGCCAGCGCCTCGCGCGCGTCCAGCAATTCTCCAGTTTCAGCAAATTCCGTTTCGGCCTCACGAATGGCGGCGTCGGTCTTCGCAATGCTCGCCAGCTTTTCGTAAGCCTCCATGCTCATCAGCACCATATCGCCATAACCATTCTTAGTAATATAAATCGGTTCCTCGCTCTCATGGCACATCTTCGACACTTTCGCCGTGTCCTTGAGATCGCGAATAGGGATAATCGTAGCCATTCTGACGCCCACCTTTCATTGATTATGCTCTGATTGTACCATAATTATCCCACGCCCACAAGCTGTATAAAAAAACCTCGCCTCCCGAAGGAAGCGAGGTTTGATTTACTTACTCACAGAGAGCAATCAGAGATTACTTCTGGAATACAACAGAAGCGGTCAGACCGTTGCTGTCGTAGAGTGGGGTTACAGTGAAGCCCATACCTTCAGCAGCGAAACGAACTGGTACATAGGTACGTTCGCCCTGGATAACAGGAGCGGTATCCATGGTCATTTCTTCGCCGTTTACAGTGTAGGTTTCTTCACCGATGGTCATAACGATCTGGGTGTTTGCATCGTAATTGATGGTAACGGTGCGAGCATCGTTATCCCAGTTTACTTCAGCATCGAAAGATTCAGCCAATGCACGAAGTGGAACCATGGTTCTCCAGTTGCTGTCTACGAATGGAGCAGCGTCGCCCTTAACAATATTGTTGTTAACAATGTAGTTGCTGGAACCGATGGTCATAACAACAGTGCGGTTAGCAAGTGGATCTTCCTTACCAACGGTGTAGGAAAGATTGCCTGCAGCGATAATCTGTTCGCCATTGTTAACGGTTACTGCAATATCAAGTACAGTTTCCTGATCGGAGTAAATCACGATCTGGTTGTTTTTATTTACATCTACGCTGACCTTAGCGTCATCGTTGCTGGAGTCAATCAAGTATACTTTTACATCACCGTTGACTCTTGCTTCGTCGCCATCATCTTCCAGTACAGTTACATCAACCTTGTTGTATTCGTTAACTGGACCTTCGGTTGGGTCAAATTCAAGGCTATATTCGTTGTAGGAATCAACGATGGTAAGCGCTCTTTCAACGAAACCAAAGTCTTTAACAGCAGCCTGAACGGTTACTTCAGAACCGATAACGCCCTGATGTTCAATGGTATCTGCCTTCAGAGTGAAGGTACCATTTGCATAATCAGCATTTGCTTTTACGGCATGAGCAGGGCTCTTTACAGACCAGCTAAATTTATCTTTGCATGGAACTTTGAGACCATTTTCGTCTACATAAACGAGAGAAACTTTAACGGTATCACCAAGCAGAACTTCATCATCCAGCTTGTAACCTTTATCCGTAGCAAGTTTCATTTCTACATCTTCAATGTCGCCAAATTCAGCGGCTTTGAAAGTAACAGTAGCGTTGTCTTCACTTGGCAGAGATACGCGAACGGTGTATTCGCCTTCAACGAGATCAGTTGCAAAGTCATTGTTATCTGCTTTGTAAGCCAAGGTGTACTTGCCATTGCCAAGAGAAACGAGACTCAGATCTTTTGTAGAAAGAGTAGATTTCTTTGGCTGAGCCTTAATATCGATCGTAGCTCCAACATTTTCATCAGTTACAGGATTGCCCTTCTGATCGGTGATTTCGAATTCAACGGCATCATCGAAGTTTACAGTTTTATTGACACCTTTTTCTTGACCATAAACTGCGGAAGCATAGTCCTTATCGGTACCAGCCAGTACATAGCCGCCAGTCAAAGTGCGGTCGATGTTGGTAGCAGTGGTCTTAGTAGCAACAATGCGAAGAGTGTATTCAACATTGCCTTCAGAATCGGTGATAGAGATCAAAGCGTTCTGCTTGTCCTGCATGGTGATAGTGGTACCAAACTTACCATCATTACCAGTGCTGTTATCAGTGTTCCAGAATTCTACAACAGATTTTGGAGCAGTGGTTTCAAAATTGATGGTTTTGCCAGTAGCAAGTTTCTTACCAACATATGCAGTACCATCGATCACGATTTTGTCATTGCCATCGAACGCAAAATCTGTACCAGTCAGATCCAAAGTGTAAGTGTCAGTATCATCATTAAAAGTCATGGTACCAACGTTTGCCTTCAAATCCAATGCAGTAATTTCACTGTCATCGGTAACGGTAACTTTAGTGTTAACATCATCTTTATTAAGCGTTGCATTTTTTGCAATATCATAGGTGTTACCAACCCCAGCATAGAGTGTATAGGTACCAGCAGCATTGAATTGAACATTCAGCTTGTCGCCATTAGCAACATTTGTCAATGGGAAAGCATAACGATCGGTACCAGTACCTACTGACTGAGGTTGACCAACTTTCAAGCTAGCACCTTTTCCAGCAGATACCGCAGAAAGTCCAGTAACTTCACCCTTTTCATTAACAGCCCATACATATACTTTTGCTAATTTATCATCAGTAGCAGCACTGTCTTTAGCATTAATATAGAAAGCCGTTTCCAAATCAGCGCCTACTTCTACAGTAGCTTCAGCTTGAACTGCACCATCTTCAATGACACCATATTTAGACTGTTCACTAACTGCTTCTCGTGTAGTGAAAGTTTCTTCCACTAAACTCTGAGTAAGGTCACTTACGCTATTTGCAGTACCTTCATTCAATGCAACATGAATGGTATAAGTACCTTCCTTTGCAAATGTAAGAGTTGTGGTCAGAGTTTCTGCACCTGTTGTATAGAATGCATTTTTGCCTACAGTTCCTGGTGCCCACGCATTCCATGCAGTATTAGCAGAAGTTACACCAGCATTTGGCTGAACTTCAGCTCCACTTGCATCTGTTGCCCAAACAACAACATTTCCGGATGTAATATCTTGAAGGTCTTCAGCAGAAAGTTTAACATCTACTTTAGCCTTATTCCAAGCTACTTGCGTTACAGTAGCCGTAGAGCCTTCTACTGTTCCTGGAGTAGCGAATGCAGCGAAAGGAACCAAGGTCAGAACGAATGCTGCCATGGTAACCAGCGCTACAATCTTTTTAGAGATCTTATTCAATATATTTCCCTCCCAATAAATTTTCTGCGGTGCTTTGCCGCCCGCATTCGGCGTTGGGGTTCTTCCTGCCCAACTCAGGGTGGCTTCTCCTGGGACTCGCCGCCCAGGGGCTGCCTGTACGTCCACAACCGCGTCAGCGGTTTGGGCCCGGAAAGGCTTGCTTTCGTCGAATCTTCTTTTCTCAGATAAGAGCAGATACGCCGCCCTCGGCATATCCTCTTTCTTTGGATCGGCATCTGCACCTTTTTTGTCAGATGCTCTTTCTTGCTTTCCGGCTTGGAGAAATGCTGTGGCCTTACTCCCCCCTTCGATGACTTAGCCAGGCC
>CALAKO010000084.1 GCA_937922955.1 uncultured Peptococcaceae bacterium | reverse complement strand
TGCAAAGAACCTGCGTGACAGTGGCTTCAATGTAATCATCGGTATTCGCGAAGGGAAATCTGCTCAGGCAGCTCGTGAAGATGGTTTTGAAGTATATCCAGTTGCTGAAGCGGTAAAGAAGAGTGATGTTATCATGATTCTGACTCCGGATGAAACTCAGCCAGACATCTATAAAAATGAAATTGAACCAAACCTCGAAGCAGGTAATGCACTTGGTTTTGGTCATGGCTTTAACATTCACTTTGGTTACATCAAAGCTCCAGAAGGTGTAGACGTATTTATGTGCGCACCAAAAGGTCCTGGTCACATCGTACGTCGCGAATTTACCAAAGGTTCCGCTGTTCCTGATCTCGTCGCTGTTGCGCAAAATGCAACCGGTAACGCTCTGCAGATCGCTCTTTCTTGGGCTGATGGTATCGGTGGTACCCGTGTTGGTGTTATCGAAACATCCTTCAAAGAAGAAACTGAAACCGACCTCTTCGGTGAACAGGCTGTTCTTTGCGGCGGCTTGACCTCTCTGATCGAAGCTGGTTTTGAAACTCTCGTTGAAGCTGGTTACCAGCCTGAAATGGCATACTTTGAATGCTGCCATGAAATGCGCATGATCATCGATTTGATCTATGAAGGCGGCATGGATAAGATGCGTAAATCCATCTCCAACACTGCAGAATATGGTGATTATGTCACTGGTCCACGTATTGTAACTGATGAAACCAAGAAAGCAATGAAAGAAGTATTGGCAGACATCCAGAGTGGCAAATTCGCAAAAGAATTCCGCGATGACTATGCAAATGGTTTCAAAGAATTCTATGCAATGCGCGAAAAAGAAGCTGGTCATCCAATCGAAGAAGTTGGCGGTCAGCTCCGCAGCATGATGCCATTCCTCAACGCAAACGATAAAAACGACTGATATTCTAAGCACTGACAGGTGCGCATAGCGCTCTGGTATAAACAAGTAAGGAAGGTGTTGCTATTGAACGGCGCAGAAATTTTAGTTCAAGCATTGCGAGACGAAGGCGTAACGGATATTTTTGGATATCCGGGTGGTGCCTTATTGGAAATATTTGATGCTCTTGCCAAGAGTCCGATCAACAATATTCTTGTTCGCCAGGAACAGGGGGCAGTGCATGAAGCGAGTGGCTACGCACGTGCAAAGCACACCGTAGGCGTTTGCATTGCAACGAGTGGTCCAGGGGCTACCAATTTGGTAACTGGTATTGCAACGGCGTATATGGATTCCATTCCGTTAGTGGCAATTACTGGCCAGGTTGCGAAGCATCTGATTGGTACTGATGCGTTCCAAGAAACGGATATTACAGGTATTACGACTCCGATCACCAAACATAATATTTTGGTTCAAAACGCGGAAGATTTACCTCGCATTATTGCTGAAGCATTCTACATTGCGCGTTCTGGCCGTCCTGGTCCGGTTCTGGTCGATATTCCTCGTGATGTATCCCAGCAACAGGTGGCTGTGTACGAGCCATGGGAGCATGTTGATATTCGCAGCTATAAACCAACCATCTATGGACATGCTGGGATGATTAAACGTGCGGCAAAAGCGATTGCTGAATCAGAACGCATGGTTATCATTGCTGGCGGCGGCGTTAATACTGCTGGAGCAACAAAAGAAGTCTTGGCATTGGCTGAAAAGAAAAACTGTCCAATTGTCTGCACCATGATGGGGCTGGGCAGCGTGCCGGCAAGTGATCCTCACGTTGTAGGCATGTTGGGTACCTATGGCAATCAGGAAGCCAACGATTTGGTGCGTCAGTCTGACGTGCTCCTGGCTATCGGGACTCGTTTTGATGATCGTATCATAAATGCACCAAATCTCTTTGCACCGGATAGCTTCGTCATTCATGTTGATGTTGACCCAGCTGAAATTGGAAAGAACATCGTTCCAGATATTCCGATTGTTGGGGATGCAAAACAGGTCATGCTTCAGTTGGAAGAAGCGCTGCAGCGTAAAGATCCGAATTTGGTGGATTGTAACTACCTCGATCGTGCAAAAGGTGCGCCAGAACCAGATCGCATTGTGCCTAAGGTATTGAATAAACTTAGTGATCTTGTTGATCCCAAAAATAGTTTCTTTACAACGGATGTAGGTCAGCATCAAGTTTGGGCTGCTAACTATTTGAAATGTGAAATGCCGCATCAATTCATCTCTTCTTGCGGACTTGGAACAATGGGATATGGTATTCCTGCAGCCGTTGGGGCACAGGTTGCCTGCCCGGATAGTACCGTAGTGGCCATTACTGGTGATGGTAGTTTCCAAATGGGGATGTATGAACTTGGGACCATTATGGAACAAAAACTTCCGGTAAAGGTTCTCTTGTTTAACAACCAAGCATTGGGCATGGTGCGTCAGCTCCAATACCATTATGTTGGTCAACGATATACCAATGTATTGTTCCAATGTGACATTGACTTTTCAAAGATTTTTGAAGCGTATGGTTTCAAAACCTATCGCATTCTCTCAGAAGATGATATCGAACCTGTATTGAAA
>CALAKO010000083.1 GCA_937922955.1 uncultured Peptococcaceae bacterium | reverse complement strand
AGCCGGCAGCAAGCAGCCCCACAGCACTGCTGATGAAAGAACCAGAGAAATCACTTTTTTGCCATGTTTCTTCATTTCAAAATTCACCTTTCCTCTCAAAATTCAACGCATCAAACGCCTTTCATATCTTGTATGCGTCACCCTTACCTTATCAAAATCAAGAAAAGAAAACAAGCATTCCCCAGCGGGTTATCGCTGTGATTAGCGAAATAGTTCATTCATATATTTACATATAAATAAAAAACCGGCTGTCAGCCCAGCCGGTTTAATTTGTAAATCGTTTTCTTTATTAAAAAATCAACTGAATCAAAAGCATATAGCAAACCGTTCCGCCAGCAATGGAAAGCAGCATCTGTCGTTTCCACAGATGCAGACCCACGGTTACAGCAATAGAGACTGCTTCTGGCACGCCATGACTGCCAGCGAGTACATCCACGCCGCGCAAGCTGTACACCACCAACATTGCAAAGATGGCTGACGGCAAAGCCGCGCCCAGATAGGTCACCAAAGCCGGTGTTTCTTTGCCTTCACGGAAAACTAAAAAAGGAAGAAAACGTGTGAGCATAGTAGCCAGCGCACAGATCGCAATGGTGAGAATTTGTTGCATCAATGTCATGATCAGTCACCAGCCTTTTCTAATGGTTTGCGAAAAGCGACGAGCACAAGAAGAATCACACACATACTGGGAATAAGGAAGCTGTCCTTGCCAAACAAAAGCAGGCAGCCGACGGATGCAGCGAGGCCAATGATAGCGGTATAATGTTTTTCTTCCTTTAAAAGCTGCTCCAAAAAGATCACAACAAACATCGCCGTTAACACAAAATCCAATCCTTCTGTATCAAAAGTAATAAGGTTTCCGACTAACCCACCAATAGTGGATCCTGATACCCAGTAAAACTGATTCAATAAGGTGACAAAAAACATAAACCAGCCACGATCCACATTTTCTGGAATTTTTACGGAATAATTGATGGAAAAGGTTTCATCGCACATGCCGAAAATCAAGTACCAGCGTTTCCAGCCGAGTCCTTTGAATTTATCCAGCATGGCTATGCCATAGAATAGATGACGTGCCTGAATCATCAAAGCCACCAAAAAAGTCTGCAAAGGCGCAAAAGGACTCAAGAGCATGGACACGGCAACGAATTCCAATGAGCCGCCAAAGATAACAGCCGCCATAATGCAAGGATAGATAAAACTAAACCCAGACACATGCATATAAACGCCATAGGCCAAGCCCAAAAACCAAAAGCCAGCAAAAATTGGAACGGTGTAAGGAAACGCTGCTTTAAATGCCTGTCGCTTCACACCATGCTTTTTTTCCTGAGTGATTTGTTCCGCCATAAACGCTCTCCTTTTTATCAAAGTTTTATCATTATAACGCAAAACCCTGCGTGCGACAACACGCAGGGTACGAATTGGAATCAAGCTGCTGCAGCCTCTGCCGATTCTTCCGGAGATATGTTTTTATTGTCTGTGGCAGCATTAAAGTATTGCCATAAAAGCTCGTTGACATCTCCAATCAAAAGCCGCCCTGTATATCCCAGCGAAGTAAAGACAGCAATGCTGTAAGGATGTCCGCTCATCGAAATGCCCACTGCATTTTCGGCCATTTCATACTGTCCATATTTCTGCGCCATCCCATCGCCAATATACATGTTCAAATAGTCATCCGGCATTGCTTGCTGCATGTCATCGAGCAGTGTTCCAAAATCGTCAGCATTGGTATGCAAATAATCCAGCACATCCTCCATATAAGCAGCCGTAAATTCATTTTCTCCAGAATAATACTCGCTGTCCGTCTCAGCAATGGCCGTATCGCTGTATTTGGCGGCGGCTTCCTTAAAAGCCTGCCAGCCGCCAAGATTTTCATATAAAATATGTCCTGCGGTATTGTCAGAATCAATAATCAGGCAATGCAGCAGTTCTTCGATGGAAATATAGCTGCCAGGCAGATAATCATAAGCAATGGTGCCGCCTTCTTCATAATGATAGGCTTCGTAAAGCAAGCCATCACTCAGCGCATAGGTCCTATCATTGATTTTTTCATAATAAAGCATTGCCAGAGGCAATTTATACGTGCTGGCAGCAGTAAAATATACGGTATCATTCAGCGCATAACTGCCGCCGCTTTCAAAATCATAAACACTAATGCCCAGCATGGAAGTATCCACCCCTGTTTCGGCAAAATACTCGTCAAAAATAGCTGCCAAATCAGCAGACACTTCCTCAGCAGACTGTCTTTGGGAATCAGCCGCTTCTTCGGCACGTTCTGTTTCTGTCAACTGCTCTGCACTTGCGTCTTCATCTTTCTCTGGAGAATATCCGGATACAAAGATGCCCAACACAAAAAAGAGAGCAAGCAGCACCATGGCCGCTGTGAATGTAAATTTCTTCATGCTTACACCTATTTTCCATGATAATATCCTGTGATTTTATCATATATAATATATCTTAAAGCCAAATTAAAAAGCTAATAAAAGTTTATAATATCAGCCCTTTGTAACCATATTCATACCTGCTGTTTGACAAAGCCCAGACACACATTTAAAATAGAAAGGCAGATCATTTATAGAAAGCTGGCGCATTATGAAAAAAGCACAAACCCATCGGTTTATTTTTTATGTCGTCGGACTACTCATTCTCGCACTGGGATTGACCCTCAATACCAAAGCTGGATTGGGTGTCTCGCCGATTATTTCTGTATCCTTCAGCATCTCAGAAATCTCTGGCTATAATTTTGGCAATATGACGCTGGTGCTCTACTGTGTTTTTGTGGTCATTCAACTGCTGGTGCATCTGCATGGCGGTTTGAAATCAAGCCACGCTCGCGCGTCACTAAAGCTTGTACTCCTCCTGGATTTCTTACAAATTCCGCTAAGCATCGTTTTTACGCGTTTCTTAAACCTGTTCACCTCTGCCATTCCAGACTTATCATCTCTGGGGTTGGCACCAGCAGCAGAATTAAGCATTCGTTTCACCATTCTCATTTGCGCCATCATCTGCACAGGCATCGGTGCAGCCATGTCTCTTAATATGCGCATCATCCCAAATCCTGGCGATGGCATTGTCCAAACCATCGCTGATGCCATTCATAAAAATGTTGGCTTGACCAAAAATCTCTTCGATTTATCCAACATTGCCATTACCATATCGCTTAGCCTGATCTTCACCGGTCACATCGTCGGTGTCGGCGTTGGCACCATATTGGCAATGATTGGTGTTGGCCGAACCATTGCTGTATTCAATCACTTTACCTACTCAAAAATGCATACACTAGCAGTGGCAAAATAATCACTACGAATGATATTTCTGGCTACTTGATTGACAACGCTATCAGCATCATCGCCATGACTCCCACCCTTGGCATCGACAACCCAGTGCCACTGGCAATGACCACCACCATGGCCATGTTCCTAGCCGTGCTCACACCAGCCGCCTCTCCATACGCCGCCGTGCTCCACGCCAATGACCGCATCACCATGAATGACATCATAAAATACGGTGGCATCATGGTTACGCTTGCTTTGGTTGTCTATCTCGTCCTAGGCATTCCAATTGCCTATATACTTTTCTAACACACAAAATAAGAGCGATGCTTACAACATCGCTCTTATTTTTATACGCCAATTTCCTGGACATCTACCCCGCCGGCTTTATAATCGGCGATGGTCGCATCGTCCACAGGAATTACGCAGAAGTGAACGGGTGCACCAATGGCGAAATAGCCAAACACACCGATGCCATTTCTATAAAACAATTTAACAGGTAGCTGCGCACTGCCAACTCGATACTTTTGCGTTGAAGGAAAAGTGTTATCGTAACTGCTCTGGTTAATGGTTTGGTAGAGGCTGGTCAACTGTTCCTCGCTTAAATCCGGAAAGAACACTTTAAGCGTGTAGTAGCAATCTTTCTCAAAGAGCGCATAGGTGGCTTCACTATAGCTATGCTCGTCGTAATTGAGATCAATCTGCTGAATCTGTTCTCCAGCATCTGGGACAATCACATTTACCACAGGCAGCGTCCAAGTATTTTCA